>CAXYYS010000080.1:0-7897 GCA_964293585.1 uncultured Acidaminococcales bacterium
CGCAATAAAATATCCTGGTCCTGCGGATATGGTCTTTGGTATATTCTATTTCCTTCCGCCAGCAGAGATATCATAACATAAAAATAGAAGCCCAACTTTATGTTGGACTTCTGCCAAAATATTTGTAACACAAAATTCCAGGTTAATATTTGAGTTAGTTTTTACAGGCTTTTTTAAAATTCAAGTAGATTTTCAAATTACAATTGAGGTAGCTCTAAAAGTTACGCTGGGAGTTTTTTATTTTTTCCCCGCCGTCAAAATTTCCGCCAGCGCCTCGCTGTGGCTGCGGCGTTTTTTGGTAGCCGTACCCAGGATGCAGATGCAATGATATTTACCATACGAGTCTTGAAAAGCCGCCGGCAAATTCTTTTCCTGCAACTGTTTTTGGTACGCATCCCGGTATTCCTCCCAGGTACACCAGTGGGAAAGATAACGATTTAGCAGCGCCTCATCCGGGGCAAAACGCAGATCATGTACGTACTGAGCTTGGGTCAGGGACGGCACCAGATATTCTAAATCCTCTCCCTCCTATTACCTGGGAAATACCACGGTCAGCTGCATCTTGAAAGCTTCCACCGCATACACGGCGTGAGGTTTTTTGGCAGGCATCACCAAAGTCTCCCCCTGATGCAAAATGTATTCGATGCCGGCCACCGTAAAACGGCCCGTGCCTTCCAGAACCGTGACCATGGCGTCGCCGCTGGAATCGTGGGTGCCGATCTCTTCGCCTTTGGCAAAAGCAAAGAGCGTGATGCTGACCGCGTCGTTCTGAGCCAAAGTGCGGCTGACCACCTGGCCGGGCATAGCTGTCACCAGAGAAGTCAGCTTAAGAACTTTTTCGTGTTCGATATTTTTTACATAAGTGTTGGTCATTGTTATTCCTTCTTTCATTTACTTAAAAACTTGGGCCGCAATAATTTTGGCTTTAAATTTATTATGCTGATAACTTTTTGCGTTTGTAATTATTAAACTTGCAATTTTCTTTTACGCCGGTAATTTCTTACGCTTTAAGTTTGTCCAGATAAAACTTCACTACGTCCCGGGCATATTTTTGTAAGACCAGGCCGTGACCGGGAGCAATCAATTTAAAAGGCAGGGCGGCAATCTTTTTTAAAACCAATCTTTGGGCTAAGGACGCCGGGGCAAAGACCCGCTGGTAATAAACGGCGGTGGCTGCCAGCAACTGCTCTTGGGTGTAAGCATCGTCCGTAAAAGGTTCGGCGGCGGCAGCCTGACCGAACAAATCGTTGGAAAAGAGGATGCCCTCGTCCAGCAGCAGCGTCACCATATTGTCGTCCCAGTGGAGACCGGGTGTTTCTACAAAAGTAAATTTATGGTCGCCCAGGGTCACGGTATCATCCGTGTGTACCACGTGGAAAGTAGCTGCGGGTACTTTGTCGCCCAGACGGCGCTGACAGTTGGCCGTACCGTAAACGGGCACGCCGGGGTAAGCCTGGAGCACGGCGGTCAAAGCGCCGCTGTGATCTTCTTCCGAATGGTTGGCGATGACGGCGTCCAAGGGTTTGCTACCCAAGATGTCTTTCAGGGCTTCCAGTAACATAGGCGCCGAACGTTCCGGCAGGGTATCGATAAGAATATTTTGCGGGCCGTGGATTACATAAGCCAGGAACGAAAAACGCTTCTCTTCCTTGATGATGACTTTTCCAATAACTTCCAGATGCTCAGAAATTTGTAAACGCATAGGTACATCCCTCCTGTTTCTAAACTAAGCATACGCCGGCGGTTGCGAAAAGTATGTTTGAAAAGCAACGGAAAAGTAACAGCGGTAAAAAAATCGTGTCGCCACCGGGACTTGACTTAGAGTCTGCTCCAGATTATATAATGATTGCAGACTATGGATCATTTTAAAGAAGCTGCGTCTAGCCACAGCGAAGGAGGCCGATTATGCAAGTTACGGGTACAGAGATGAAGGGTACGCTGGCGGCGCGCTGGCATTTGGGTTTTGGCATGATGCGTCTGCCGGTACTGCAGGGGGAGCCGACTAATTTTGATTATGCACAGCTCAACCGGATGGTGGATAAGTTTTTGGCGGAAGGTTTTACCTATTTTGATACCAGCTATGTTTATCACAACGGCAAGAGCGAAGAGGCAACACGCAAGGCGGTGGTGGAGCGCTATCCCCGCACCGCGTTTACTGTGGCCACCAAGTTCCCGACTTTCGGGATTACCAGCGAAGACGAGGTAGAACCCATTTTTGCGCAGCAGCTAAAGAACCTGGGAGTGGATTATATTGACTATTACCTGCTGCATAATATTCAGACGGTGTACTATGACGGCATTGACGGCCGGGGCGGCATCGTGAAAACGGCCCATCTTTTTGAGCATGCCAAACAGTGGCAGGCCCAAGGCAAGATTAAGCACCTGGGCTTTTCCTTCCACAGCTCGGCCCAACTTTTGGACCGGGTCCTGACGGAACATCCGGAGGCGGAATTTGTCCAGATTGCCCTGAACTATGTGGACTGGCACAGCGAATTGGTCCAGGCTAAGGAATGTTACGAAGTGATTCGCAAACACGGCCGCCAGGTCATCATCATGGAAATGGTGAAAGGCGGCGGCCTGGCCAAGCTGCCTCCGGCGGCAGAAAAACTTTTGCTGGCCCGTCAGCCCCGGCAGTCCATGACTTCCTGGGCCCTGCGTTTTGCCGCCAACATGGAGGGTGTGCTGGCCGTGCTTTCGGGCATGTCCACCCTGGCCCAGGTGGAAGATAACTGCCGGGTGATGAAGACGGCGGCGCCCCTGGCAGCAGACGAAGAGAAGCTGCTCTGGCAGGCGGAAGCCTTGTACCGCGCCAGTGGCCCTTTGGGTACGGCGGACCTGAGTAAATATGCCGGCCTTAAATATCACGGGGTGCCGGTCAGCGCCATCCTGCAGGCCTGGAACATCTGCCAGATTCAGCCCAACCCCGGATTTTCGGACGACAACAACTATTATAAGAACGCGGTGGCGGCAGCTCTCCACGCCGACATTCACGGCAAACTGCCAGAGGAAAAAGTCATCCTGCAAGATGGCACGGATATTACGGACCAGGTCCGGACCGCTGAAAAGTGGCTGATCGCCCATACCTTCTAAAAACTTAAACTCCCGGAAAGGCAAACTTCCATAAACATTGACTCCTATAAACACCAACTCCCACTGCAACTTTTACAGCTGCGGTGGGAATTTTTTCCTGTGCTTGGCCTCAGTACGGCGCCGCCGCTTTTTTGTTACAATATAAAAAAGGAGCGGAAAGAAGCGTGAGCAGCATGGCAGAGGCAGGACAAGCAAAAAATCCGGTGCTGGTTTATTGTAGCGGCTGCGGTTCGCCCACGGATTTTGACGTGGTGCACCAGAACTATCACTGCACTTATTGCGGCGCCCGCATGGCTATTACGGAACCTCTGCAGGCTAAACGCAGCTGGCGGGAGGCCAGGCAGCAGGAATTTCGCCGGCAGCTGGAAACCTTGCACAAAGAAATTTACACCTGTCCCAAGTGCGGCGCCAACGTGGTGGTGGCCGGAGGCGAAGCTTTGAGCAAATGTGCCTTTTGCGGCACCAGCTTAGTGCGACGGGATTTTTTGGCCAGCGATGTTTTTCCGGAACTGGTCATACCTTTTAACGTTACCCGGGCCGAAGCCCTGCACTTTTTACAGGACTGGTGCGGCGCCAATCAAGACAAACCGGAAGCGAAAATTTTAAACGGCAGTCTGCAGCAATTGCAGGGTTATTACCTGCCCTACCAGCTGGTCAAAGGTCCGGTCAGCTGTCAGGTGAGCCGGGACAACACGGACCGCCATTATCACTGCGGCGGATATCTGGACGGGGTGGCCATCAACACTTCCCAACAACTGGATAATCTGCTCCTGGACGCCGTTGAACCTTTTGACTGGGAAGGAACGCGGGAATTTGCTTTTGCCTACCTGACCGGCCAGCGGGTGAAGCTGCAGGATATAAGCGTCGCCGAACTGGAACACCGGGTGGCGGACGAGGTAGCCGCCGATTATACGCCGGTGGTGGAGAAAGCTCTGGAGACTACGGGCATCCACCTGAACGTGCGCACAGAAAATATGCTGGTGCTGCCCATCCTGCTGCCCGTGTATCTGGTGCAGGCCGGCAAGGTGAAAGCAGCCATTAACGGTCAGACGGGCCGGGTGGCTGTGGCAGCCCTGGCAGTTAAAAAAGATAAAGCCTATCTGCGGGAACCCCTCCTGACTACTTTGGGCCTGGCGGTTTTGACCGCCGCCGGTCTCTGGTATACCAGCGGTTCTTTAGCAGGAATGGACTGGAGCCTGGTGGCAGCAGCTACTGTGCTTTTCGGTCTTATCGCCTTCTGCGTCTTTACCCAGGGCCGCAGCGCCAAAAATCTACGCGCCGTTTTTACCGGTCCGGCCCAGCGCCTGCGCCGGGTCAACGGCAACTGCGTGGTCGAAGCCTTTACGGAAAAAACACGTGCCGTGCCCGTTTTTTTTGAAAAGATTCAGGGACAGCTGCAGGCCGTGGCGGTAAGTTTTTATTCCCCCGGACGGGTGGCGCAGTGGATCCTCGCCGCCGTGGCAGCGTTTTTCCTGCCGCTTCTTTTGGGGTTTGTCCTGAACGGTTTTTCCACCCGCAATCTGCTCTGGTACGGGGCGGCGCCCTGGATGTGCCTGGTAGGAATCCTCGTCCCGGTCTTGTACATGCGCCTGGGGCGGGTGGTGGTGTACGATTATCCTATTTTTAAACGCCTCCGGGAAGACGGTAGTTTGGAAGAGCTTCCCGCCGGCGCCTACAGCGATTTTTCCATGCGGCAAATTTTGCAGACCGCCTTCCTGCCCGGCCTCAGGTTTTTAACCATCGGACTGCTGGGATTTTTACTGCTTTCGGCGGTAATCGTGGCCTACGGGAAATAGCTGCAGATCTGCGGTAAGTTTTATAGCTGATACCAACAAAAAAAGACCTGCGGCCCTAAAGTCGCAGGTCTTCTTAATGCTTGGTTGTCTGTTTGGCAGCGAATGTTTTACATTTAACTTCCAGGCAGACTTTTTTAAATTACAGGGCGCTGTATTTTTCCAGCAGGGACTTCTTCATCTCGCCGGCTTTCTTAATATCAAACTTCTTGTTCAGCGGCATATCTTTCAGCAGGGGCACGCCGGCCGGAGGAGCAACTTCGGGGTTGCAGCTGATAGCGCTGGTGGTCTTGCTGATAATGGCGCCGGCTTCTTTGGTTAAGCAGAAATCAAAGAAAGCATTGACCAGGGCGTCGTCGTCGTTCTTGTTAGCAATCTTGCTCATAGCGCAGCTGGTCCAGCCTGCATTGGGGTACACGGTGCTGTGCAGTTTCTGGCCCTTGCTGGAAACCAGGGTCTGGTCTTCCAGGAAGTTTAAGCAAATTAGGTATTCGCCGGCGCCGACTTTCTGGGCGGGGGTGAAACCGGACGGGGTGTACTGAGCCACGTTCTTCTTCATATCTTTTAGGTAAGCCATAGCCTTTTCTTCGCCCATCTGTTGTACCAGGCTGGCGATAAAGGTGTAGCCGGTGCCGGACTTTTTGGGATCCGGGGTGATGATTTCGCCCTTAAAGGCGGGGTTCAGTAAATCTTCCAGCTTTGTAGGCATAGCTACCTTGCCCTTAAACTCTTTGTCATAACGGTCCTGGTTTACACCGATAGCCAAAGCTTCGATGTACACGCCGGCCCAGTAAGCATCCTTGTCCTTAAACTCCGCCGGGATCAGTTTCAGGTTGGGGCTCTCATACTTTTCCGTCACGCCCTTCGCCTTCATCAGTTCGTGGGCATCGCTGGGACCGCCAATCCACAAGCTGGCCTTGGGGTTATCCTTTTCTGCCAGCAGCCGTGCCGTAGCTTCGCCGGTAGGCAGCCGGATAAAGCTGACTTCCGCGCCGGTCTTTTGTTTAAAGAGCTCGGCTAAACCCTTGGCGGTATCCTCATGGAAGGATACGTACATCACCAGTTTCTTGCCTTTAAAATCCTGAGTCTTGCCGGCAGGGGCAGCCTTCTTGTCGCCGCCGCCGCCGCCGCAGCCGGCTGCGATAAGCATCAGGCCTGCCATGGTGGTAGCTAAAATCGTTTTCAGTTTCATGTTGTGCATCTCCTTTTTATTATTTTTGCCGTAAGGCATTAATGCCCAAGTAAAAACTAAGGTATCAGGCAGGTGGGCCATCTTGCTTGCGTCTGCCGCACCTGTTAAATTTATTTTTTCTGGCCGTAGTAAGCGTGGGGTCCGTGCTTGCGCGCAAAATGTTTATCCAGAACATACTCCGGCAGCGCCGCTTCCGGATTAAGCTGCAAAGTATGAAAAGCCATCCGGGCCACCGCTTCCAAAACTACCGCATGGTACACAGCCTCCGCCGCATCCTTGCCCCAGGTAAAAGGACCGTGGCCTGCCACCAGGATGGCGGAGACAAATTCCTTCACATTTTCGCAAATCACTTTGCCCGTATTTAATTCGTAGTTCTCCGCCACTTCTTGTTCCGTCAGAGGACGTGTGCAGGGGACGGGGCCGTAAAAATAATCGGCGTGAGTGGTACCCAGGGCCGGAATCGTTTTGCCTGCCTGGGCAAAAATCGTGGCCCAGGTGGAATGGGTGTGTACCACGCCGCCCAGCTTGGGCAGCTGCCGGTACAATTCCAGATGGGTGTCCACATCCGAAGACGGACGCAGATTTCCTTCCACGGTGGCGCCGTTTTCCAAATTAACGATTACCAAATTAGCCGGTGTCAGTTCTTCATAAGGCACGCCGCTGGGTTTGATCACCACCAAGCCCGTGGCCCGGTCAATGCCGCTTACGTTGCCCCAGGTGTAGGTTACTAAACCCCGGGCCGGCAATTCCATGTTGGCTGCGTAAACCTGCTTGCGTAAAGTTTCTAACATGTTTTTACCTCACAATTTATATCTCAATTTTAGCATAGATTGCCGTCTTTGTATAGGTTAGAAGGCGCTGCGTATACTTTTGTCGCCGCCATTAACAGCAGTTGTTACGGTTATAAATCTTCCATCAATGAAAGCAGATGCACAAAATATTCTGGCATATAGTATAATATTCCTATATAAACGCTAATTAGTACGCTAAGTATGATATAGGAGGCGCTTTATGTCCGGCAAGAGAAAGTTTATGGTATTTTTAGTTCTGGTGGTAGCACTGATGTTAAGCAACCTGGCCAGCGCTGCGGCCCTTACGCCAAATGTGTATCCGTAGGGGACGGGGTGTTCCAGGTGGTGTATGATCCGCCCTCTGTGATCACCAGCGTTACCGAAGCCGTGGTGAACAGATATTTCGGTTATTGGAACAGCGTGGAAGATTTCTACCTGGGTTCTTCCCGGGGCGCGGTACAGGAACCGGTGCTGGAAGTCAGCCTGGGTAACGGCTCCACGGTGCTGCCGGCTACGGCCATCCGTTTTGCCGTGAAGAATGTAAAATTCGGGAAACTGGTCATCAAGAGCCAGGACGGTCAGGTAGTTTATACGCAAAAAATCGCGGCCGGCGCAAGCCCGGCCTTTACACCCCGGCAGTTGGGACTGGCAGCCGGGCAGAAATACACCTGGAAGCTGGTAAACTGTTGCCGGAAGGCACGGTCTACCTGAGTTTTATAGCCTTCGAAGGCGAAGTCATGGCGTTGCTGTTGACCCCGGACGGCCAGGTGCATACGGTGGACATGGATGAGGTGCCTGCTTTAAATCAGAAGGTGCAGGCGTACCGGATCCTGCTTTCTTATCCGACGTTTTATAAACAGCAGCAGGTGCAGATGTTTCTATGGCAGGGCGCCGATCAGCAAGTAAAAGCGGCAGCGGCGGCGCCGGAACCGGGGGCACGCCGTCTGGAAAAGCCGGAAGAACTGCAGGCGGCCCGGCAAAAACTGGCGGCCTCTTTAGGAACGTCTTTGCTGGCTATTGGCGAGGTACTC
>CAXYYS010000081.1:0-7824 GCA_964293585.1 uncultured Acidaminococcales bacterium
TAAGGGGGAAAAAGCTGGAAGTAAGTCATAAAAGCTCCCATTCCGGTGGGGAACATCTGCACCCAGGAAGGGGCCATGGTGCCGGCTGCCGGTACGCCGTACAGCGCGTCGGTCAGGGTGCAGGCCGTAGCCTTGACGCCGCCGATATAAGCCGCCCGGGCGCCGATGACCGCACCGGCGATGCCCTGAGCCCGACGGGAACCGAACTCCATCACCGCCCTGCCTTCCGCGGCCCGCACGATGCGGTTAGCCTTGGTGGCAATCAGGGACTGGTGGTTAATGGCCAGCAGTAAAAAAGTCTCCATCAACTGTGCTTCCGCCGCAGGCGCCCGCACCGTCAACATAGGTTCGTAGGGAAAGACCGGGGTGCCTTCCGGCACGGCGTAAATATCTCCGGTGAACTTAAACTGCCGCAGATATTTTAAAAAACCTTCGTCAAAGATGCCCTTGCCTCGTAAAAACTCGATATCCTTATCCTCAAAATGCAGGTTCTGCACATAGGCGATGATATCGTGGAGACCGGAAGCAATGGCATAACCGCCCTGGTCGGGTACGGTACGGAAAAATACATCGAAATAGGTCTGTTTCTTATAAAAGCCATTCTTGAAATAGCCGTTCCCCATGGTCAGCTCGTAAAAATCGCAGAGCAGGGAAAGATTTTGCGTGTCTGCCTTTGGTGCCATTACCAGAACATCTCCTTTAAAGTTAAACTGCAGCTACATGCCTGCTGCCTGCCGTTAGCCGGCCGCACTTCTGTCCGGTCCGGTACGGTATTTTTTCTATTGTACAACTTTTCTTGGGAAGTTGCTACCTTCTTTATCAACTTTTATAACTTCCTTACAGAATTTTCACTATGTCATTTGGCAACTTTATGGTATAATTTAAACAACCATCCCGGGGAAAATCAAGACACTCGAACTTGCTACCGGGAAAATATTTCAGTGCTAAAGAAAGAGGTTTGATCATGGAAAAATATGTATGCAACGTCTGCGGTTATGTGTATGATCCCGAAGCAGGCTGCCCGGAAGCCAATATTCCCGCCGGCACCCCCTTTGAAGAATTACCGGAGAGCTGGGTTTGCCCCCTGTGCGGCGTAGACAAGACGAACTTTTCCAAGATGTAAGTACAGCGAGCGTCCGGTGCCGGGACAACCTGGTCCCGGGCGCTTTTGTCTAAGGAGCGGTCATCATGAATTCTGGCAGACAAATTACTTCTGATCTGTATTATCTGGGCGCCAGCGACAGACGCCTGGCCTTATTTGAAAATGTCTACCCGCTCACCGGCGGCGTAGCTTATAATACCTATCTGGTCAAAGATGAACAGGCCATCCTGTTCGATTGTGTGGATAAAGCGGTAGCGGACCAGTTCTTCAGCAGCCTGGAGGCCACCCTGGCCGGCCAGCCTCTGGCCTATGTGGTCATCCAGCATGTGGAGCCCGACCATAGCGCCACGGTGGCGGAACTGTTGCGCCGCCATCCCGAGACTAAGGTCATCGCCTCCCTGCAGGGAGCACGTTTCCTGGCCCAGTTCTTCGGCCCGGCCTTTACCGGCCGCATCCAGACCGTGGCGGAAAAAGCCACCCTGACTACCGGACGCCATACCTTTACCTTCTACATGGCACCCATGGTTCACTGGCCCGAGGTCATGGTCACCTACGATGCTGCAGCTAAAGTTTTATTCAGCGCCGACGCTTTCGGCACTTTTGGCGCCTTAAGCGGCAATCTCTTTGCCGATGCTTATGATTACAAGGGCGCCTGGCTCCCGGAATACCGACGTTATTATGCCAACATCGTGGGCAAGTACGGTCCCCAGGTGCTGGCGCTGCTCAAAAAAGCCGCCGGGCTGGATATCCAGCTGCTCTGCCCGCTGCACGGTCCTATCTGGAGACAGGACCTGGGCTGGCTCTTAGAAAAATACCAGCGCTGGGCCGGCTATGTACCGGAAGACCAGGCGGTGCTCATTGCCTACGGCAGCATCTACGGCCATACGGAACAGGCGGCGGAACTCTTAGCCGCTAAGTTAGCCTCGGCAGGCGTACAGGATATCGCCGTGTACGACGTGTCCACCACCCATCCATCCTATCTGGTAGCCGAAGCTTTCCGCTGCAGTCATATCGTCCTGGCCAGCGCCACCTACAATAACGGCATCTTTGATACCATGCAGACCCTGGTTCACGACCTGGCTACCCACAACCTGCAAAACCGCAAGTTCGCCGTCCTGGAAAACGGCAGCTGGGCGCCGGTGGCCGGCAAGCTCATCCGGGAACAGCTGGGCGTGCTCAAAAATCTTATCTGGATTGAACCCCAGATTACCATCAAGTCCGCCCTGACCCCGGAGCAGGAAGCGCAAGTGGGGCAGCTGGCTCATAATATTGCCGTGACCATGGAAAAGTAAACTTAGTCAGAACATAATAAAACCTGAAGCACATGTAATTTCAAGTACGTAAAAACAGGCGGGCGCAGTGCTGCCCGCAGGGCGCCCAGTGCTACCGCCCTGTGGCTTCCACGCGGTCCCCGGCCCGGCGTAGCCCGCCGGGCCGACCGCTGAGGTATTGATTCCCTGCTTAGCAGCACCTCACCCGCCTGTTACGTATTAGAAGTTTGGCTTCAGGTTATTTTTATGTCCTGATTTCTTCTTCGTTCTGAACTATGAGCTGACAAAATTATTTTTTCACCGGATTATTTTTGCCGGTGCTGCCCCGCTTGGTCAGGGGTTTGCCATCCTTGCAGAGCGGGCAGTCCGCTGCTTTATACGTCGGCACGTTTAAGTGCAGCAGCGCTTCCGTGCGCACGCCAAAATCCACCTTGCCGCCGCTGCGGTCTACCAAAAGGCCCACGCCGATTACCTGGCCGCCGTGCTCCCGCACCACGTCCATGACTTCCTTGACGCTGCCGCCGGTGGTAACAATATCTTCCACTACCAGCACCCTGGTGCCTTCCGGAATCTGGAAGCCGCGTTTCAGGGTCATCTTGCCGTTTTCCCGTTCCGTAAAGATAGCCCGGGTATTTAAAGCCTTGCCGGTCTCATGGGCCAGCAGGATGCCTCCGGTGGTGGGACCTACGACCAGTTCAATGTGGTCGTCCGCATAACGGCGGGCAATTTCCTGACATAACTTTTCCGTATACTTAGGGTGCTGCAGCACGTTGAACTTTTCCACGTACATGGGGCTATGCAGCCCGCTGGTCAGTAAAAAATGTCCGTGCAGCACGGCCTGGGTTTCTTCTAACATCTTCATCACATCTTGTTCGCTTAACATGACGCACCTCGCCTTTTTATTTTACATTTTTGATCTCGGCCACGATAGCCGCCGCGGCCGCTTTTTTATCCGCCGCCTGGGTAATGGGACGCCCTACCACGATGTGGCTGGCGCCGTTCTTGATCGCACCGGCGGGAGTAGCTACCCGGCTCTGGTCGCCCTGGGCGGCGCCTGCCGGTCTCACTCCCGGGGTCACGATGAGAAAATCCGGGCCGCAGGCCTGACGGATGGCCGCCGCCTCTAAAGGCGAAGCTACTACCCCGTCTAAACCGCATTCCCTGGCTAACCTGGCCAGAGCCACAACCTGCTCCGGAATGGTATTCTTATAGTTCAAAGCCGCAAACTGCGCCGCATCCATGCTGGTCAGGATGGTTACGGCGATTAACCTGGGCGCCTGTATCTTTAAAGCCGCCGCCTGTTCCGTCACCGCCGCCCGGGCTGCCTGCAGCATCTTGGGTCCCCCCACCGCGTGCACGTTGATGATGTCCACGCCCAGGGCCGTTAAAACTTTCAGCGCCCCGGCCACGGTGTTGGGAATATCCTGCAGCTACAGGTCCAGGAAAACCTGCTTCTCCTGGTCATTTAAAAATTTAATGATCTCGTTCCCGGCGGCATAATATAATTCCATGCCCACCTTATAAAAACGGACGGCCGGACCCAAGTCCCGCACCAGTGCCTTCGCCTGCTCCCCCGTAGGGAAATCCAGGGCTACGATTAAACGGTCTTCTGCCTGCATCTTGGCACAACCTTTCTTTACAATATCCGCGTACCGGCGGCGCAATCTGAGCCGTCACAGGTCCGCACAGCCTGTCCTGCCCGGAGCGTCTGCCGTTAGCAGCGCTTACCACCCGGCAAAGCCAAACCTACCAGGTCCTTGATCTGTTTCACCTGGTGCCGGTCCATATACTCCAGCAGGCCGCCGCAAATATCTACGGCCAGGGTGGGGTCCACAAAGTTCCCGGTACCTACGGCCACGGCATTAGCGCCGGCCAGGAAAAATTCCAGGGCATCCGCCGCGTTCATGATGCCGCCCATACCGATCAGGGGCACCTTCACCTTTTGCGCTACCTCGTAGCACATGCGCACCGCTACCGGGCGTACCGCCGGACCGGATAAACCGCCGGTAATATTACCCAGCACCGGCCGCTGCCGCTCCACATCAATCTTCATACCGATCAGGGTGTTGATTAAGGAAATCACATCCGTACCGGCTGCTTCCACCGCCAGAGCCAGCTCTGTGATGCTGGTCACGTTAGGCGAAAGCTTGGTGATGACCACCTTGGAAGTATGGTCCTTCACCTGGCGCACCACCGCTGCAGCCGCCTGAGGATTGGTACCAAAAGCGATTCCCCCCGCTTTCACGTTAGGGCAGGAAATATTAATCTCCACCGCCGCCACGCCGGGGACATCCAGCTTGGCCGCCAGCTCGCCGTATTCTTCCGGGCTGGCGCCGGCGATATTCACGATCACCGGGACCTTATATTTTTTCAGTTTAGGTAAAGTTTCCTGCAAAAAATATTCCGCGCCGGGATTTTCCAAGCCCACGCAGTTCAGCATGCCGGAAGGCGTTTCTACCGCCCGCTGGCCCTGGTTGCCGGCCCGTGGCAGCAGGGTGGTACCCTTTACCGTCACCGCGCCCAGCTGCTGTAAATCCAGGAAATCCGTAAATTCCAGGCCGAAGCCAAAAGTTCCCGAAGCCGTGGTTACCGGCGTTTTCATCTTGAGACCGGCCAGGTTCACGGCTAAACGGTGTGCGCATCTTGCCTTTACCATTCTGCCACCTCCTGAGCCCAAAAGACCGGCCCGTCCGTACAAACTTTTAAGCGTTTGCCCACGCCGCCGCAGGAGCAGCTCAGGCAGGCGCCCAAACCGCAGGCCATGTAGCGTTCCAGGGAAACCTGGCAGGGCACCTGGGCCTTAGCGCAAGCCGCGGCCACCCCCTTCATCATGGGCACGGGACCACACACATAGGCGCAGTCATAGCCCTTAGTTAAAAGTTCCGGCAGCAGCGCCATGACGGTACCCTTAGTACCCAGGCTGCCATCATCCGTGGTCAGATACTGCTCCGGGCAGTAGTCCTGGTAAATTTCTTTCCAGAACAGGTCGTCCGCAATCCTGCCGCCCATGAGCACCGCCGGTTTTTGCGCCTGCAAAGCCGCTGCCAGATAGTAAAGCGGCGCCAGGCCTAAACCGCCGCCGATAAGCAGCGGTTTTTTAGCCGTAAGGTCAAAGCCATGGCCCAAAGGTCCAATCACGCTTAAAGTATCACCGCTGCAGGCATCTGCCAAAATCTGCGTGGCCTCGCCGATAATGCGGTACATCAGGGAAATGGTGCCGTCCGCCTTATTCACAGCCGCCACGCCTAAAGGTCGACGGAGCAGCGGCGCCGTATGGCGGCTCACCTGCACATTCACAAACTGGCCCGGCACCGCCGTGCGGGCAATGTCCGGCGCAATCAGATCAATTTGTTTGGTAGTGGCGTTGAGCATATACTGCCCCACCACCCTGGCCGTACATAAAAATTTGGTCATACTGGCTCCTTTACTTACTCAAAGGCCGGACCAGCCTGCTGGTGGCAAGCTGCCCGGCACTTGTGTTTATCTTTCCCAGGACAGGTCCTGCAAAGCTACGATGCTGACGATACGGCGATGCCGCATAGCCGCCATGACGCGCTGCAGTTCCCGGGCCGTATCCATGCTGGTCAGGCAGGGAATAGCGTGTTCCACGGAGCAGCGGCGAATCTTGAACCCGTCGCGCTCAGCATCCCGGCCGTGATTGCTGGTGTTGATAATCATGCCCACATCGCCCTCTTTAATATGGTCGATGATATTGGGATGGGTGTCCTCGCTGACCTTGATGGCCACCTGCACCTCCACGCCGTGTTCCTTCAGGTACGCTGCCGTACCTTCCGTAGCCACCACGTTGTAACCTAATTCCTTAAAGCCGGCAGCAATCTCTACCGCTTCCGGTTTATCCTGGTCCGCCACGGTAATGAGGATGGAACCTTCATCAGGCACATCGATGCCGCTGGCAATACAAGCCTTGTACAGGGCCCGGGAGTACTGGTAGTCCACGCACATTACCTCGCCGGTGGATTTCATCTCCGGCCCCAGGGTAATATCCACGTTGCTCATCTTGTTGAAGCTGAACACCGGCGCCTTGCAGGCATAATAATCGGGGAAGAAACCCAGACCGGGTTTATAACCTTGTTCCCGGATGGAGATACCCATGGCGCATTTCGTAGCCACGTCCACCATGGGGATGGTGGTCACCTTGCTCAGGAAAGGCACCGTACGGGAAGACCGGGGATTGACCTCGATCACGTACACGTTGCCGTCCCGGACAATGTACTGCATATTGATGATGCCTTTCACGTTCAGGCCCAGGGCCATCTTGTTCGTGTAGTCGATGATGGTCTTGATGACATGTTCGCTCAAGCTGCGGGGAGGATACACGGCGATAGAGTCGCCGCTGTGCACTCCTGCTCTTTCAATATGCTCCATGATGCCCGGCAGCATGACTTCCTTGCCGTCGCAGATGGCGTCCACCTCTACCTCGGTGCCCATCAGATAATGATCCACCAGGACGGGATGGTCGCTGGAAGCCTGCACGGCGTTATCCATGTAGTATTTTAATTCACTTTCGTTGTAGACAATTTCCATGGCCCGGCCGCCCAGTACATAACTGGGGCGTACCATGACGGGATAACCTACATCCTGAGCTGCCTTAAAGGCATCCTCGGTGCAGGTGACGCTCTCTCCCTTGGGACGGGGAAGGTTGCACTGGGGCAGCAGTTCCTCAAAACGTTTCCGGCCTCCCGCCCGGTCGATGCCGTCCACGCTGGTGCCCAGGATATTGACCCCGGCTTGTTCCAGAGGACCGGCCAGGTTGATGGCGGTCTGGCCGCCGAATTGGACGATGACGCCTTCCGGCTTTTCCTTGTCCAGCACGTTGAGCACATCTTCCACGGTAAGGGGTTCAAAATAGAGCCGGTCCGCCGTATCAAAATCGGTGCTGACGGTTTCCGGGTTGTTGTTGATGATGATGGTCTCGTAGCCTAATTCTTTCAGGGCCCACACACTATGCACGGAGCAGTAGTCGAATTCCACGCCCTGGCCGATGCGGATAGGACCGCTGCCCAGCACGACGACCTTCTTCTTGTCCGTGACCCGCACCTCGTCCTCCTGGGCGTAGGTGGAGTAATAGTAAGGCGTTGCCGCTTCAAACTCGGCGGCGCAGGTATCCACCATCTTATAGGTGGGGATGATGCCGGCGGCCTTACGCTGCTGCCTGATTTCCTGCCAGGTCTTGCCGGTCAGGGCCGCGATGGTCACATCGGCAAAGCCGCGCTGTTTAGCCAGCCGCAGCAAAGCTGTGTCCAGAGGTCCCTCCTTAATTTTCTTTTCCAGCTCCACAATCTTGACGATCTTTACCAGGAACCATTCGTCAATCATGGTCTCCTGATGGATCTTGTCTATGGTGCCGCCCTTGCGGAAATATTCAGCAATGGCGAAGAGCCGTTCATCATCCTGTTTGCGGATGACGGTCAGCAGTTCCTCCAGGTTTAA
>CAXYYS010000082.1:0-7782 GCA_964293585.1 uncultured Acidaminococcales bacterium
GCAAAGCCTTGTTAATGGCCCGCACCGTTTTGCCCGTGTCGTTAAAATCTACCAGGACCTCCTGGAAACCGGGAGTGGTAAAGCGGATCTTGACACCCTTAATTTTTTGCAGCCTGGCCGTCAGGTAAGCCAGGTTTTGCAGGATGGTGGTAGCCAGGTCCCGCATGCCCTGCGGTCCCATGCTGGCCAGATAAATTCCCGCCGTGATGCCCCACAAGCCTGTTTCCGTACCAAAATATTCGTTGGCCTTTTCCCGGCTGCCGTGGCTGCAACGCTCGTTCATCGCCCTGCCCCAGCCAAATTCTCCCGGGTTCTTGGTCTTGGTGATGCCGTACATATAGGTAGGGAACTGCTGTAGCAGTTTGACATCCTGCTGGCAGGCCATAAACCCGGCCTGGCCGCCGCCGTACTGCACATGCATTCCTAAAGGCTGAATATCGCCGCAGAGGATATCCGCTCCCTGGTTCGCCGGACTTTCCACCAGACCCAGGGCGGAAACCTGGGGCTGGGCAATGACTAAGGCGGACCGGGCGTGAGCCAGCTTGGCAATCTTTACCGCCTGGGTTTCCCAGAAACCTAAGTAGCTGGGATTTTCATAAAAGACCGCCGCCACTTTGCCGCCCGCTAATTTTTTGGTTAAATCTTGCAGATCCATACGACCGTTCTCCAGGTCGTACGCAACTTTTTCTACCTGGACCGCCGGCCGCAGATATTCACAAATCTGGGCGTAAATTTCCGGGTCCATGCTGGCCGGTACCAGAACCACGTTCCGGTTGCGCCTGCCGGCCGCTTTCTGTACCCGCACCGCCGTACTCAGGGACGAAGCTACGGCCTGGCCTGCGTCGTACAGGGTATAGCTGACCACATCCGTATCCAAAAGTTCTCCCAGCATGCTGGCATATTCAAAGATTGCCTGCATCTTGCCGTGGTCGGAATAAGTATCGCCGCAGTAAGCCGTTAAAAACTCGCCCCGGGAATTAAGCTCGTCGCAGAGAGCCGGCACCTGGTGTTTGTAACAACCGGCGCCCAAAAAGCTGCTGTATTCCTCCGTGGTCGCATCCTTGTCCAGGATTCCCTGCACATGCTGTTTCAGTTCGTACTCGCTTAAGATGGGTTCCGGTAAATCCAGACGCTTCTTGTAGAGCAACTTGGCCGGAATAATACTGCCATAGATGTCCTTGATCTCCTTCACGCCTACTTCTTTCAGCATAGCCTTCTTGATGGCCGGCACGCTGTTGGGCATGTACGGATGGACAAAATCCTTGCTCATAAGCTCACTTCCTTTTCCTTTACTATTTTCAGCATAAACCTTGCCCTAAGGGTAAAGTCAAGCCGGGTTTCTGTAGCAAAGGTTACACAAAAAAACACCGCCGGCGCCGTAGCACCAGCAGTGTGGTTTAAAGTTTTGGTTGTGCAGGGTTTAAGTTGGCAAATTTTAGACGCTGTTCCTGTAACCCGCCAGCTTTAGGCACAATCGTGCCTGTAACCTGTTCATATATCTGCGTACCTAATCTCCGATAGGCAGCACCAGCTCGTACTTGTAGCCGACGATGATGCGTACGTAACCGCTGAGCAGCTTATTCACCTCTGCGTCGCCGGTGTCCACGTACAAACGGCGGTTAGGCAGCGCCATGACCTTGCTCTTGGCGGCGATGATGATGATATTTTCCTTGCCCACCTTCTTAAGTACCGCCGCGCTCAGCTGCTGATTGCCACGGCCGAACACATAACCCTGGCCACCGATCACCGTGACCAGCAGTTTTACCCTGGAATATTTAGTCAGGGCAGCCAGGATTTGCTGTTCCGTACAGTCTGCCGCCACCAGTTGTTTGTTGTACACCAGGTCCACGCCCAACAACGTAAAGGGCAGGTGCAGCTCTTGCAGCACCGCCGCGGTGGTAGAACCGGTACCCACGATATAGAGCACGTCCGGCTCCATACTTTCCGCCACGTATTCCGCGATGGCGTCCACTTCTTCCGCTTCCCCGGCATTACCGGCGCTCTTGCTGCACTGGGTCAGCTGGGCGTCGTCCGGGATGCGCAGGTACCCGTACAGACGGGCCTGGACGATATTTTTCCGGAACAGTTTCTCGTCAATGTCCATGACCTCGGCTTCTTTGACAGCCGTCACTCTGCCTAACGCTACTTTAGCGGCCAGCTCCCCTGCGTCCCTGGGATTGAGGGCGTAGACGCCGGAATGAATCTTGCAGCCGGCGGGAATCCCCAGCACCGTAACTTTTTCTCCTACGGCGTCCAAAATATTGCGAGCCGTACCATCGCCGCCGGCAAAAAGCAGCAGCTCCACCCCGGCCTGGCATAAAGCCCGGGCCGCGGCAGTAGTATCCGCAGACGTAGTGTTTAAAACGTCTGTGTCCGCGGTCGTAATTTTAAGAAACAGCTGCGTCCGCAACACTGGCTGCAGTTTTGGTTGCAACCGTGGTTGTGGCAGTTGCAGTGACGAATGTGGTCTCAGTTGTTTTAGCTGCAGCTGCCTTTTCTTGTGTCCCAACCCGTTTTCCCGTTACCAGCTGACAGGGCAGTCCGGCTTTTTGACAGGCCGTTTCTCCCATCTCCCCGGGACAAGTATACAATTCGGCCTGGTCCGTATTGTGGGCCAGAGCCTGCAAAGCCTGCACTGTCTTGGCGTTACTTTCCGGCACGGCGCCCAGAGCCCGGGCCTTCGCCACAATCTCCGGACCGTCGCTGCCCCTTAGTCCCACCTTGCCGCCGATACCGGCGATAGGATTGACGATTAAACCGATTTTCATACTGCCTGCACCTTCTTACTACCTGGCTGCAACTTTATTTCTAACTTACCTGGCATGTCCTTTGTACCAGAAGGGGCGGTCAAAATGCACCGCGCAAGCCTCTCCCGGATTAGGTCCCGGATCCCGGCGGCCTTTTTGCACGCGCAGGGTCTGTTCCCCGGCCTTAATCTGGTAGTCGATGATCTCGCCCAGGAAAGCCTTACGGCTGACTACGCCGTGGAGTCCTTCCGGGTCCGTCATAGAGGTAAAGTTAATCTCAGAAGGCCGGCTGGCTAAGGACAGTTCCGGTTCGCCCTTTAAATTTTCCGGCGGCACCAGTTCGTCCGGCATGGCCAGCTTATCACCCTCGCCCTTCAAATATAGCTTGCCGTCTCTCCACACCACGTCCAGGAAATTGGACAGGCCGATGAAGCTGAAGACAAACTGATTGGCCGGATGATTGTAAATGTTCAGCGGCGTATCAATCTGCTGCATCACGCCCAGTTTCATGACGATGATGCGGTCCGACAGCGCCATGGCCTCGGACTGGTCGTGGGTTACGTAAATAATGGAAAAGCCGTATTTCTGCTGCAGTTCCTTAATCTCAAAGCGCATCTCTTCCCGCAGATGAGGATCCAGGCTGGACAAAGGTTCGTCCAGCAGCATCACGTCCGGGTTAATAGCCAGGGCCCGGGCCAGGGCTACCCGCTGCTTGCCGCCGCCGGACAGGAAATCCGGACTTTCGTTAGCCGCATCCAGCAGGTTGGTGGCCTTTAAGGCATCCGTGGTGCGCTGTTCAATCTCCGCCTTGGGCAGCTTGCGAATCTCCAGGGGGAAAGCCACGTTCTCGTACACCGACATATGGGGCCACACGGCAAAAGCCTGGAAGACCATGCCGAAATTACGTTTTTCCGGTGGCAGATAGTGGTTCTTGCGGGGAGAACTCATTAAATTATCCCCTACCCACACCTCGCCGTCACTTAAATCTTCAAAGCCGGCCACCATCCGCAAGGTCGTAGTCTTACCACAACCGGACGGTCCCAGCATGGAAAAGCATTCGCCTTTGCCAATCTCAAAATTCAGATTGTCCACGGCGGTCACATCGCCAAACTTTTTGGTGACATTCACTAAGCGTACGTATGACATGATGTTTACGCCCCTTCCTTTTTCGTGAAATGGTTAATGATGCTCTGGCCCACGATGATGATGATCAGGGCAATACCGGCCAGGGCTGCGGAAATAACCGTTTCACCGTCTTCATTCAGGGTATAAATCGCCACGCCGATGGTACGGGTGGTAGGAGCATACAACATGATAGATACCGTCAGTTCCCGCAGGGACGGTAAAAAGATGAGGAAGAAAGCTGCCAGCATGCCGGGACGCACCAGAGGGATAACGATATCCTTCAGGGACTGCCACATGGTAGCGCCGCAGGAGCGGGCCGCTTCCACCAGGGAATCGTGCACCTGTTCCAGGGCCGCCGAGTTCGCTTTCAAAGAGAAAGCCATGTAGCGGGCAATGTAAGCCAGCAAAATAATCCACACCGTGTTATACAGATTGATACCGAACTTGCCGCTCCAGGCTAAGATTACGCCCAGGGCGATAACGGAACCGGGCACGGAGAAAGGCAGCATGCCTAAGAATTCCAGGATGCCTTTGCCGCGGACCTTCATCTTGACGATAACGTAAGAGATCATCACGCCGGCGAACATGGTAATAATCGCGGCGGAGAAGCCCAGGGTAACGCTGTTAAAGATGGCGTCCCGGGTGACCTGATACTCGAAGAGGATGAACTTGTAGTTATCCAGGGACAAGTTCTCCGGGGTAAAGGACAAGCCGTAAGTCTTCAGGCCGCCCACCAGGAAGATGACCACCGTAGGCAGCACGATCGTGAAAGCGATGTACGCCAGGCAGAAAATCATGAGGGGCATCCGGAGACCGCGCAGCTTTAATTCCATAGGACGGAAGCTCTTGCCGCCGATGATCTGGTAATGGCCCTTGCCCAAAATAGTGCGCTGGGCCCAGATGATGATGGCCGCCGAGATAACCAGCACCGTGGCTAACACCGTACCGGTCCTGATGGAGGCGAAACTGCCGCCGCTCTGGTGGATGCGTTCGTAAATCAAAGTCGGGATGTTATAAATACCATTCTCAATACCCAGCACGGCGACCGTACCGAAATGGGCCATGGAGTAGAGCATGATCAACAAGGCGCCGGACATGATACTGGGCAGCACCAGGGGAATGGTAATCTTACGGGTAATGGTTAACAGTCCCGCACCGGAAATCCGGGCCGATTCCTCCAGGGTGGGGTCCATGCGCTCCAAGGCGCCGCAGACCTGAATGAACACGAAGGGGAACAGGTACATGACTTCCACGGTACTGATACCCAGATAACTGTAAATATTAAAGACCGGACCGGTAAAACCCAGATGCTGGATAAAGAACTGGTTGATAAAACCCGCATTGGGTGAGAGCAGCATCTTCCAGGCCATGGCCCCGATAAAGCTGGGCAGCATGAAAGGAACCAGGAACATGCTCTTCATAAAAGTCTTGTGGGGCAGGTCCGTCCTGGTCACCAGCCAGGCAAAGAAAGTACCCACGATAGTACTGCCGATGGTAGTACAGGAAGCGATGATGAGAGAGTTCTTCAAAGCCTTAAACGTATCCGGCTCGGACAAAACTTCCACCACGTTCTTTAAATTGAAATGGCCTTCTACCCAGAAAGCGTTAAACAGGATGAGCAGCACCGGGAAAGCCACCACGATGACCAGGATGGCCACGGATAAGAAAAGGATGAGCTGGCCTACGCCGATGGAACTCTTGGTTTTAATGGAGGAAGTGCTCATTCTTTAATCACCTCCTTCAGTTCTTCTGCCCTAAACCAGAGCAGGTTCAGGAAGCTGACCACGCAGGGATCCCCCGCCTTGAACATCAGGTCCTGGGTCAGGGCCCGGTGGGTCTCGATGCTGGTACGCAGATGCTGGCCGTCAATCTCGATCAGATAATCCATCATGGCGCCCAGGAAGTTAGCGCGTTTCACAATACCGTGCAGGCCTTCCCCGCTCCGGGACAGTTTCACGTCGGAGGGACGGAAACCTGCTGACCACTGCTTGTCCTCGCCTACGGGTTTCTCCCAGGGTACTACCTGGTTGCCGGTGCCTACCATATAGTCCGCACCTTCCCGGCGCACGGTCATAAAGTTGGCAATGCCCATGAAGCTGAAGACGAAAGGATTTACCGGTTTCTCGAAAATTTCCCAGGGCGTGCCGATCTGCTGGATCTTGCCGTGCTCGTTCATGATGGCCACCCGGTCGGAGATGGCCAGGCCGATCTCCTGATCGTGGGTCACATACAGCACCGTCACGTCCAGTTTACGCTGCAGTTCCTTAATCTCAAAACGCATCTCTTCCCGCAGGTTGGCGTCCAGGTTGGACAAAGGCTCGTCCAAAAGCATCAGGGACGGATTGCCTACCAGGGCGCGGGCTAAAGCCACCCGCTGCTGCTGGCCGCCGGAAAGTTCGGAAGGCAGACGTTTTTCCAAACCGTGCATGCCCACGATCTCAATCATATCCATTACTTTTTTCTTAATCTCGTCCTTGGGACGTTTGGCAATCTTCAGCGGATATGCCACATTATCAAAAACGGTCATATGCGGCCACACGGCATAATCCTGGAACACCACGCCCAGGCCCCGGTTTTCCGGGGGAATCTCCTGATGGCTGTCGTCCGCATCTGAGACCAGCGTATCGTCAATATAAATTTTACCTGCATCCGGGGACTCAAACCCGGCGATCATCCTGAGCAGCACGGTCTTGCCGCAGCCGGATGGTCCCAGCAGGGTAAAGCATTCACCTTTTTTAATGGCCAAGGTCAGGTCCTTATGGACCTGATGGTCGCCGTAAGCCTTGGCGACACCCTCCACACGGATAATATCCATGTACTATCCTCCTTTGGATCAGTAACAACCAGATTTAAAAAAGCGGCGGGGCGCATATTCGTCCCGCCGCCAGCATAACTATGCACCCAAATTATTTCTTGCCCACGATTTCCGTAAACTGTTTAATAGTTGCTTCTTTCTTCGGCAGAATCTCGGTGTATTTTACCTTGATGGACTTAGAGATAGCATCCTTAGGAGCCGGCAGGTTAAACTTCGGATCCATGGTGATATCGTTACGTACAGGCAGAGTGCCTTCCTTGGCGATCAGAGTCTGGGCTTCCTTGCTCAGCAGGTAATCCACAAACTTCTTGGCCAAGTCCATGTTGGCAGAGCCTTTGAAAATTGCTACCGGGCTCGGAACGACTAACATTTCGGGCGGATAGTAGAGGGCGATATGGGCGCCTTTCTTAATCTTGGCATTGGTAATATAGTCAACTGCCAGGCTGGCGGTTAACTCACCGGAAGCGGTATCGTCGATAACCTGGCCGGAGCCTTTACCAATCCTGGTGCCGTTGGCTTTTAATTGTTTGAAGAAATCCCAGCCGTATTTGTTTTCCAGCAGGGCCACGCTCATGTAAGAAGTGCCGGACAGGGCGGGATCGGCGATGCCGAAGCCGTTCTTGTATTCAGCCTTCATTAAATCAGACCATTGTTTGGGGCCGTTCTTAATCTTATCGGTGTTCACAGCGATACCCAGGGTGCCCAGACGAGCGGCGGTAAAGCTGCCGTCATAGTCATCAAAGGGATTGATCAGTTCGTTCATGATCGGGGTCTTATAAACTTCCAGCACGCCGTCCTTCTTCATCTGGTAGAAGTCAGGCACTTCGCTGGTCCAGATTACGTCGGCCAGGATCTTACCGCTCTGACGTTCAGCGGCGATCTTCGCCATCAGCTTGCCGGCGCCGGCAGACTGATAAGAAACTTCCACGCCCGGGTTCTTCTTCTTAAAACCATCCACGATACCGCCAATCAGGGATTCCTTCATGGAAGTATACACGACCAGTTTTTTGCCGCCGGCAGCGGGTGCTGCCGCTTTCTTGTCCCCGCCACCGCCGCCGCAAGCTGCCAGCATCATGGTGCTCAGGGCCAGAACTA
>CAXYYS010000083.1:0-7774 GCA_964293585.1 uncultured Acidaminococcales bacterium
GTTGCATTTTCTGTGCAGCGCCTTTGTTGTCGCCGCGCAAACGACCAGGTTGTCCAGGCAATTTGCTATAATTAAGATGTCAGGAAATGTGTTTTATGATCTTCATTAAGCAGGCTGAAACAGCCAGGGAGGCGCGCATGGTTACACAAAAGACATGGCAGGATGTACCCTCGATCCCGGTGACCCGGGAACAGATCCAGGAAGCCCGGCGCATCGTGGATGAGAATTTTCCGCGGGGAGGCATGATGGGCGGTTACATGGACCCTCAGGACGAGGCGGACACAGTGAGCCTGATGTATGCCGTGCGCAAGTACGGGTACTGCATGGGCGGCGGCGTGAACATGTTCTTCAGTTACGAGAATTTTATGCTGGCCAAGGTGGTGGCCGGCGGCGATAACGCCAAGGTTACCGCGGAGTTCGTTATCGGCGTGCTCAAGTGGATGCAGGAACACG
Source organism: uncultured Acidaminococcales bacterium (assembly GCA_964293585.1). Classification (GTDB taxonomy): domain Bacteria; phylum Bacillota; class Negativicutes; order Acidaminococcales; family Acidaminococcaceae; genus JAKVKY01. The sequence continues at coordinate 454 of CAXYYS010000083.1, forward strand.
GACGTTCCCGTGGCGCCGGACCTATCGAGAGGTGAAAGAGTTAAATAGGTGTTCAAGGATGCAAACTATATTTTAGAAACAATAAGCTGGTTCTTAGGAGCCAGCGTATTTGTTAAACAGGGCGGACCAGATATGTTATACTATCCGTATAGGAAGTGACAGCCATCATGATTTACATCACAGGTGATATCCACGGAAACCCCGGAAGGGAGAATAACCAAGCTGTTCAGCCGCAAAAAATAAATGGCGGTTGCCAAACTTTTTGTTTGCAAAAACTGTCAGGCAAAGAAATAAGGCGCTGTATCTTGTGGATACAACGCCTTTGATATTTTGAGAGGCCGTTAAATTTTACCGTTACTTATGGTCTTCGTTCACCATCAGTTCCTGCTTCAAAGCTTCTTGCAGGATGTGGGAATAATTCACGTGTTTCTCATCGGCCAGATTATTTAACCATGCCGGTAAGGTAAGACTTTTGCGTACTGCATGGGTATCCCATTTTTGGGCATAAGCCAGAGGACTAAAAGGAATCAAAACCACTCTGTCTTTGTTTTGTAATTTAATATTTTCCAGCCGGGTTGGTTCAGGATATTGTGCTGGTTTCTTGTCTTCTAAATATAAACCCATGGCGTCAAAGGCCATTTCCGAAGCCTCGCTCATGGTATCGCCCTGGGTAAAGCAGCCGGGAAAATCCGGAAAGCTCACAGAATAACCCTCATCTTCCGGATGAAAGACTGCCGGATAAAAATATTTCTTCATAACTTCACCTCCGCCGGGGATTTTTTAACCCGGCTTGTTTCAGTAACTTCTGCTCCAGACCTTTTTTCAATTCCTTGACATGATAAGGAACTATTACTGTCATTCCGGTCTTTTTATTGTAATATTTTCGATGCGAACCGTTATTGCTGGGAATATATGCAAACCCATTTTTCTCCAAAAGATGAATCATTTCTTTAGGGGTCAGTGGCATGTTCTCACCTCTTCAATATTATTATAATACGTATTATACGCATTGTAAAGCTTAGGAAGCAGGCAAAGAAATAAGGCGCTGTATCTTGTGGATACAACGCCTTTTCTTGTAATGACCGCTACCTGACCTGTTTTACTCCGGCGGCAGGATATGCGTCTGGGGAGTGCCCACCCGGTCCCGCTCCCGTACTTCGGGCAGGGGATCAGGTCCGATGTCCTTCAGCTGGTTCAGGGTCGGTACCTGACCGTAAGCCTTGAACAAGTCGGACCAGCTGCGCAGCGTCCGCAGCAGCTCCTCTCCTACTAAGAGGGGCGCATACCCCTGGGTTTCCAGGGCCAGCGGTACAAAGAGCTGGGCATCGCTATCCCGGTACAGGTCGTGTTGATGGCCGTGGATGTTCAGGTCATAAGTGTGACCGTAGTGGGGATGGTGGGAGAGCAGAATCTGCAGCCCGTTCAGGCGCAGCACGGTCTCTTCGCAGACGAAGCTGAACCCGGCCTGATAATAAAGACCGTAGTCCTTCTTATCATGGTTGCCCCGGACCAGGATCTTGTTCCCGGGCAGGTGCTTAACCTTGGCCAGCATCTCGTCGCCCCAGGCCACGTCACCCAGGTGGATGATGGTGTCGGTGTTGGCCACCATCTTGCGCCAGTTATCCATGATAAGGCGGGTAAAATTTTGCGGCCGGCCGCACAGATGGACCATGTTGTTATGGCCAAAGTGCGTGTCGGTGATTAACCACAGTGCCATGTTGGCACCTCCTTTCTTAAGTCTTGCTGACAAACACAGGATAACCCTTAAAGCCTCATCTGGCAATTTTTAAGCCAAATTTCATTTTCCTGCATGTTTAATGCCAAAGGCTGCACAAAAAGTAGTGGCAACTAAGAGGGGGAAAGAGAAAAATATCTGGAACGTTTAAAGTTAAAGGCGTTGTACCTGACGGTACAGCGCCTTTTGGTGTCTGCCAACTATTTTGTCTATCCTTTTTTTCTACCTATCTATGTCGTCCTTTTTAGTTTTTTGTTTCCGAGTCCTGCCAGTCTGCCTGGTTGTCTCAGCCGGCTTTTCCTTTTGGGCAGCTTCCTGCTGTTCCTGTTTTGCCGTGTCTTTAGCAATTTGTTCCATTTTTAATTTCATAGCTTCGCATATAATCAATAGTTCCATTTGCTTGAAGGGCGTGGCTACGCTGTGGTAGTCATTGTAGTTTTCGAAAAATCTGTCACAGTTGATGTAACGAGTATCTTTCCCGGTGGCTATATCGGTGATATCGTGCATCTGCAGCAGGGTATTGTCGTCTATTTTTATCAGATAGTCTAAAAAGAGTACCCGCAGGCGCAGGAACTGTTCTTTGAAGTCCTGAAATTTTTCTCTGAACTTGTCGTAATCCAAATCCAGAAGATAAGCTACGTAGGCTTCCAGACCCGGACAGCGTATTTTCGGGATGTAGAGGTATAAGATTCTCTGGTACAAGTCCAAAAAATCCTTGGTGTTCAGGCTGTCCGGCAAACAGAGGGCATAGTGGCTCAGATCATACGCGTTCAGAAAATCCTGGGTCCGGCTGTCTTTTTTGATGGGATTGAGGCCGGTAAAATAGACAAAGCAGAGTGCGGTGAACAGGTTGCACCTTTCCCCATTATTATTGATGGCAAGCTGTTCCGGTTTAAATTTTTCCCTAAATTGCTTGAGGCTGAAGTCTTTGAGGCTCAGGCTGATGCTCCATAGCAATATCTGTCCCAGGTCGCTGTCCGGTTTAAATTTGAGTTTGTCTCGTTGCTGTTGCAGCAGTCTGTCAATGCTACGGTCCAGTTTTTGCTGGCGGCGCTGGTTGATCTGATCCAGTTCCTGCTGCCAGTCCTCATCTGCCTGTTGCACCAGGGTCTGCCAGTCCTTACCGGTCACACGGTAGAGTTTGCCGCTGGTGCTGGCAACGATCAGGTCCTGTTCGGGGGTCTTATAACGAGGAGCCTCTCCGGGCTGCAGGTGGTCCAGGAGTAATTTCCATACATCCGCCTGCTCTGGTTCTACCTGGACCCCCAGCAGGGTATCGGTGGAGACGTCCAGCAGTTTGGCCATGTAGGTCAGGACCAGGTAACGTGGCTCCCGCTGGCCCTTTTCATAAGTGCTGTAAGTGTTGTAGGCAATGGTTTCCCTGTCATGACCATCCTCAATCAGCAGTTTATTCAACGTATCTACAAAGCTCTTAGCGGTTTTAAAGGCGGGGTTGTGTACCCGCAGCGTTTTTAATTGTTCGGCAAAGTTCATGGTTTCCTCCTTACCGCTCTTTGAGGGCGGTATTTTTTTGCGGTGCCAAATTTCGTGAAAAGCTTATCACGAAACGTGAAAAAAGGCAAGTTTTTCCGTTAAAATTGCAGAATAGGACTGTTTGGTTTATCCTAAGCATGTCAGCAAAAAAGTGTTAACAGTTGCCGCAAGGCAGAAAGGAAAATTTCTTATGAATATGATTCCCGAAATCATCGAACAAACCAGAAACGGGGAACAGGGCTACGGCCTCTTCACCCGTCTTTTAAAGGACCGCATCATTTTCGTCACCGGCGTTATTGAAAGCTACATGGCGGATGTGGTGGTGGCCCAGCTCCTGTACCTGGAGGCGCAGGACCCGGACCAGGATATCTGCATGTACATTAACAGCCCGGGGGGCAGCGTCACGGCGGGCATGGCGATTTACGATACCATGCAGTACATTAAACCGGCGGTGACCACCATCTGCCTGGGCATGGCAGCCAGCATGGCGGCAATCCTGCTTTTGGCCGGAGCCAAGGGCAAGCGGTACGCCCTGCCCTACGCCCGGGTCATGATCCACCAGCCTTTGGGCGGGGTGGAAGGCCAGGCTACGGACATTGAGATTCACGCCCGGGAGATCCTGCGGGTGCGGGAGGACATGCTGACCATCATGGTTAAGCATACCGGCCAGGACCGGGAACGCCTGGCGGCAGATACCAACCGCGACCGCTTCCTGACCAGCGCCGAAGCCAAAGAGTACGGCATCATCGATGCGGTGCTGGACCGGCAGCCGGCCTAAGTTTAAACGCCAGGTACGAGGCGCCTTTGCCGTACCAGAATGGAGTGCCGGCCGCAAACAGATCTTGCGGTTCCGGTATCCAACCTTACATTTAGTGAAACGAAGGAGGTTTCCTATGGAAAAAACAGAGAACAAGCGTAAACATTTACGCCAGCGTTTAGAAGAACGCAAACATAGACGACAGGGAGCCATGCTCACCCCTGCGGAAATCCGGGAGCACCTGGATAAATATGTGATCGGCCAGGAGCAGGCCAAGATTACCTTGTCTGTAGCCGTGTACGAACACCTGCAGGCTCTGGCAGCCAGGGAGAAGGAGGACCTGGCTCCGGATTCTGTACGGCTGCCTAAGAACAACATCCTGCTCTTCGGGCCCACGGGCTGCGGCAAAACCCATCTGCTTAATCAGGTGGCCAAGGTGGCAGGAGTACCGTTTTTGGAGGTGGACGCGCCGGCGTACAGCCCCACCGGGTACAAGGGAACCAACATTTCCCACATCCTGGAGGAGCTGCTAGCCAAGACTCACGGCGATGCGCGGCAGGCGGAGCGGGCCATCATCTTTTTTGACGAACTGGATAAGAAGGCTTCCAAGCCCGGCATCCAGAGCTTTCCTGACGCAGCTTACTGCGCCGAGTTTCAGCATGACCTGCTGAAGATGGTGGAAGGCGCCACCTACGAAGTGGGAGATGAGCACCTGGACACCAGCGGTATCCTCTTTGTCATGGCCGGCGCTTTCGTAGGGCTGGACCAGGTGGTGCGGCGGCGCTTAGAGCGGGAGCAACCGGCTCCGGTTAAGCGTTTAGGATTTGCGGCGCCGGCGGTGACAGCGAAGATAAATGCCAGGGTGAACGCCAAGGCAGATGCTCAGGCAGATGCTCAGGAAGGCTGTCAGGCTAAACCTGCAGGCGCTCAAGCTAAAGCTGCGGACCTGCTGGCTCAGGTGACACCGGAAGATTTTGTGGAGTACGGCATCATCACCGAGTTGACGGGACGCACTCCCGTGCTCTGCCGTATCTTGCAGCTCACCACCGAAGAGCTGGTCAGGATCATGACCGACGGCCGGGAATCCATCCTGCGTGCCTATGAGGGCCTGTTCAACGCCATGAACGTGGATCTGGCTTTCACACCGGAGGCGCTGCGGGAAGTGGCGGAGCGTGCCCGGAAACGCAAGATGGGAGCGCGGGCCCTCAACGCCATCCTGGAACAGCTGCTGGCGCCCTTCATCTCCGACTACGAAGATGAAGACGGCCTGCGCCGTACCCTGACCATTACCGCCGCTTATGTGCGGGGACAGGGTAAAGCCCAGGTTGCTATCAACGCTACCCAGACGGTCAATGATCCTGAAAACGGGGTCTGAACGGATAGGCAGCAGGGAAAATAAAATTCGGAGCGGTACGCTTGCACTGCGTCTCGCTCCGGTGATCCCTGTGGCGACATTTGTCCATGAGGTGTGTTATACTAGATTTATCTAAAAAAAGTTGGAAAGAGAAAGTTGGAAAGAAAAAGTTGAGAAGATAATTGTAAGGGAGGCAGATACTATGTTACTGGCAGAAGCATTGAAAGAAAGAGCAGACCTGCAGACTTTGGTGGCACGGCTCCATGAACGTTTGGACGCCAATGCCCGGGTCCAGGAGGGTGAAAAACCGACAGAGGATCCCCGGGAGCTTTTGACCAAGCTGGACGAGGCTCTGGCACGTCTGGAGTACCTGATGGTACACATCAACAAAACCAACGCGGTGAGCAAGGTGGGGGACGAGACTCTCATGGCTTTGCTGGCCAAGCGGGACTGCCTGAAACAAAAAATGGGCATCCTGCGCAGCTTTTTAAACGAAGCCAGCGATCTGACCAGCCGCATGTGCCGGGATGAGATCAAGGTGCTGCCGACGGTGGCCGTGGCGGAACAACAAAACCGCCTGGATAAACTGTCCCAGGATCTGCGTCTCCTGGAAGTGCGCATCCAGCAGAGCAACTGGAACACCGAACTGCTCTGAGACTTTGGTGTAGCGTTGACGGGTGAGTACCAACCCTCCGTTAGTGGGGTAAACTAACACCTAAAATGTATCCCGCGGGAACCGGGATTAAATTTTACTTTTAGTTCCAGCATTTTTACACGTGCATCTTCATCCTGTACTTTTACTACCGGGTACTAACGTTAAAGCGAGGGCGGGCAAGGGGTTAAGTCTCAGACACAGTCAGAGTGAGGGCGCTGTACCACATGGTGCAGCGTCCTTTTTTGTTGTTTCTCTATGTCGCTCTGACGGCGACCACAAGGCTAAGCTTTTTTGCTATAATTTAACCATAAACCATACCAATCTGTCAGACGTCTGTCTAACCTGTTTGGTATAATTACCTTATCAACAACGAACCAATGTGTTGTGTAGAACCGATCTGTATTATACAGACCGGTTTCTGTTTCTAGTGAGAGGAGCGATGCTTATGGTGACCTTGAAAGATTTTGCCAGCCAGCTGAAGCCGGAGGAGCGCATACCTGAGTACGAAAACGATCCGGATACCTTTTTTTACAAGGAACTGCTGCCCCTGGATGACGGCGGTCTGCAGGAAGTGCCGGTTCTGCTCAGCCTGATGGAGGACGGCGCAGATGTAATTCTTATCGCTTTTGGCCCCAACATCCGTGATTTCCCCAGGGCCAAGGTGCTGACGCTGCTGGACACGTACACCTTACGGACGCCTTTTTATAGTTTCTTTGTAAAAAATGAGATGGTTTTTATGAGCATGGTGCTTAACAACACGGCCCAGATGGCGGTAGATGATGTGAGAAGCAACCTGCAGCTGGGACTGAACATCCTGCTGGGAGAACTGTGGCCGGAGCTGTGCGCTCTGGTGGCTTCCGGCCAGGCGGCTAATTAGAAAGAGGTGCGCGATGGTTAACAAAAATCAATGGGGAACGTATTTACTGGCGCAGCAGAAAGTAATAGACGTGGACCGGGCGGATATGCTTCGTTATGAGGAAACCCTGCCTATGCTGAGTACGCCTAAGGTCACGGTGCTGGTCTGCTTTGAGAGAGAGCTGGTATACCTGATTATTACTTTTATGAGCTCAGCCGGGATGAGGGAGGACGAGCTTTTAGAACTGCTCAACCAGGAAAAGAACGACCACCTGCTCTATCCCGTCTTCCGCAACGATGAGGACTTGTGCCTGAAGCGCACACTGTATAATGATCCTAACATGGACTGCGAGGCGCTGATGACCATCATCGAACTTGGCCTGTCCCAGTTGTTGAACGGCAGCTACAATAAATTTAACGAACTCAAACACCGGGTAGTGTCGTAAACGGTACCAGGTAACAGGACAGCGT
>CAXYYS010000084.1:0-7721 GCA_964293585.1 uncultured Acidaminococcales bacterium
CTTGTCCGTCTTTGCCCACATTATCCCGCACGTCGTAACAATGACAGGTGGGGCATACATAAGTACAACCGCAGCAGGACAAACAAGTAGCTGACAGCTGTTCCCACACCTTGCTGTTAAAAACTTCCTGCTCGTGTTTGGCTAACTCAGGGCTAAAATGCAGCTGGCCTAAGGGCAGTTGCCGTAAAGTTTCCCTGATCTTCGCCTGCTGATCCTGCACCAGTTTCTTATCGGCCGCCGTGGCCTCGGTAAACAGCGCCGCCAGTTTTGCGGTAAGCTGCCGGCCTTTTTCGGTCCGGCTTTCCCAGTACAGGTTATCCCAGACCAGCCAGGTCTGAACATCTCCGGCCGGACTTGCAGCATCAATATTGAAAGTGTGGCAGAAACAGGTTTCTTCCGGGAACCCGCAGGCTAAACCGATGAGCGTGCAATGCTCACGGCGCGCCCCGTAAAAAGTATCTACCGGTTCCTTAAGAAAGACTTTATCCAGGATGGCAAACCCGGCCAGGTCGCAGGCCCGTACCCCGAAGGCAATCATAGGCTGCTCCGGCAGTTTTTGCGGCGTCACCGCCACCTTTTTCCAGCTGGTCTGAAAATTCATCAGGGGCTCCACCTGGGCAAAGAACAACTGTTTCAGAGATTTGGCCGTAACGGCGGTAAGTAAATCCACCTTGGTATCTTTCTGCCAGGGGGTAAAATCAGTCTTACCGTCCACTAACGCCGGCAGATACAGCTGGCCCTCCCGGGCTAAAGCCTGCCACAGTTCCGGCCATCTGGCCTTAGCAATCTTGAACATGGTTAGCTCCTCCCTTTCTGTCCGGCCACGGACGGCTCCACATCGCCCTGGGTAAAGGTAACCTGGGGCGCCGGCGTGGTAGCATCGCTGCCTGCCTGATACGGACCGTAAAATGTATTAATATCTTTCATAAATTTTAAATTCAAAAGTCCCAGCTTCACACCCTGGGGACAAACCCGGGCACATTCACCGCAGCCCACACAACGGCCGGCCACATGGTAAGCCCGGATCAGATGGAACATGCTTTCTTCCACCGGGTCCGCAAAAGCCTTGCCGGCTACGGGCGCCGCCGGATTATCAAAGATGCACTGCTCGCAGCTGCAGGCCGGGCAGATATCCCGGCAGGCGTTGCAGCGGATGCATTTGGATAATTCTTGCTGCCAGAACTTAAAACGTTCTTCCGGCGGCAGCGCCTCAATACGTTTGACTGCCGCAAAAGGATCGCCCCGGCGTTCCGGCGTAGGTAGTTTCTCCCCGATTTCCGTATCGGCAATCATATAGGCATTGCCTTTACACATCAGGCACTTATCCAGCAGCACATCCCGCTGGGACAAGGTATGAGTGCCGTACACCGTTTCCACCTGGACCTGGCCTTCGCCGGTGCTGATTTTTTTAATGCCTTTCAGGCCGTGGGCCCGGATTTTCTTAATGTCCAGCATCCCCTGACAGGGCGTGCCGATGGCGTACACGTATTCCCGCTGCACCCGGTTATCCTTGAGCAGCTGGTTTAAGCCATAGGTATCGCAGGGTTTCAAGAACACCGCCGTCTTAAGTTTTTTCTTGGTAGCCGCCAGGAGATATTTACTCAGGTTGGCCGGGCAAAACTCATCATAAACCAGCTCTGCACATGCTTCCGGACTGCTAAAGATGGCCGGAGCATTATCATAAGCCAGCTGGCCCCGGCGCCAGGCTGCAACCTGCTGCACCTGGCCGTAGCTTAAAAGTTCCTGCGCCTTCTGCCGCATCAGTTCCGCTATTTTTTGCATCTCAGATCCCTCAACTTTACATTGGCACCTAAGGCCGTAATCTGTGCCACAAAACTGGTCATGACCTCAGCAAAACGCACGCCTTCCGAAGCCGAAACCCACTCCACCCGGAGGCGCTCCGTGGCTACGCCCATAAAATTCAGCATGCTCATGAGCAGGGTTAAACGGCGGCGGGTATAATAGTTGCCCGTCATATAATGACAATCTCCCGGATGGCAGCCGCACAGGATGACCCCGTCCGCTCCCCGCTGAAAAGCCCGCAGGATAAAGAGTGGGTTCACCCGGCAGGAACAAGGCACCCGGATAATCTTTACGTTGGCCGGATACTGTTTACGGGCCGTACCGGCGCCGTCCGCCCCGGCATAACTACACCAGTTGCAGCAGAAAGCCACAATCTTGGGTTCAAACTGAGCGGGTGCAGCCGTCTTGTCAGGAGCTGTTACTTTTTCTTCTAACATAGTGCATCCACCTCCGCCAGAATTTCCTGGTTACTAAAGCCCTTCAAATCCATGGCCGCCGCCGGGCACGCTACCGTGCAGGCGCCGCAGCCCTGACAGAGAGCCGTATTTACCACGGCCACCGTCCGCTGTTCCTTGACCCCGGCCAGGTTGATGACCGTCCTGGTCTCGGCACTGATGGCCCCGTAGGGACAAACTTTTTCGCAAGCCAGGCAGCCGCTGCAGATAGCTTCATGACACTGGGCTACGCAGGGATTGGTCAACAACTTATCCTTAGCCAGCAGCCCTACCACTTTCACCGCCGCGGCCCCCGCCTGGGAAACCGTCTCGGGAATATCCTTGGGTCCCTGGCACATGCCGGCCAGGAAAATGCCCGCCGTGGGACTTTCCACCGGACGCAGCTTGGGATGTGCCTCGGTAAAGAAATCATCGTTATCCATGCTGGCGGTGAGCATGGTGGCCAGTTTTCTGGCGCCGGCCGCCGGTTTTACCGCCGTAGCCAGAATCACCATGTCCGCATGCAGCATCAGATGCTTATCGCTGAGCAGGTCGCTGGCAAAAACCGTCAGGCCGCCCCGGGCATCTTTCAAAACTTTGCCGACCTGGCCTTTAATATAATGCACGTTAAATTCTTCCACCGCCCGGCGGTAAAATTCATCAAAAGCCTTACCGGGTGTACGCACGTCAATATAAAATACCGTCACGTCAATCTTGGGATATTTTTCCCGGATGTACATGGCCTGTTTGGCGTTGTACATGCAGCAAATCTTGGAGCAATAGGTCTTGCCCCGGCCGCTGGTATCCCGGGAACCAACACAGGAAACGATGATTACCGACTTAGGTTCTTTCCCTGTGGACGGGCACACCAGATGGCCTTCCGTAGGACCGGTGGCATTGGTGAGCCGTTCAAATTCCAGGGACGTGATCACATCCGGGGAATCCTGGTAACCATATTCGCCAAATTTATCCAGAGGCAGCAGTTCAAAACCGGTAGCCGCCACGATGGCGCCATAATGCTCGGTAATAATCTCATCCTCCTGGGTATAGTCGATACATTCGGCCGGACAAACCTTGGAGCAGATACCGCATTTACCGGTCTGGAATTTCAGACAGTGCTCCCGGTCGATAACCGGCACCTTGGGCAGAGCCTGGGAGAAAGGAAGATAAATAGCACCCCTGGTCTTCAGCCCCAGTTCAAACTCGCTGGGTGTTTTCCGGGAGGGACATTTTTCCGTGCAGACGCCGCAGCCGGTACAGCGTTTGGCATCCACGCTGCGGGCTTTCTGCCTGATTTTCACTTCAAAATTGCCGACGAAACCGCTGACCGCTTCCACCTCGCTGTAGGTATACAGCTTAATGTTAGGATGGTTGGCCGCATCCATCATCTTGGGAGTGAGGATGCAGGCGGAACAATCCAGCGTGGGAAAAGTTTTATCCAGCTGCGCCATACGGCCGCCGATGGTAGGTTCCTTTTCCACGATGTCCACCTTGTACCCTGCTTCGGCAATGTCTAAGGCAGCCTGAATCCCGGCAATACCGCCGCCGATGACCAGCGCCCGTTTCACTACTTTGCTTTCACCCGGGGTCAGCGGCGTATTGAACCGTACCTTGGCGATGGCGGCTTTAGCCAGCTGAATAGCTTTGGCCGTAGCCTGAGCCCGGTCCTTGATAATCCAGGAACACTGCTCCCGGATATTGGCGATTTCCACCAGGTAGGGATTGATGCCTACCTGCTCCGCACAATTGCGGAAAGTCACCTCATGCATCCGGGGCGAGCAGGAGCAGACCACGATACGGTCCAGGTGATAATCCTGCACGGCCTTATGAATCAGTTCCTGGCCACCCTCGGAACACATATATTTATAATCGGCAGCAAAAGCCACGTTAGGAATCGTCTTCACGGCGGCAACTACTTGCGCAACATCCACGGTGGTGGCAATATTACTGCCGCACCAGCAGACAAACACACCTATCTTCTGCACCTTCGTTACCTCCTACTTGTTAAACTTCCGGAATACTGCTACCAGCGCCTGCTGGGGCATTTCCGGATCAAAATTTTCCAGCTGGGAGGCGTCATATTTATTGGCGCCCTGCTGCCGGATGGCAGTCAGCCTTAAAGCTTCCATTACCGCCGCCGGGCTCACGCCCCGGGGGCATCTGTTCTGACAGGCAAAACAGGAAACGCACTGCCAGGGCGATGTGGCCTTGAGCAAAGTTTCCAGGTTTCCCTGGGAAAGTTCCCACACCACCCGGTGAGGCAGCAAATCCATCTTAAAAGCTACGGGACAGCCGGCGCTGCAACGGCCGCACTGGATGCAATCCCGCACAGGTGTATTGGCTAAACGGCGCAAAGTTTCTACCTGCTCCTGCACTTTCTCTACCATCAGCCCTCACCTCCAGACTGCTCTGCCGCTGCCGGCTCCACCGGCACGCCCAGCGCCCTGGCCAGCAGTTCCGTAAAATAGTACACCGGCAACTTTTGGGCCGGGGACGCATTAACCACCAGGTTATAGCGGCACAAGGGGCAGGCCGTGATCAAAGCCTGAGCTTCTTCGTCCCGGGCCGATTGTAAAATTTCTCCCACCATCTGCTTACACAGACCGGGATTGGTAACAGCCATGTAACCGGTACAGCACTCATTGCGCATACCGTAACGCACCGGCGTAGCGCCCAGCGCCTGCAAAAATTGTTCCAGCAGCTGAGGGTTTTCCGGATCGTCAAAAGCCAGGACCTTGGAAGGACGCAGCAGCATGCAGCCATAGTAGGCGCCGATCTTCTGTCCGGTGAGCGGATGGGTGACCAGCTGCGCCAGCTTGGCAAAACCCACCTGGTCCCGCAGCACTTCTAAAAAGTGCAGCACTTTAGTCTCGCCTTGGTAGGGCTCCTTGACCTCCAGATACGTATTAACCTTGTTCCGGATTTCTTCGTTGCGGGCCAGATCGTCATTGACCCGTTTCAGGACATGGTGACAGGCACTGCATAAAGTGACCAGCACCCCGCCTTTATCCCTGGCACTGATTAGCGCCCGGGCGGCTCCCAGACGCTCCGCAATGGCATCCGGCGCCAGCGGATACACCGCACCGCAGCACTGCCACTCCGGCAGTTCCACCAGGGGAAAACCTAATTTGGCCGCACAGGCCCTGGCTGCCTGGTCTAAAGCCTTGGCCTTGGTAGACAGGGTACAGCCCGGATAATAATTATAAAGCATAAGGTAACCTCCTTACGTCTCAAGTACATAGCTACAATAATGTTATAGTATTATTATAGCGCATAACCGTGGCTTCGTATACTGTATACAAAGTCAAAAATTTAAAATAAATATGGGAGAAACAAAAAAGCGGCGACCAGTAGTCCTTCCGGAAAGTTCCCCAACTTCCCGGAGACCACCCTGTCCCCGCCTTGCCTTACACAATTCTGTCTACCCTTAAGTATAGACCTTTCCTTCCTTAAGTCAAGCTGCTGTCTTATTAGTAATCCGCCCGTACCGCCCAGCGCAGCTTGGCCGGTTTAACCCTGCCATTCTTAAAACATTCCTCCGCCGAAGGACGCTGCACATTATCCGCAATCTCCGCGTACAGGCCTTCCTGATGGAAATGCTTGAAAGCTTTCTTCACCAGCCGGTCTTCCCCGGAGTGGAAAGTCAGGATAGCCACCCGGCCGCCCGGCGCCAAAATATAAGGCAGCTTTTCCAGAAAGGTATATAAAACTTCAAACTCCCGGTTAATATCGATGCGCAGTGCCTGGAAAGTCCGGGCGCTGGATTTCTTGACAGCTTCCTTTCGGTCCGGGACACGGACTTTTTGCAGAGCCTTAACCACTTCCTGATGGAGGGCGGTGGTAGTCTCAATCCGTATTCCCTGCCGCAAATCTCCCACGATTGTCCTGGCGATCTCTGCTGCAAAAGGTTCGTCCGCATTTTCTTCCAGCATCCCGGCCAGTTCTTCTTCATTCAACTGCCTCAGCCGTTTGGAAGCGGGCACGCCCTTTAAAGGATTCATGCGCAAATCCAGAGGGCCTTCCGTCTTATAGGAAAAACCCCGCTCCGGATTATCCAGCTGCATGGAAGAAACGCCCAGGTCGGCCAGGACGAAATTAAAAGGACCTACCTCGGTTGCCAGCTGGTCCACGTTGGCAAAGTTTAACAGTTTGACGGTGAAAATATCTTCCCCGTACCCTTGCCTGGCCAGACGTGCTTTTGTCTTGGCAGATTCGATGGGGTCCACGTCAGTGGCATACAGATGCCCCCGCTGTGCCAGCTTGGCCAGCATGGCGCCGCTGTGCCCGCCGTAACCCAGGGTACAATCCAGCCCCTGCTGTCCCGGTTTTATCTGCAAAAAATCCAGGATTTCCCGCACCATGATGGGGATATGGGTCCCGGCCGGAGTGCTGCCTTTGCTGCGCACCTTCTCCAGGGTAGCACCGTATTTATCCGGCTGCAGTTCCTTATATTTTTCTTCAAACCGTTTCGGATATTTGCCGCTGTAATGGACGCGCCGGTGATGCTGCGGCTCTTCCGCAGCTGTTTTTGCCATAGTCATTTTCTGCGCAGTCGCTTTATTCGCAGCTGTTTTCTCCATAGCCGTTTTATGCTCAGCCGTTTTCTCCTTGGCTTTTTTATCTGTAACCATTTTATCCGTGTCCGGATGATCCTTGTGCAAAGCTTCCATGCTTGGCTCCTTCTCCTGCCTGTACCTATTTAGGCTTCTTAAACATAAATTTATTCTTGGTAAATTCCAGCACGCCTTCCCGCCGCAGCTTGGAAAGTTCGCTGGAAAGCGCGCTCCGGTCCACGGAAAGAAAATCCGCCAGCTGCTGCCGGTTCAAGGGAATGGTAAACTGTGCCGCCTGTTGTTTCCGGGAAACCGCTGACAGATAAGCCAGCAGTTTTTGTCTGGTGGTTCGCTGGGTAAGATACGATAATTTTTCCTGCAGGACAACATTTTTTGCCGCTACCAGCCCTACCAGGTTCTGAACCAACCGCTGGTGGAAGGGGCACGCTTTGCCGCAGGGTGTCAGCAGTTTCTGCAGGTTCACAAACAAAATGGCGGCCGGGGTGCGTGCCTGGACGCTGACACCCAGGCTCAACTGCGGTACGCAGGCATAACTTTCGGCAAAAGTATCCCCTGCCTCCAGCACCGTCACAATATTCTCGTTGCCCCAGTAATCATCCCGCAGCACCTGGACACTGCCTTCCAGGACCAGACCCAGCTGAGCCTGTTTATCCCCCGCATGATAAATAAAAGTGTTCTTGGCATACTTTTTTTCGTAGGCTCCCAGACACTGCAAGACCTGCTCACATTCTTGCAGGCTCAGGCCACTAAATAAAGTTGTCGTTGGTAAAAGTTCCCTGCCCGTAGTCATAAATTATTTACACCCTCGTTGTAAAAACAACCGCTTTCTGCAACCAAGTATAATATAGTTAACACAGAAACACAAGGAGGTAACATGATGAAAAGACAAATTATTACGATTGACCAGGAT
>CAXYYS010000085.1:0-7713 GCA_964293585.1 uncultured Acidaminococcales bacterium
GTGGTGGCGCCCCATGTGCCGGTTTTTGCCGGCGATGAGGTGGCGACGCCGGCCCTCTTGCAGGAACAAGCGGAAAAAATTGAGCTGGTGTACCGGCGTTTGGCGGACGACCAGTCCCGGCAGGTTTTGGCCGGGGCGTTAAATTATAAACTGAGTGGCAAGATCAGCTATCTGGAAAAAATTACTACGGAGCGCCGGGAAGATTTACAGCTGCTGGCCCTGGGCCGGCAGGAAGTTTATGTGGACGGCGGCGCGTATAACGGGGATACGGTCCAGGAATTTTTAGACCTGACCGGAGGCAGTTACGCTCAAATTTATGCCTGCGAACCCGATGCCCGCAACTTTAAAAAACTGCAGGCGGCGGTCCGGGATAAAAACTGGGAGCGGGTGCAGTGTGTGCCCCGGGGTTTGTGGAGCGCCAGCGGTACGCTGGATTTTAGTGCTACCAGCGGCCGCCAGGCAGCGCTGCTGACAGAACTGGGCCCAGCCCCAAAAGCGGTGCCGGTGCCGGTAACTTCCCTGGACGAACTTTTGGGTACGGAGCAGGCTACGTATATCAAGCTGGATGTGGAAGGGGCAGAACTGCCGGTACTGCAGGGAGCAAAACGGCAACTGGCGGGTCGTCCCAAACTTTTTCTGGCGGCCTACCATCATGACCGGGATCTGTGGGAAATTCCGCTGGCCTTGTGGGCTCTGCAGCCGGATTATCAGATTTATCTGCGTAAGCACCCCTATGTGCCGGACTGGGAATTAAACTTTTTGGCAATTTAAGGCCGGCGCCTGCGGGGACGGAAAAAATAGAGTATGCTAATCTTTTTACGAGTGCGGCGTAGGGAAAAGAGCCGGGCCAAGCTTGCGGGATTAAAAATGTCCCTGCGGGAACAATTCACAACAAATGTCTTGCCAGGTTGGACGAAAGTGCCTGAGACTGTAAAAAGTGACAAATTTTCTTAAAAAAAGCTAAAATTTTGTACAACTGTAAGCAGGAATTCTCCTAGGCTGAGAGAATTTTATAAGTAGTATACAATAATACACAAAGGAGTGGATTGGTAATGAAAAAAGCAAAATGGTTGTGCGCGGCTGCGGCAGCTCTGGCAGTTTCTACAGCACTGTTAGCCGGTTGCGGTGGTGGTGACAAAAAGGCTGCGGCCCCTGCTGCAGGTGCCAAAGGCCCCAAGGGTGATGTCATGGTTTATACTTCTATTTATCCTGATATCATCGACAAGATGTGCAAACCGAATGTAGCTAAGGCATTCCCGGACTTGAAAGTTACCTGGTTCCAGGGTGGCACGGAAAAAGTAAAGACCAAGATTGCCGGCGAAGTTAAAGCTAAGAAGATAGGCGCCGATGTCCTGATGGTTGCCGATCCTTCCTACTATTTAACCTTAAAGAAACAAGGCTTGCTGATGGATTATGTTGCTCCGAACCAGAAAGATGTCGTAGCTGATAAAGATGCGGCCGGTTCTTGGACTGCCGTCCGGATCAGTAACATGATTATCGCTTATAATACCACCAAGTTGAAACCAGAAGAAGCACCCAAGAGCTGGAAAGATTTACTGGATCCCCGCTTTAAGGGTAAGATTGCTATGCCCAGCCCCATGCTGTCCGGTACGGCTTATGTAGCTGCCGGCGCTCTGTCTGATAAATACGGCTGGGAGTATTTTGATAAGTTGAAGGCTAACGGTCTGCGTGTCGAAGAAGGCAACAGCGCCATTCAGAACAAGCTGCTGACCGGTGAATATCTGGCAGCTATGATCCTGGAAGAAAACATTTTGAAACTGGCTGCTGAAAAACATGAACCGCTGAAGGTTGTTTATCCGTCTGATGGTATCATCTGCGTACCGTCTCCGATTGCAATTTTCAAAGAGACCAAGAATCCCGATGGTGCTAAAGCCATTGAGAACTGGTGGCTTTCCAAGGACGGCCAGCAGGCCGTTGTTAAGGGCTGGATGCACTCTGTACGTAACGACGTAGAGCCGCCTACAGGCGCACCGAAACTGTCCACTCTGCTCCCGACTGCTGTTAAGGTAAACTGGGAGAAGTTAGCTAACGAAGAAGCTCAGATTAAGGAAGCCTTCCGCGTACGTGTAATGGATAAATAAGTTCTGTCAGGCGAGGGGGACTCCGCCTGACGGGGTCCCCGCCTTTTATCTCCGTGTAAAAAATAAAGCGAAGGGGAGTGTACTTATCTATGAAACATACCAAGATGTTTACAGCTGCAGCTGCTGCTATGGCTTTAGCGGCAGTACTTATGACCGGTTGTGGCGGCGGTGGCGACAAAAAAGCTGCGGCGCCTGCTGCGGCAGGAGTTAATAGCAAGGTTAAGGGTGATGTAATGGTGTATACCTCCATCTACCCGGATATTCTGGACAAGCTCTGCAAACCCAACGTTGCCAAAGTATTACCGAACTTAAAAGTTACCTGGTTCCAGGGCGGCACGGAAAAAGTAAAGACCAAGATTGCCGGAGAAATTAAGGCAAACAAGGTTGGCGCTGATGTGCTGATGGTTGCCGATCCTTCTTACTATCTGTACCTGAAGAACAAGGGACTGCTCTTAAACTACAAGAGCCCCAACCTGAAGGACGTTATCGCGGATAAGGATCCGGACGGCGCCTGGACGGCAGTTCGTATCAACAACATGATCATCGCTTATAACCCTGACAAGATTAAGAAAGAAGATATTCCTACCAGCTGGAACGATCTGACCCAGGCTAAATACAAGGGCAGGATCGCTATGCCTAACCCCATGCTGTCCGGTACCGCTTATGTAGCAGTAGGCGCTCTGGCCGACAAGATGGGCTGGGAGTATTTTGATAAGTTAAAAGCTAACGGCCTGCGTGTAGAAGAAGGCAACAGCGCTATTCAGAACAAGCTGCTGACCGGCGAATACATGGCCGCCATGATCCTGGAAGAAAACATCCTGAAACTGCAAGAGACCAAACATGAACCTTTGAAGGTTTGCTATCCTAAGGAAGGCTGCATCATCATCAACTCGCCTATCGGTATCTTCAAGAGCACCAAGAACGTTGAAGGTTCCCAGGCTATGGTTGACTGGTGGCTGACCAAGGAAGGCCAGCAGGCTGTTACCGCTGGCTGGATGCACTCCGTGCGTGGCGACGTAGAGCCGCCTCATGGCGCACCGAAACTGTCCACTCTGCTCCCGAATGCCATTAAGATTGACTGGAACAAACTGGCTAACGAGGAAGCTAAGATTAAGGAACAGTTCCGTGTCAGAGTTATGGATAAATAAGCATAGATGTAACCCGCTGCCAAGTTGTTAGCGGCGGTGTTCCTGTAAGTTATCCATGTATTACCATCAGGGACTACTGCCAGAGTAGTCCCTGATTTTCCCATTTTCGTAGCGCGTACCCTGAGCGCTGCTCCGGCATTGGGCCGGGGAAAGGAAGTCAAGGTGAAACATCTCCCACGTATTGATAGCAAATTCATCGTCATCGCTATCTCTGTTTTAGTCTTGCTTTATTTTATCGTCTTCCCGATGCTGATCCTGATTTATGACAGCTTTGTGGTAGATGGTGCCATTAACTTCAGCAATTATAAGGCCGTCTATAGCCAGAATGTGAACTGGAAAGCCCTGGTTAATACCGTGGAGCTTTCGCTGCTGGTCATGGTAGCCAGTGTTATCATCACTTTCCCTATGGCCTGGCTTATTGGCCGTACAGACCTGCCCTGGAAGAGAACCTTCCGTACCATCCTGGTAGGCAGCTATATGATTCCTCCCTATGTAGGCGCCATCGCCTGGGTACAGATGTTAAACCCCAGCGTTGGTTATCTGAACGATTTATTCAAGTATATTTTCCATTTGTCCGCGGCGCCTTTTAATATTTATACTATTGGCGGTTTGGCCTGGGTCCTGACCCTGTTCTATTCGCCTTTCGCTTTTATTACTATTTCCCGCGCCATGGAAAAGATGGATCCGACCCTGGAAGAAGCGGCCCGTGTGGCCGGTGCTTCCCCGCTCCGGACTTTGTGGGATGTGACCCTGCCTTTGATGGCTCCGTCCATCGTGGCCGGCGGCCTGCTGGTTTTCATTGCCGCAGGTTCAGCCTTCGGTATTCCGGCCATTGTCGGTATGCCGGGCAACATTGAAGTAATGACTACCCGTATCGTTACCTTCGTGTACATGGGCGACGACAAGGGTATTCGTGATGCCACGGCTCTGGCCGTGTCCCTGATGATTATCGCTAACGGCCTGCTCTTCTTCATGAGCTGGCTCCTAAGCCGGAAAGATTACACCACCATCAGCGGCAAGAGCACCCGCCCCAATATGGTAGAGCTGGGCAAGTTCAAACACCTGGCTTTCTTTGTGGTAGCGGCGTATGCGTTTGTAGCTGTTATCCTGCCTATCGGTTCCGTGGTTATGACCTCGTTCATCAAGAGTATGAGCAAGGGGCTGGAGTGGTCTAACTTCGGCATCGACCCCTGGATACCGGTTATTACCAGCGCCCAGTACATGGAAAGTATTGGACGGTCCTTGGTTTACGGCGTCATTGCTGCCTGCATCGGTACGGTCCTGGCCGTCTTTGTGGCTTACCTGTCGGTTAAGACCAATATTACCGGCCGCAGCCTGCCGGATTTGCTGGTAGTTTTAGGCGGCAGCACCCCGAGTATCGTTATTGCCCTGGCATTAATTATTACCTTCTCCGGCAACTACGGTCTCAATATTTATTCCAGCATGTGGATCCTGATTGTGGGCTATCTGGTTAAATACATGACCATGAGCGTGCGTACGGTGGCGGCTTCCTTAAGCCAGGTGCATATCAGCCTGGAAGAGGCGGCCTTAAACAGCGGCGCCAGCTGGATCAGGACTTGCAAAGATATTATCATCCCGCTGGTTATGCCCAGCATCGTGGCCGGCTGGTTCCTGATCTTCATGCCCAGCTTCTACGAACTGACCATGTCCAACCTGCTCTACGGCGCCGACACCAAGACCATTGGTGTGTTGCTGTACGAGCTGCAGACTTACGCTGATACTCAGAACGCTTCGGTACTGTCCGTGATTATCCTGGTGATCGTCCTGGCAGGCAACCTGGTTCTGAATAAGCTTACTAAAGGTGCGGTTAGCATTTAATTTGGCCACAAAGGAGAGAAAAGATCGTGTCACAAGTATCTATTGAGCATGTGTATAAACGTTTCGGCAAAGTAACTGCCGTAGGAGATTTTAATTTGCAGGTCGCCGATGGCGAATTTGTTTCCCTCCTGGGACCGTCCGGTTGTGGCAAGACCACGACCTTAAGGATGGTGGCCGGGTTTGAAAGAACCACCGAAGGTAAGATTGTCATCGGTGAAAGAGTAGTAAATAACCACGAGGACGGCACCTTCGTACCGCCCGAGAAACGCGACATCGGTATGGTGTTCCAGAGTTATGCCGTATGGCCGCATATGACCGTGTTCGAAAACGTGGAATATCCGCTGAAGATTAAAAAGGTGGATAAGGCTGAACGGGACAAAAAAGTGCAAAACATCCTGGAGATGGTGCATCTGGGCGAATACGGCGAGCGTTATCCGAACCAGCTTTCCGGCGGCCAGCAGCAGCGTGTGGCTTTGGCCCGCGCCCTGGTGGCAAATCCCAGCCTGCTCCTGTTGGATGAACCTTTGTCCAACCTGGATGCCAAGCTGCGTGAGAGCATGCGCTTTGAAATTTCCGCCCTGCAAAAACGTCTGGGCATCACGGTTATCTATGTAACCCATGACCAGTCCGAAGCCATGACCATGAGCGACAGGATTGTGGTTATGAGCGCCGGCGTGGTACAACAGATTGGCAAGCCTTATGAAATTTACACCCATCCTGCCAACAAGATGGTGGCCGATTTTATCGGTCTGGTAAACTTCCTGCCCGGCATCATCAAGGGCGACCGTGCTTTCCTGGAAGGCACCGAGAACAGCTTTGCCAATGAAAAGAACCTGACCGGCAACGTAACCATCGCCGTGCGTCCTGAGAATATCAAGATGAGCAAAACTGGCGGCATGATTAAAGGCTCCATGAAGCATCGCTTCTATCTGGGCGATTCCGTGGATTACAGGGTGCAGGTTGGCGAACATGTCATCCGTGTCATCATCAAAGGTATCCAGTACGGCACCTATGCCGATGGCGAGACCGTGTATCTGGACTTTGACAAGGTTATGCTTTTTAACCGGGAATAAAATGTTACGACGGGGCTGCGGTGCAGCCCCGTTTTTTTACCTGTTTGGTCTCCGGCTCCGGCCGTGGTATAATTACATATCATGAAAAAATTTTGGCTTGGCCTGGTACTGCTAAGTTTACTCTTGAGCGGCTGCGGGCACACAGAAAAAACAACACAGACACCGGCGGCCATGGCGCCAGCGGCGCCCGGTACATATCTTACCGTGGTCAGCAGTCTGGGGCTGGACCGGACCCGGGCCCTGGCGCAGGCTTTTGCGGACCAGACCGGGATTATTGTGCAGCTGGAAGAGCTGCCGGCGGAACCTTTGTCCCTGCGGCTGCAATTTTTAAGCACGCAGCCGGCGGATATCTGGCTGGGCGGCACGGCTGAGGAATATTATCAGGCGGATAAGCAGCGTTATTTGCAAAGTTATCAGCCGGCAGCCATGATCCCAGCGGAATTTAAAGATCGCAGTAACCGCTGGACGCCGGTGGCAGTAGATTATCTGGCGCTGCTGACAAACAGGGAGAAGGCCCGGCGGCTGCATATTCCCGTGCTCAGCAGTCTGGCAGATTTGACCCAGCCGGTTTTATACAGGGATATCGTTATGGCCCGTCCGGAAAATGGCGGCGCCGGTTTTAGTTTTATCACAACGGTGTGGCAGTGGTGGGGTAAGCCCCGGGCCCTGGAGTTTGCCGGGAAGCTGCGCACCCAGGAAATTACTTATGTGCTTAGCGATGCCGAAGCAGCGCTGGCAGTATATCAAGGCCAGAAAACTGTGGCGGTACTGCCTCTGAGTTATGCGCAGTCCCTGCAGAAGGAACACCGGGAGTTGGCGGCAAGACCGTTGCAGGATTGCAATGGCGCTAAGATTATGGGCGCCGCCTTGTTAAAATCAGCGCCACATCCGGCGGCAGCCGGGCGGTTCCTGGATTTTTTGCTGAGTCCTGAGGGGCAGAAACTAGTTTTGGACGGCGGGCTGTTTGCTACGGGAACGCCGCTGACAGCCGGAGGTGAACCGGTGCCTTTGGTACATAAGGATCTGGTCTGGACCGGTACGTATAAGATGGAAATTATTCAGGACTGGCTGAATGCCAGATAAGGGTCCGGGGAGGCTGTCAGTAAATTGACGGACCCGGTCTGGCATGGTAAAATAAAATATATTCTGGCGGCAGCCCGGGTTTACACAGGTGGCTGTAGCGGCCGGTATATAGATGTAGGATTGTAGGCAGGTTCGTACGTAAAAAATTGTAGTAAGGAAGGATGGAAGGATTATGATGAACAAAAAGAAAGTTGTAGCTTTAGGTTTAGCCCTGGCCATGCTGGCAGGGCTTTTTGCAGGTTGTGGCGGCGGGGAGAAAAAAGCTGCCGAGAGCAAAAAAGTTTATAATGTAGGCATCGCCCAACTGGTGCAACATGCGGCCCTGGACGCAGCCAATAAAGGTTTGGTGGACGGCCTGGCCGCTAAAGGTTTTAAGGTGGGCGAGAATTTAAAGATTGACCAGCAGAACGCTCAGGCCGATCAGTCCAACTTGCAGAATATCGCCAACCGTTTTGTGAATAACAAGGT
>CAXYYS010000086.1:0-7685 GCA_964293585.1 uncultured Acidaminococcales bacterium
AGCCATCGCTACGCTCTGGATGACCGTAGTTACGTTCAAGATAACATAATTGTATGAGCGTGAAATCATGATATAATATATAATATAATATTGTAAAATTTGTGGTTTACTTATATTTGGTTTAGGGAGACTGGGACCATGCAAAAACGTAAATATTTAGCGGCCTTGGTGGTTTTAAGTTTGTGCACAGGTGCTCTGCCTGTTTTTGCAGAGAATCTGCCTGCTTTTTATGATTGGCGCCTATCTGACCAGACGGATAGAACTTCAGCCACAACGGAGAATGTTGTCGGCCCGGTGCGTAACCAAGGCATGTATAGTACTTGCTGGGTCTTTGGCGGCATGGCAAGCTTGGAAAGCAGCTTTAATAGACAAGTGCTGGCTAGTGGGCAAACAAGTCCTCATAAAGATTTTAGTGAAAGGTATCTGGCTTGGCTGAACTATGCCTTGCCTTTGGATGGCAAAGGTACGGATGGCTATCATGATTCTTTGCATAAACCTCTTACACCTGCTGACCCTTCAGTAACATTTAGTATTTTTAATCAATTAGGAGCAGCACAGTTACTTGTGAGCCCCTTAGTACGTTATGGTATCGCTTCGGAAGCAGAATATACCTATGATACCGATCCAAACGGCATTGACATGGCCGGCGTTAATAGAACAGGTGCTTCCAGCGGTGCTGCCTTACATGATATGTATAATCTTTTGCCAGAGAGTCTTAATGGTACCGGGCTGGACTATTTAAAAAATAATACCGATTATTATAAAACCATGATTAAGAATTTGGGCGTAATTGAAGTTGCTTATATGGCTGGCGCTGATAATGTTGATACTTATCACCATGGTGAATATGGCATTAATCATTGGGTGTCTATCGTCGGCTGGGATGATGACTATGTGCTTCATGATGCTGCCGGCAACATTATGAAAGATGAAAATGGTAACGAGCTTAAAGGTGCCTGGATTGTCCGCAACAGCTGGGGCGACACAGGGGCATCTAATGGTTATCTGCATATTTCTTATAAGGATTCTTCGTTGCAAGCCGGAGTATTCTATGTAGCAGAAACAGATTCAGGCAGATATACTGCCATTAATACCAATGCACCTAAGGGTGGAAATTACATGCTACAAGATTATAATGTTTCTCCCTTAACAGCTACAGGTAATTACACTTTCTCCCATAAGCTGACCAGCGGTTCCAGCCAGATGCTGAAGGCTGCGGGCTTCTATGTGCCTGAAGATGCAATGAGCTATACGGTTTCTGTAAGCTTCAAGGGTTCTACCCCTGCAGATACAAAGACCATTTACACCCAAAGCGGTACTTTTGGTCAAGACGGAACCAGCGCTTACAAAGGCTATCGCACCGTAGATTTTAAGAAGTTTGTTTATGTGCCTAACGGACAAAATTATTTCATTACGGTGAAGGTGCAAGGGCAGGATGGTGTTACCTACGAGATTCCTTCTTGCGTTAATTTAAGCAGCCTTGATAGCACTACCGGAACCGATAATGTTACTTTGGCAGACGGTGTTTCTTATCTGTTTGATGCAGCTACACAGACCTGGGTAGATACCAAAAACATGATGGCGTCTCAGAAAGTGACGAATTTCAGCGTGCCTTTATATGCACTTGGCAAAAATTCTAACGAAGCTAACGGTGGCGATTTCACGGTAGTTTCTTTGAATGATAATGGTGCCGGCGGCAGCGAAATTTATTTAGGTAACAAAGGCGAGATTTATGGCACTGATGCACTGCATCCTGAAAGAACAACTCTTTCTAATCTGACCGTAGAACTAACCCAAGGTTTGACGGATTCCGTTTATGGGGGCCGTATCAGCGGTGCAGGCAGCGTAATCAAGACTGGCGATGGCACCTTCGCACTTTCAGGTCCTAATACATTTACAGGTGGTACGCAGGTATCAGCTGGTACTTTTGCCCTCACAGGCAGTTTGCAGAGTCCTGTTAACGTAGCAGGCGGCGCTACCTTTACCGGTAACGGTACCGTTAATGGCAATGTGACCAATAGCGGTACTTTAGCACCGGGACTCACTCCTGCCGCACGTAACTTATATCAGGCCGCTGCCAGTGGTTCAGGCACATCTGCTCAGTCCTCTGTTGGTACCTTGACAATCAACGGTAATTTGAATTCTACAGGCAACATCGAGATCGCCATGGATTCCCAATATAATAATAGCAAGCTGGCAGTAAGCGGCGCGAGCACTTTAACAGGCAGCAAGCTGATTGTGACGGGTACTGCCAGACCGATGCTTGAAACTTCTTATACTTATTTGACTTCTCAGGCTGGCATTACAGGCAACGTAACTGCCACGGATTTATCTGATTTGGTGGGTATGAAGGTTCAAGTGGACGGTAATAATGCCATGTTTCAAGCGTATCAGTTACAGAGTATAGGATACAATATCCGTGGAAAAACATCTGCTGAAAGCAGTGTGTCCGGAGCCTTGAATAATGACTTGCATAATTTAGTAAACACGGCTCCTTCATCTGAAGCAGCGAAGGCTATGAATGCTGTGCTTTATCAGAGTACGAGCGAGGCTGCGACCTTCGTGAAAGAGGTGACAGGTGAGGCAAGGGCCCAGCTCCTGGGACAGAGCCCCTTAAGCTCTTTAACCGCAGAGACCATTTATAGTAGGATGGATACTGTAGATTTCAGTGGTGCTGTAGCTGTAAGGGCGAAAGCACAGACCTTAACCGGTGATGCTCCTACCATTGAGACCAGCTTACCTGTAAGTCTGGATGCAAAAGATAATTTGTGGTTTAAACTCTTTAAAGGTTATGAAACTTACAATGCCACTAATGGCAATGTGGCAGATCTGAAGAACCAGAGCTTTGGCGGCGCTGTAGGTTATGATAAGGCCCTCAACCTGACTACCAGGGTGGGCGGTCTCTTTAGCTACGGCAAGACCCATTACAGCATGGAAAATATCACGGGCGACAGCCATGATTGGCGTCTGGGAACCTATGTAGATCATCGCAACGGTGCTTGGGATTACCAAGGCCTCCTCAGCTATGGTCATAACCATTATGATATGGATAGATATACCAGCTGGGACGGCAGTACCGTCAACAGTGACTATAAGGCTAAGGTTTGGGATGCGGAAGCTAAGGCGAAGTATCTCATTCCTTCTACCCGGAAGAAAGCCTGGCAGGTCGAACCTTATGGCAAGATTATGTATACTCATAACACGCAGGATGCTTATAGCGAAACAGGTAATAGCTATTTCAAACAAAACTTAGACAAAGTTGTAAATAACTCTTGGCGTGCTGAAGTCGGTGTGGGCCTGAAACGCACTATCGGTAAAAATGGCGGCTTAGATGCCAGCGTTGGTTACAAGAGAGTGCTGAGCGGAGCCAATCCGGAACTGAACGGAACCTTTGCCTATGGTGACAATCAGTTTACAATCGGTACTGATAACGATAAGAACTATTTAACTTATAATATCGGCGTGCATGGCAAATTAGGTGGCAAGTGGACGGGTGCTGCGGAACTGCGCGGTGAAAAATCTACTAATAACCATAAAGAAATTATCAGCGTCTTTGCCAAGTATAGTTTTTAAGCAACTAAAAGAAATGAGTTCGGTATTTTACCGGACTCATTCCTTTTAGTGTTATCCTTAATTTTCGCACAAGCACAAAACTTGTTATGCTGTTAAAATAATGATATGATTACTAATAAGCATACTGAACGGGTCCTGGGCAAAGGGAATGTTACAGCTATTTATGCTTGATACCTTGTTGTTATTGCTATGGGGTTCTTAAGCTATGCCTGGTTTGCCAGACATAAGGGTGAAATTGCTTACCTTAACGATGTATGTATTATTTACTAAACGGGTGTGAGACAAGGTCCTGGCAGGAAGAAAGCCCGGAGCTTATACTCCGGGGTACGACAATTTACGAATACAAACGAGAAAGAAAAAGGAGTGCAGAGCATGAAAATTTCGGTCATAGGGAATGGGCATGTAGGTATGGCGGTGTTTGGCAGGTTGATTTATATGCAGGGGGTAAACGAGCTGGCGCTGATCGGCAGGAACGTGAAGAAGGTTCAGGGCGAAGTGGCAGATTATCTGGACGCGGGCATCCTGGACGATGGCGCGCCTCTTGAGCTTACCGCAGGTTCGTATGATGAGGTGGCCGGTTCGGACGTGATTATTTATACCGCAGGTCCTTCCGTTTCGGCCTGGCAGAACCGCCTGGACATACTGGACGCTAACACCAAGGCGGCGGAGGAAATCTTTACCGCCATCCGCCCCTACTGCAAAAAAGCATGCGTGGTCTGCATCTCTAATCCTATCGACGTGCTCACGTACCTGATACCGCAATATGCGGACATGGACCCGGCCCGGGTCATGGGTACGGGTACGCTGCTGGATTCCGCCCGCTTGAAACGTTTTATCGCGGACCTGTTTGATGTGGCGCCCCGTTCCATAGAAGCTGTGGCCCTGGGCGAACATGGTTTTACGGCGGCGGTGATGTGGAATTCCATCAGGATCGGCGGTTTGAGCCTGGATGACTATGCCGCTAAGATGATTGATAAGGATGTGAAGATTAATAAAGACAGCCTGCAGAAAAAGATGCGGGATGCCGGCTATAAGATTCATGACCAGAAAGGCAGTACGGCCTACGGCGTGGCTAATTCTGCGGCCAGGATCGCCAGTGCCATCATTCATGATAAACGGGAGATCATGCCGGTTAGTACGTCCCTGGTAGAAAAATACGGTTTCAGCCACGGCGCTTGTTCGCTGCCCTGCATCATCGGCAGAGGCGGTGTCATGGATACGGTTAAGTTTAGTATGAGCCCTGAGGAAGAAGCTGCTCTGGCGGTTTCCTTCAAGACGGTGCAGCAGGTCATCCTGGATTTTGAAAAGAGCAGGAAGGCCTGAGCCATAATTGCGACTGACAGTTCCGGGAAAAAAATCCGGAACTGTTTTTTTATATGCATCAACCATGAAATAAGCAGTTTTTTTCTCCATTCGTACCCAAGTTGTGACGTCTTATACCTTTTTTTGCTAAATTTATATATTTGTGTATTATAATAATGATAAGAGTAGACAAATGGCGTCTGGAGAGGGGCATAAGCATACACGCAAGGAGGTAGCATCATGTTGAACGAGAAAGTCAGGACCAGGTTAGGACAACGGTTAGCCTTAGGTGTGGCGCTGCTGAACGGGGCGACAACCCTGGCGCCGGTGGCGTTATTATACGCCCAGCCGGGTCAGGCGGAAGCAGCAAGTTATGTGGTGGATGGCGGCACCACCAGTGTTGACTACATGAGTACCGGGGACAGCATGATTGTAAAGAACGGTGGTACAGGGACAGTCCGCGATTTAGCTGGCGGTACTCAGCTTATTTATGGTACTGCGGTAGGTACAGCTGAATCTATACAAAGCGGTGGTAGACAGTTGATATCCGGTACGGCACTTAATACTACTATAGCCAAAGGCGGCACTCAGATTCTCTACTATGGTGGCACCGTGTCCAGCAATACTTTAATGGGTGGCGTACAGATTATTTCCAGCGGCGGGACCTTGATAGCTGATGATCCTTCAGCTTCCCGGCTGACAACTCAGGCACCGGTAATTTACGGTGGAACCCAGATTGTATCTAATGGCGGTACCGCTAGTGGTTTTATACTATTAAGGGAAAGCAGCGTAGGTGGTATTCAGAGGGTAAAATCCGGTGGCTTGGCTTTGGGTACAGAGGTCAGAAGCGGTGCTTACCAGTCCGTAGACAGTGGTGGTACGGCCCTGGGTGGAACTCTGAGCTCTGAGGGTACCCTTAGTCTGGTCAGTGGTTCACGTATACAACTTGATAACGCTTCAGGTGGCTATGTAGATATGAATGGTGGTGGCATACAATATGGTAAGGATGGTGCTACTACTACCAAAACTTATGATACAGATATCTTCGTAGGCAACAATGCTTATGCCGGCAGCGGTACCATCGCGCTGGGCAACGGTTGGGGCAGCAGCGCCAGCGTTCCCGGCAATACCCTGAATATTGTTATCGTCAACGGCAACTATGATTTTATGATTAATACGGATGTCAATAAAGGTCTTAACGACCGGGTCAACGTCAAAATGGTGACCGAGACTTCTGAGAGCTACATCGGTGTGAACTTTGATCCGGTGTTTGATCCCAAGAACTACGGCAATTACTTTCCGGATAAACGTATGATAGTGGCTACCGGACCTTTAAGCATCAAATTTAAGCCCCTGACCACGGAGATCGGCGCCGTGAGGCTTACGCCCTGGCTGCAGCAGAACGGGATGCAATGGCTGCTTACCGGCTTCAGTAAGCGTGCTTCGACCACGGTTACCACCACGGCGGCCAGCCATGAGGTGGTGAACCATGTGTGGTACAATTTTGCCAACAGCCTGAGCAAACGTCTGGGCGATCTGCGCCTGAACAAGGACGACAGCACGGACGGCATCTGGGCCCGCTACATGCGCAGCACGGACCGGTCCGGACGGGGCAGCAAGTCCGAACTGAACAGCAACCTGATGCAGGTAGGTTACGATCATGCTTTCGCCGCGAAAGACGGCACCCGTTATCTGGGCCTGGCCGTGGACCATCTGAACGGCAGCACCGAGTACGAGCGGGGCAGCGGCAAGGCCAAAGGTACTTCCGTGGCCTTGTACACCACCTGGCTGGGGAAGACCGGTCACTACTATGACGTGATCCTGCGGCAGGGGCATTTTGCCAATGACTACAACGTCACGGATCTGTCCGGCGTGTACAGCAGCGGCGATTACGGCACCAATGCCACCACCTTGTCCGGGGAATTCGGCTACCGGAAACAGCTGCGGAACGGTTTGTACCTGGAACCTCAGGGCGAACTTATCCTGGGCCGTTTGAGCTCCTCGGATTATACGACTAATAAAAATGTGGACGTGCATGTAGACAGCCAGAACCATTTTGTCACCAGGTTAGGCGTGGCGGTGGGCAAAGAAACCGGCCGCAGCAACTGGTACGGCAGGACCAGCTATTATCATGATTTTGGCGGCGCCAGCAGCGTTAACTTTGACGGCTACGATTATGACAGCACCGCTCTGCGGGACTGGTTCGAAATCACCCTGGGCGGCGATGTGAAACTGTCGAAGAGTCTCCGCCTCTACGGCGAAGCGACTAAGTACCTGGGCGATGTGACCAACAATGTGAACTTCAACGCGGGGCTGCGCTGGAGTTTCTAAAAAATAGTTTAACGGCAGGAGTAAGCTACCGCCGCTGTGGCGACTGTGTACAGACAGGCTGTCTTGGCGGCGGTACTTTTGACAGCAGGAGCGGAAAGGAGTTCCCATGATGAAGTACGGTAGGCAGACATCTTCCTGGTTGGCGCTTTCAATCACTTTAACCTTATTAGCAGGCGCCGGTACGGCTTGGGCCGCTAATCCGGCCTACGGCGTGGCTAATACCACAGATAATACCACTTTGACGGTGAGCACGGATACCAATCAGACGGTGACGGCGACCTCCGCGGACGCGGGTACCGACGCCGTGGCTTACGGCCTCTTGGCAAAAGGCGACGGCGCCGTACTACAGATTCAGGGTAATACGACCATGATTACCAGCGCCGCTAACAGCGCCGGCGGCGCTTTCCATGCCTACTCTGTGGCCTCCTCTGGCAACAGCGAGGTGTACGTGAACACGGCGGACGGCTCTACCGGTCTGG
>CAXYYS010000087.1:0-6928 GCA_964293585.1 uncultured Acidaminococcales bacterium
CTTTTATTTTGTATCGCCTTAATATTTTTAAAAGCCGGATCGTGCAGCACCCGGTTGTACATATCACTCTTCTCGCTGGACTGGGAACAGATGATGACATCCGGATTCAGGCTGACAATCTGCTCTTTAGAAAGATGCTCGCCCTTTTTAAGGTTCACTAACCCGGCACCATTCACCACCCTGGCTTCGCGGCAAATATTATCAAAAGACCCATGGGTACGGCCAAAAGCTCCGGCCTCACCAAAAGCAATGGCCACCTGCGGCGTTTTAACACCGGCCAGACGGGCTTGTACCGCAGCAATACGCCCATCCATCTCCCGGCAAAGTTTGGTACCGGCTGCTTCCCGATGCAAGGCACCTGCCACCAGCATGATCCGCTGCTTAATTTCCTGATAACTGTTAGGCGTATCCAGCTGTACCACCTTAAAGCCACAATCCCGCAGGGCCTCTGCCTGTTCTTTCCCAAAAAGCGACGGCATAAACACAAGCTCCGGACGCAGGGCGATGATGGACTCCGTACCCGGCCGCTCCGGCAAGGTATTTTTAATCTGTCTGGCTACGGAACGGATGGCCTCTTTTAGAGAGTTCCGGTTGTACTCTGTCGTTGCCAGGATCTGCTCCGGCTGCGCCAGGGCAAAAACAACTTCTTCCACTGAAGGAGAGACGGCAAGAATACGCTGGTAATCAGCGTCAGCCTGTGGCTTAGGCTGTAGCGCCATTTTGTGTACGCAAAAAATGCCGCCCAACAAAATTACTATGATACTAAGCAGGATAATTATTTTTTTCATAAGCCCTCACTTATGGACAAGATACTAAAAACAGGAAAGCACGGCCAAAACGGTCCTTGCTTTTAAAATTAATAAAAATTTCTCTCAATAAGAATAATATACTATATTCTTTACCATCCGACAAAAAGAAAAACCGCTTTCCCGAAGGAAAGCGGTTCTACGTTTTCAGGCATCCGTTGACACTTATACCGGCCAGCTTTTTTAGCCTTCCAGTATCGGCAAAGTCGCCGAGGCATGACCCATGATCGTAACCTTATAGTCGTGCTTATCCTGTTCCAGCAGCTGCTTCTGTGCCAGTTCCCAGGCTTCTTCCAGGGAAGCCACCGGAATCTGGCCGGAACTTTTGACAAAGGCAAAATTCTCCGGCCTGGTCACCAGATACACGGTCAGGGAATTAATGATCTGACGGGATTTAAACGCCACAAAGGCCGGGATGGAGAAATCGGCCCGCACCTCTTTTTCAAACTGCAGCGGTTCGGATTTTACCAGCCAGTCCGTAAAGACCGCCGGTTCCTTAATGTCCGGACATTCCAGGGTCTGGATCATGATGCCGCCCGGTTTTACGGCAAAGATGGCGTTCATATGGCTCTTCATGGCCTGGTACAGGTTCAAATCTTTAGGATAGCCGCCGGCTGAAGCAATAACCACATCCGCCTGCTCTTTAATATGTACGCCGGCCAGCTTAAGCAAATCCCGGCAGCCCTTGGCAAAAGCCGTCTGCCAGTTGCCGGCCACAATCTCATGCAGCGCGCCTTCCGGGGTAAAGACCACGTTCAGCAAAAAATCCGGGTTCAGCATGGCGCAGGCTTCCTCCATGTCTTCGGCAATCCGGTTGCCCTGCAGGATAGCCGTTTCCGTTGTTTTTTCACAACCGGCTCCCACCTGGTCCGCCAGCGCCATCAGATGGTTATGATTAATGGAATCCAGTCCCGCCACGCCCGGCAGGATAGCTTTGCGGCCGCCGCCAAAACCGGCGAAAGGATGCAGGGAGATACCGCCGGTCACGATGACTTTATCAGCCTGGGCCACCACCGTGTCCAGATAGACCGGCGTGCCGTATTTCGTGGTCCCGTAATATTTTAATTCGTCCTGCCTGCGGCAGTCATGTTGATGGATTTTAATCCTGCGGGCCAGGTCCGCGCCGCACACCACCGCGTCTTCGGCCGGAGTCTGTGCCCGGTGGGTGCCGGTAGCGATCACGATCGTCATATCCTGATCCGGAATCCCCGCCTGATTTAGTTCGGCTACCACCTC
This sequence comes from uncultured Acidaminococcales bacterium, assembly GCA_964293585.1. GTDB lineage: Bacteria > Bacillota > Negativicutes > Acidaminococcales > Acidaminococcaceae > JAKVKY01. The sequence goes on from CAXYYS010000087.1 coordinate 2,043, forward strand.
CGGCAGAAACTCTGCCGTGTGTACCAGTCTGGTGATATCGCTGACCACCAGGGCTATCTTCTCGCCTTTATGCACCAGCTGGGATAAAGGCGCGCTGTCCAGCGGATGCAGCAAAGCCTCTCTTGTGGCTGCCTGCACATCCTGGATGGTCGCACCGCCGTTACCATGTATATCGTATAAAACATGTTCCTCCGGTAGCGTGATGGTTAGTTCCGTCTTGCCATAAGGTAATGCAAAAGTTTTCATAAGTTTTTCTCCTTAAGCTTTAGTTTGCTCTTTATTATACAACAGCCGGGCCACTTTTTACCACCTTCTGGCGCTATGCCAGAACTCGGTACGCAGCAGCACCAGTACTGTGAAAAACTCCAGCCGTCCTAAAAGCATGGCCGCAATAAGCACCCATTTGCCGCCGGCGGTCAGGGTGCCAAAGTTGCTCATGCCCCCGATAAGCCCCACTCCGGGCGAAACACTGCTCAGGCAGCTGGCCACTCCGAAGATAGATTCGTTCATGGACACGCCGGTAGCTGCCAGCAGCAGCGAAAACAGAATAATGGAAGCCACATAGATAAAGAAGAAACAGTTGATGGAAATTAACTGAGGCACGGTAAGCAAGCGGCCGTTATAAGAAATCTTTAGCAACATGGTCGGATGCAGGACCCGCGCCAGTTCTGCCTTGATAATCTTCATCAGCACCAGGAAACGGGAAATCTTGATGCCGCCGGCGGTAGAACCGCTGCAGGCACCGGTAAAATACAGGATGGTCAGCAGAAAATTGGCAAAGGCCGGCCACTGATCATAGTCAAAAGCCGCAAACCCGGCGGTAGATGAAAAGGACACCACGTGAAACACCGCCAGCCGCATATTATCCGCCAGGACGCCGCCTTTTGTCAAGGCCAGGTTCAAAGTAATCAGACCGGAAAGCACCACCAGTAAATAGACATACGCCTTAAACTCGTCGTCTTCCTTAAAAACTGCCAGGCCTTTCTTGGTAGCGGCAAAATACAGGGTAAAGTTCACGCTGGCCAGAAACATAAAGATAGTGATGACAATCTCCACCAGCGGACTGTGAAAATGGGCCACGCCATCGTTATAGGTAGAAAAGCCTCCCGTGGCCACCGTGGTCAGGGAATGATTAAAGGCGTCAAAAAAATTTAAGTGGCAGCACATTAAAAGCAAAGTCTCGGCAAAGGTCAGGATGAGATAGATTCCAAAGATGACCCAGGCCGTGTTCTTCATCCGGGGCAGCATCTTGTTAAAGCTGAAGCCGCCGAATTCTGAGTTAAAAAGCTGCACCGCACTGCCGGAAAGCTGCGGCAAGAGGACGATAAAGATCATGATGACGCCTAACCCGCCCAGCCACTGGGTCAGGCTGCGCCAGAGCAGGATACTTTTGGGCACGATTTCGACATCCGGAATAACCGACGCGCCCGTGGTCGTAAGCCCGGAAACACTTTCAAAAAGTGCGGAGACCACATCGAAAGAACCGGAGAAAAGATACGGCAGGCTGCCTACCGCCGAAAGCAGCAGCCAGGCAAAAACCATGGTCGCGACGCCTTCCCGGTTGGAGATAGTTTCCTTATATTTGTCATAAGAACCATATGCCAGAAGCAGGCAGGCCAGGGTGGCGGTCAGCATGATAGAAGCGCCAAAGAAGGCCCGCCCAGCATCGCCATAAAAAAAGGAAGCTATAAAAGGCAGGCACAAAGTCCCGGCGCCATATAAAGTTAGCCGTCCCAATAAAAAGCAGACTATCTTAACATTCATGCCCTTGCTCCTTTGCCAGCCTTATCTCTACCAGGAACCAGGCGTTCCCCTGCCTTACACGGTACAGCCGCTACCAGCTGCGTTTGCCCATCCAGAATCCCGGGCTCAGGACCATGACCATGGTAAAAAGTTCCACCCGCCCCAGGATCATGGCAAAATACAGTACCAGCCGGTTCCATACCGGCAAACCGACGTAAGAAATATTCTTACCGATTAAACTATACGGCGAGCCTAAATTGCTCAGGCAGTTTACCACCGTGGACAAGGTTTCCAGGATACCGAAACCCGTCAGGGAATACGCTACCACCAGCACGATAAAGACCAGGAAATACAGGAAGAAATAACGTCCTACCCCGCCAATGGCCGTAGACGGCACCGGTTTGCCGCCCATGGTAAGCAGCGTGGCAAAATGGGGATGAGCCGTACGCATAATTTCATTTTTACAAATCTTGAGCAGCACCACCATGCGGGAAATCTTCAGGCCGCCCGCCGTAGAACCGCTGCACCCGCCAATCATGGCCAGGTAAAAAAGCAATAACCGGCTAAAAGAAGGCCAGGTGGAATAATCCACATCGGCAAATCCCGCGGTGCTCATGACCGACACCGTTTGAAACAGGGCATAGCGCCCCGCATCCAAGAAAGAATAGGTCTGACTCGACCACAAGTTAAAAGTAATGACCAGGAACGCGCCCACCAGGATACTGAAATACCATTTACATTCCGTATCTTTTTTCAGCAGCGAGAAACGTCCCTGCAGACAGCGGTAATACAGGACGCAGTTAATACTGCCAATCAGCATGAAGATGATCAGGAGTGCTTCCACCAGCAAAGATTTGTTCCCCGCCAGAAAATTATTCAGTTGGGTAAAACCGCCGGTGGAAATGGTCGCCATGCTGACGGCCAGGGAAGTCAAAGTAGGCACGCCCGCCAGACGGAGCAGCAGCGCTTCCATCACGGTCGTACCTGCATAAATCGTAAAAATGATATAGGCGGAAGTCATGGCGCTGGGCATGGTACGTTCTGCCGAAGCGCCCTGCACCTCGGCCGAGAAAAGATAGCCGGCGCCGGCGCCTAACCGGGGCAGCAGCAGGATAAAAACAATGATGGTTCCGATACCACCCAGCCACTGTGCCCACACATGCCATAAGAGCAGGGTGCGTGGAAAACCATGTCCCAGCGGCATAGCGCTTACACCTGTCGTCGTCAGTGCCGCCGCACTTTCAAACAAGGCATCCGGGAAAGTGAACAGGCCCGACAAAAAATAAGGCAGGGCGCCTAGAAAAGTCATCAAAAACCAGCCGCAGCCTAAAAAAGCGATGCCTTCACGAATAGTGAAGTTCCGCATATTTTTATAATCCTTAACCCAGTGGTTGCGCAAGGCCAGGTGCTTGTAACGCTTCCAGGCCCAAAAGCCCAAAAGCAAAGACAGGAACATGGTATCGGCACAGGGCAGGATAAAAGCATGTTCCCAGGTACAAGCATATAAAATTATCGGTATCAGGGCCAGGCCATGGAGTATGCACACATACCCCAGCACGCCTACCACAATTGCTAAGTTCATGATCTAATGTTCTGCTTTCCGTTCCTGTTCTTTCTTAATCCTGCTTACACCGGAAACAAAGCCATGATATCCATGACCGCTTCACTCTGGGCAAAAATAATCACCCGGTCGCCTTCCGCAAGGATCGTATTGCCATTGGGGACAAAGGCCTCATTATCATGCACCATGGCACAAACCAGACATTCTCGCGGCAGATCCGCTTCCAGGAGCGCCTTGCCTACCAGGGGGCTGCCTGCCGGCAACTTTAATTCCATCATCTCCGCCTGCGCGCCTTCCAGCAGCGACAGGGAAATCAGGACTTCCCGTCTGATAAACTTTAGCACCTCACCGGCACTTAAAAGCCTGGCGGAAAGAGTAATATCCACACCTGCTTCTTCCATCAGGCCCACATATTCGCCCCGGGCCACCCGGGTAATAGTTTTACGCGCCCCCAGATGTTTGGCAATCATGGCGAAAAGCAGGTTCATCTTGTCGTTATCCGTCAGGCATAAAACCACGTCCGCATCTGCGATGCCTTCATCTTCCAGAAAATTAAAGTCCGTACCGTCACCGCACAAGACCATGCCGTTGTTCACCAGCGGGATCATCTGCTGACATTTCTCTTTATTTATGTCGATGATCTTGACGAATATATTCAGTGCTTCCAGGATGGGCAGCAAAAATTTGGCGGTCCTGCTGGCGCCGATGATCAAAACGCGTTCTGTCTTCTTATATTTAGAATTAAAATTGCCCCGCAAAGCCGAAACCGCATCCGATTTGCCTACAAAATACACATTATCCCCCGGTTTGAGCATATCGCCGCCGTGGGGAATAATCATGGTGCCGCTGCGGAAAATCATGGCGATCAAAATGCCGGTAGGAAGGTGGATATCCCGTAAGGAAGCATTCACATAATCCGAATCCGCTGTGATCTTTACCTCAAACAAACTGATTTTCCCGTCCGCAAAAAGATTAATTGCCAGGGCCGCCGGCGTCTCCAGGATATTTCTAATCTCGTTGGCCAGGATCCGTTCCGGGTTAAGGGCCAGGTCTATCTTCATCTCTTTGTGCAAAAGTTCCTGGGCATGGGTATCATAATCCGTGCTCCTGATCTGGGCTACCGTATATTTAATACCATGCTCCTTTGCCAGGAAGCAGACTATCATATTTACTTCATCACTGTCGGTACAGGCTACGCACACGTCGGCCTGTCTTACCTCCGGCATATTCAGGACTTCTTCACTACAACCATTACCCAGGATTGTCAAAACATCCAAGGTATTCTTCACGATATTGCGGCGGTTTTCGTCACTCTCCACCACCACCACATCAAATTGCCCCTTGGACAAAAGATTAGCCACGCTATAACCAAACTTACCGGCACCAACTACAACTATACGCATAGTGTTCTTCACCTTCTGTTTCGTTAGTAAGAGCTACTCCATAACACTTATAAATTTTATTATACCACGTCCAACCGGAATCACGGTAGGAATATTTATAGAAACAACCGTAAAAAGTCATTATGACAAAAAAAGACCTGCATCGTAAGATGCAGGTCTCTTAACCGGCAACGCTCTAT
>CAXYYS010000088.1:0-6898 GCA_964293585.1 uncultured Acidaminococcales bacterium
CTGACCGACGGGGCGGAACAGCAGCTGGGAGGTCTGGCCGAGGGCCTGGGCCTGGGCGACATCCTCACCCGGGACGGTGATCACCAGGGTGTTGCCATCGGCAACCACACTGGCACCAGTGACGCCCATGCCAAGGCCAAAGCTGACGGCCTTACCGAAGCTTAGGCCAGCAAGAACGACAAGATGATTCCTGCGGAATACCGGGACAAGGATAACTACTGGCACGGCCTCTACCTGGAGACCCTGGGCATCGGTTACAATCCGGACCGTTTCAAGAAAGAATTCGAACCCAAGGGCATCAAGGCTCCCGCAAGCCTGGAAGATTTGCTGAATCCTGCCTTTAAGGGCGAGATCATTACCCCGGATCCTCGTAAATCCGGTACCGGTTTTACTTTCCTTTCCAGCGTCGTGCAAGCTAAAGGCGAGCAGGCTGCCTGGGATTATTTAAAGAAATTCAAAGCTAACGTGGCTCAGTTCACTCCGTCCGGCTTTACTCCCGCTCAGAAATGCGGCGCCGGCGAATATCTGATCACTGTGAACTTTATTTCTGACCAGAGCCTGGTCAACAGGACTCACAAGATTGTCAGCACCACGTATAAGGATGCAGGCTGGAGCGTAGTGCCTGTTTCTAAACTCAAAAACAAAGCTAACGATGAAGTTGCCAAAGCCTTTATTGATTTCTGCCTGACCAAGGAAGCCGGCGAGATCATTAGCAAGACTACCAACGCCATCGCCTGCAACCCCGAAGTTACTGCTCCCGCAGGTATGAAACCGTTGAAGGATCAACCTTTGTTCAAAGCGTATGACTTCATTAAAGCCGGCGCCATTAAGACTCAGTTGACCGACAAGTTCTTCAGCCTGTAAGCACAGCTGCTTAATCATAAGCTGTCTGGGTTTAGGGCATTAGTATCAACTTCCTTATCCCCGGCCGGTCTGGTACGGGGATAAGGTTTTTTAAAATAATAGTGGCGCACGTCCGTGCTGCGAGGCTGGTGGAGCTAGCGGCAAGACGGGTTGCACTTACGACGAAGGAGTTCATCCATGAGCGAAATTGATACCGGCCATGAACAGACCGGCTGGCGTTCGGAACTAAAATTGCTCCTTAGGGAACCGCCGCTGCTGATCAGCATCCTGGTGGTCTTTGCTATCTTTGGTTTCTTTATTATTTATCCGTTCTTTAAACTGCTGCTGGTACCTACGGCGGCCGACTGGGTAAAAGCCCTGACGGGTAAAGAATTTATCCAGGCCTTTACCAACACGCTGCTGTCGTCCCTGGCGGCTACCACTGCGGCCATCATTATCGGTTTTATTTTTGCCTATGCCATCAACTATACGGACATGCCCTGGAAACGTTTTTTCCAGATTGTGGCCCTGCTGCCAACCATGGCGCCGTCCGTGGTGTCCGGCCTGGCTTTTATCATGCTTTTTGGCAGGCGCGGTTTTATTACCTGGAACCTGCTGCATCTGAAGGTGGACCTGTACGGACCTTTTGGTTTGTGGGTGGTGCAGACCATCGCCTTTTTCCCTTTGGCTTATATCACCATTTCCGGTGTTTTAAAATGTATCAGTCCCAACCTGGAGCTGGCGGCGCAAAATTTGGGCGCCAAAGGCTGGTATCTGTTTAAGACCGTGACCCTGCGTCTGGCGACCCCGGGTCTGGCCAGCGCCTTTTTGCTGGTGGCCATCAACAGCCTGGCGGATTTTGGTAACCCCATGCTGGTAGGCGGCAACTATCATGTGCTGGCTACGGAAGCTTATACCCAGGTGGTGGGCGCGTGGGATCTGCCCATGGGCGCCACGCTGTCTGTGTTCCTGGTAGTGCCTACGGTGCTGGTGTTCTTTGTGCAGCGCTACTACCTGGAAAAGAATTCGTATGTGACGGTGACCGGTAAACCGGTGGCCGGTCTGGTCCGGGTTACCTGCGGACCGGTGGCTACCTGGTGTTTCTTCTCCTTTTGTCTGGCATTGTGCTCTGCCATCATCCTTATCATGGGCGTGGTGCTGCTCTTTGCCTTTACAGAATCCTTTGGTACGGATTATTCCTTTACCATGAGCCACTTTGTGGAAGGCGTGCTCCAGGGCGGCGTCATGAAAAACTCCTGGATTGCGGCTATGGCCACGGCGGCGATTACCACCTTGTTCGGTATCGCCCTGGCTTTCCTTACCATCCGTAAACGTTTTCCGGGACGGACTCTCATGGATTTTCTGGCCATGCTGCCGGTATCCCTGCCCGGTACTTTTATCGGCCTGGCCCTCATCATGGCCTTTAACAACGATCCCTTCTCCCTGACGGGAACTTTGTGGATCATCATCATCGGCATGACCTTGCGGCAGCTTCCGGTAGGTTACCGCCAGGCGGTATCCGGCCTCAAGCAGATTGATAAATCCCTGGAGCAGGCATCTACCAATCTGGGCGCTACCAGCTTTGGCACCTTCAGGCATATCGTGCTGCCCATGCTCAAAAATGCTTTGTCGGTCAGCTTCGTGTATTCGTTCATGAAAGCCATGAACACCCTGAGTACGGTTATCTTCCTGGTTTCTCCGGAATGGAACCTGGCTTCGGTGAATATCATGAGCTTGTCGGACCACGGTTTTTTGGCAACGGCCAGCGCCACTGCGGTGGGCATGGTGCTCACCATCTTTATCACCTTTGGCGTGGTCAAGCTGATCATGCGGGACCAGATTAACATTTTTGATTTGTAAGATTAAGGAGTGGTGAGCGTGCAAGAATTTGTATTGCAATTACAGGATATCAATAAATATTTTGGCAAGAACCATGTTATCCACGATGTGGAACTGAATATTCCCAAAGGTTCTTTCGTGACCTTTTTGGGACCTTCCGGCTGCGGCAAGACCACGCTGCTCCGGATGATTGCCGGCTTTTACGAGCCGGATGGGGGCCAGATCCTTTTGAACGGCCGGCGCATTGACAAGATGCCGCCCTATCAGCGTAACACTGCCATGGTGTTCCAGGAGTATGCGCTGTTCCCCCATATGAACGTGTACGATAACGTGGCCTACGGCTTGAAAGTTAAAAAACTGCCGGCGGCAGAAGTGCAGGCCAAGGTGGAAAAAGCTCTGGGCCTGATGCAGCTGGTGGGTATGGAAAAACGTTTTCCCAACCAGCTGAGCGGCGGTCAGCAGCAGCGTGTAGCCGTAGCCAGGGCCCTGGTTATGGATCCGGAAGCTTTGCTCCTGGACGAACCTTTGTCCAACCTGGATGCCAAACTGCGGGAGACGGTGCGGGTAGAGCTGCGCCAGATTCAGCAGCAGATGGGGCTGACAACTATTTATGTAACCCACGACCAGAGCGAAGCGTTGTCTATGAGCGACCTCATCGTGGTGATGCGCAACGGTATCATCCATCAGACCGGCACGGCTCAGGAAATTTATTTTGAGCCCAAGACGCCTTTTGTGGCGGATTTTATCGGCACTACTAATTTGCTCAAGGTCCAAGGTTTAGGCGACCGCAAGGTGCAGTACGGGGAGGCAGTTATCGGCACCCATATCGACGTGGACGCAGGCAAGGGATATTCTGTCAGCGTGCGGCCGGAATGTTTGCATCTGGCTAAGCAGAATGTGCCAGGCCAGGTAAACGTGCAGGGCACCATCACGGAAAAAATGTTCCTGGGCGAAAAGGTCCGTTACTTTGTCAAGGATAAACTGGGCAAAGGCTGGATCGTGGATATTTTTGACCCCGGTAAAGTTTTGCTGGACGGGGAAGTCTTTATCTATTTCCCACAGGAAAAAGCCTGGGTCATCGAAGGCACGGATGTAGACGCGGATTAAAGATGCGGCAACGCAGAAGTTGCCAAGACCGGCCGGTGTACGGGCCGGAATTTAAAAGGAGGAATAGACCATGAAAAAATGGACGCTTGTGTTGACTTTGGTCCTCATGCTTTTAGCCAGCGTGGCCAGTGCGGAAAAGGTTAAGTTTAAGGATGCTCAGTTTAACTACAAAAATTATACTGTGGCTCAGCTTAGCGGCATCACTTTTCTTAATGTGGACAACAAGGATTTTGTTACTGACCAGGGCGGTGAGACCAAGGTTACGCTGCTGCTACGCCAGGCGTTAAGCAAACACAATATTATGCTCAACGAGCCAGCTCAGATTAAGCAGACGGCGGATGAAAGTTCTCTCAAATCTGTGCCTATCATCACCGTGAAGGTTTTCTGCCTGGGTTACGACAAGATTTTCCACGGCCCCTGGGATGAGACCGTGACCAGGACCCGTTCCGTGGAGGTTTATCGCAACGGTCATTCTACCTGGATTTATTTCCCCTACACCGAAGTGGTACACCACCCGGCCGGCTATTATTATAATGCTGAAGCGGATTTGCAGTTTGACGTGACGGATTCCCGTACCGGCAAGACTATTTACACCGTGCGTGATTCCCGTGGCCGCGGCGGCGAAAATGATACTAGCGGCATGCTGAAACGTATCTGCAACGACTTTGTGGATGATATTACCCAAAACTAAAAAACAATCTACAATTTTTAAATCCCATCGCGGTTTTTAAGCTGCGGTGGGATTTTAATTATTATTATTATTTATGTTTCATTTTTCACATTTTAGGAGTATAAGTATAATCTAAGTATAATTTCTACGAAAATATATAAAAAAAGATAAATTAATATAAGTCTGATAGATATTCATCTTTGGATGACCCTTTTCCCCAGTACACCCTGTCCGACGAATGTCGGCAAAACAGCAGTCAGAGAGGAAGTCCTTGTCATGATTACATCGAAAGCCAAAGCAAGACTGGAAAAACATTTAGCCATAGCCATGGCATTTCCGTTCTTTGACATTGCGGACACAGGCGCGGTGTTAAAAGGCACAACGATAGTAGCCAAGGCGCCTGCGGGCGTTAAATTTACCACGGATAGTTCCGAGTACGGACCTATCAGCTTTACGCCGACCCTTAGCCAGGATGCCAGCGGCAACTGGATTTTGACCGGTTATACGGAAAAGGCATCGGAAGATACTCTGACCGCGGTAGACACTCACGAGATCATGAACCAGGCCTGGTTTGCTACGGTGAACAGCCTCAGCAAACGTTTGGGAGATCTGCGTCAGCATCAATTGTACGCGTCCCAGGAATTTGGCACGCGGGCTACCAAACAAGCGCCGCTGAATACTAAGGACGATGGCACCACTATTTCCCTGGCCACCACGCCGCTTTCACCTTCGGCGGATGATGGCGTGTGGGCTAGATATCAGCGGGCCACGACCCAGGCTAACCGGGGCCGCATGGCAGAACTGAATGCCAACCTGTTACAGGTTGGTTACGATAAAGCCTTCAATGTGAAGAACGGTGTTTCTTACGTCGGTATCGCCGTGGACCATCTGAACGGCGCCGGCGAGTACGAGCGCGGCAGCAGCAAGGTTAGCGGCAACAGCGTAGCTTTGTACAACACCTGGTTGGGCAACAAGGGTCACTATTACGATGTAATTTTGCGGCAGGGAAACTTCAACAATGATTACCACCTGACGGATTTGTCCAAGGTAGAAAGCACCGGCGATTACAATATCCAGGCTACCACCTTGTCCGGCGAGTACGGTTTCCGGAAAGAACTGAAAGGCGGCAGATGGTATGAACCTCAGGCCGAGTTGATTCTGGGACATCTGAGCAGCGCGGATTATGTAACCAAGTATCGCTGGAAGAACTGGGACGTGCATGTGGACGCTACTAACCACTTCATCACACGCTTAGGTATTGCGACGGGCACGAAGATCAGTAACGGCAGCATTTACGGCCGTACCAGTTACTATCACGATTTTGGCGGCGCAGACAGCAGCATTACTTACGGCGCTTACGCCGGCGACCGGGCAGCTTTGCGTGACTGGGTAGAACTCACCGCGGGCGGAGAGTTCCAGTTAGACCGCAACCTGCAAGTCTACGGTGAACTGACCAAGTATTTAGGCGATCTGACCAACAACCTGAACGTCAACGTCGGTTTGCGCTGGAGTTTCTAAATTAGTTTAAAATAGGACCAGGGTAACTTTGTGCAGCACTATGCGGAGACAAAGTTGCTCCGGTCCGAGATTTTACCCGCTAAATAAAAAAAAACTCCCGGCGTAGCTTTAAAAGTTACGCTGGGAGTTTTGTATTTAAAAATTACTTTTTAATTTTTAGTTGTTCATCAAAATCTCGACCGCTATAAATAACGCGGATGATATCAACGACTAAACTTTCTTCGTCTATGGTGTAGAATACGAGATAATTATCTATAACAATTTTGTGTAGCGGTTTCTTGTTCCACTCATTACTGACATAAGTTGCAAAACGTCTGGGCAATTCGTCAAGTTGCAGGACGCTTTTTTGCAGCCGCCGGATTAATCGCTTAGCTGTAGCTGGCGCCGAAAGCTTAAAGGCAATATACTCATAGATGTTAATAAAATCTTCAGCGGCTGCCTTGGTTAAGTTAACCTTATAACTCATATGCGAAAATCCTTGTTCATTTTAGCAAAAGATTCGGCAGCTAAAGTTACCCGTCCGTTTTCATGATCATCGTAACCCTTGGCTAATTCTTGATTCAGTTCTGTTTCAGAAAGGGAAGCTGCAGCAATTGGTTTGGAAATATTTTTCCGTACATCAAAAGGCAGACCTCCTACCATTAAAGATTTATGAATAAAAATATTGATAGCATCAGCCGTGGTGATACCAAACTCAGCAAAAAGACGCTCAGCTTTTTCTTTGATAGCTGGTTCCATGCGGACATTAATGCAAGCTGTTTTAGACATCATAACACCTTCTTTCGTTACTAATTATAATATATTTAAAGATAATTTGCAACGAAATGATACGAAATGATACAAATTCCCAGTGTAGCTCTAAAAGTTGGTCAATTGTAGTCTGAAACTACATTTTGTATTTCAAGATGCCAACTTTGAAAA
>CAXYYS010000089.1:0-6707 GCA_964293585.1 uncultured Acidaminococcales bacterium
GCGGTAGGGGCGACCAGCACCTGGAAATCATCATGGAGAGGATGCAGCGGAAGTTCGGTGTGGAAGCCGACCTGCGTCCGCCTATCATCGAGTATCGCGAAACTATTCGCGGCACCGCCCATGTACAGGGACGGCACAAGAAACAATCCGGCGGCCACGGCCAGTACGGCGATGTGGTCATCGATATGGAGCCTCTGCCACCTGGAAGCGGTTTCGAGTTCGTGGATAAGATTTTCGGCGGCAGCGTGCCCCGTCAATATATCCCCGCCGTAGAAAAGGGCATGCGCGAGAATATTGAGCATGGCATCCTGGCCGGTTATCCGGTAGTGGATATGCGCATCACCCTGGTGGATGGTTCTTACCACCCGGTAGATTCTTCGGAAATGGCCTTCAAGACCGCGTCCACCATTGCTTTTAAGAAAGCTATGGAACTGGCGAAACCGGTCCTGCTGGAACCTTACTATAACCTGGACGTAACCTGCGCGGATAATATGATGGGCGACGTGATCGGCGACCTGAATACCAAGCGCGGCCGCATCCTGGGCATGCAGAGCCTGGAAAACGGCATGAGCATCGTCAAGGCACAAGTACCTTATGCGGAAATCACGGAATACGCCGTGGACCTGCGGGCTTTGACCCAGGGCCTGGGCACCTTCGAGATGAAGTTTGACCACTACGAGGATGTACCGGCGAAGATGGCGGAGAAGATTATTGCCGAAGCCAATGCCGCTAAGGAAGAAGAAAAGTAACCAGTAAGCCGGCGCAGTTCGGCAGGCGGATAAACTTAATTCCCCTGGAGTAAACAGGCAGCCTGTATTTTCAGGCTGCCTGCTTTGTGTTATAATGGAAAGGTAAAATGAGTGGGTATGCGCCGTTTTAGGTGCTGGCCTGCCCGCAGGCGGTGGTAAGCCGTCCTGCCGGGTAAAACTATGAGTTCGAGGAGGACTAATCATGCAGGACATTGATGCTTTAAGCGTCCAGACCTTGCGTTTTCTGGCCGCAGACGAGGTGGAGAAGGCTAAGTCCGGACATCCGGGACTGCCGCTGGGAACAGCGCCTTTAATGTATACTTTCTGGGACCGGTACATGAAATACGATCCCGCTAATCCCCGCTGGTGCAACCGGGACCGTTTTGTACTTTCACCGGGCCACGGCTGCGCTTTGCTGTATGCCATGCTGCATCTGGCAGGTTACGACCTGTCCCTGGAAGAGTTAAAGAATTTCCGGCAGTGGGGCAGTAAGACCCCCGGCCATCCGGAATACGGGGTTACCCCGGGCGTGGATCTGTCCACCGGCCCTCTGGGTCACGGTTTTGCCATGGGCGTAGGTTTTGCCATTGCGGAAACGCTGCTGGCGGCTCAGTTTAACAAACCGGATTTAACCCTGGTGGACCATTATACTTACGGCATCGTCTCGGACGGCGACCTGATGGAAGGCGTGTCCTGCGAGGCGGCTTCCCTGGCCGGCACTTTGGGCCTGGGCAAGTTGATCTATATGTACGACGACAACCATATTACGATTGAAGGCACCACGGATATTGCTTTCCAGGAAGACGTGGCCGCCCGCTTTAAGGCGTTCGGCTGGCAGGTGCTCCACGTAGATAACAGCGAGGACCTGGAAGCTTTAGCGAAGGCGGTGGCCGAGGCGCAACAAGATACTAAGCATCCCAGCCTGATCCAGGTGCGGACCCATATCGGTTTTGGCAGTCCCAAACAGGACAGCCCTGCCGCTCACGGCGAACCTTTGGGCGCCGAGGCGTTAAAAGCGACCAAGGAAAAAGCCGGCTGGGACAGCAGCAAATGTTTCTACGTACCGGAAACGGTTACGAAGCATTTTCAGGACAAGCTGCCGGCCTGCGCGAAAAAGGACGCAGCCTGGCATGAAATTTTAAAACAGTATAAGAAAAAATATCCGGAACTGGCAGAGCAGTTCCTGAATCGTCTCAGTCAGCGGGAAGATATTGATCTGTGCCAGCTGCAGCAACTCTTTGCAGGCAAAGAGGCGCTGGCCACCCGGGAAGCTTCGGGGATGGTGATTAACGAGTTGGCGAAGACGCTGCCGGATTTAGTAGGCGGCAGCGCGGATCTGGCGCCGTCCAACAAGACGCTGATGAAAGCCCTGGAGTATTTCAGCCGGGACAATCATCTGGGCCGCAATTTCCACTTTGGTATCCGGGAGCACGCCATGGGCGCCATCTTGAACGGCATCACCCTGCACGGGGGCTTTACCGCTTTCGGCGGCACCTTCCTGGTCTTTGCCGACTTTTTACGTCCTACCGTGCGCATGGCGGCGCTGATGGGCATCGGCACCATCTTTGTGCTGACCCATGACAGCATTGCCGTAGGCGAGGACGGACCTACGCACCAGCCTATTGAGCAGATCATGAGCCTGCGGGTAATTCCCAACACCACGGTCTTCCGTCCGGCGGACGCCCTGGAAACCGCTGTGGCCTGGCAGTATGCCTGCCAGCATAAGAACGGACCTACGGCCATCTGCCTGACCCGGCAAAAAGTGCCCGTACTGACGGCGTATGCGGAGACGGTGGCGCAAAATGCGGACAAGGGCGCGTATGTGCTCAGCCCGGCTCAGAACGAACACCGTGCCTTAACCATCATCGCTACGGGCAGCGAAGTCAGCCTGGCCCTTGGGGCACAGAAGAAACTGGCTGCCATCGGCCTGGACGCAGCGGTAGTGTCCATGCCCTCCTGGGAAGTTTTTGAGGAGCAGGAGCCCCGCTACAAAGAATCCGTGCTGCCGGCCGTACCCACCTTTGCGGTGGAAGCCGGAGTAACTTTAGGTTGGAGCCGTTATACCGGCAGCGAAAAACGCGTGCTGGGTATCAACACCTTTGGCGCTTCCGCGCCTGGTAATATCGTCATGGAGCGCTACGGCATGACTGTGGACTGCGTGGTGAACATGGTGAAGAAGGAGTTAGCAAAGTGAGCAGCGATTTACAAGCGAACTTTACCACAATAGTTAAGGCCATAGGTACGAAAAAACCGCTGGTGACCCTGCTGGGTCCCGGAGGCAAGACCCCGGCCTGTGCCGCACTGGTATTTGGCATGGGCGGCAAGCTGACCCGGGCGGTGAACGCCGATGCCGCGGAACTGGCGGCGGTAAGTCAGGCTTTGCTGGTGGATCTGGACCAGCTGAATCCGGACACGGGTAATGCCATCACTAAGGCGCTGACCGCGGCAAAAGCCAAAGCCACGCCGGTAGTGCTGGTCGTAACCGGCGCCGAACTGGTACCGGGACGCCGGGCGATGGCCCTGGCCTTGTTAGGCAAGAAACAGGTAGTCATCGTACGGGGCAACTACAACGAATGTGCCAGCCTGATCGGGGCGGACAAGCTGCCGGCGGGAGCCACCGCCGACGAACTGGCGCAACTGGCGCAGAACCTGGCAGGGGTGGCGGCCGAAAAATTTGGCTGCGTCTTCTGCGTGGATGGCGGCGCCAATGTATATGTAAGCGACGGCAAGCGGGAAGTGGTGCTGAACAGCGCCGCCGCCGCTTTACTGAGCAGGGTGCCGGCCAATCCGGTTCTGGCCGGAGCGGTTATAGCCTGCTGTGCCGGAGCAAGTGGCGCCAGCGACGCATTTGCGGTTGCAGCTTTGGGCCAGGTGATCCTGGGCGAAGGCGCGGTACTGGCCAAACATTTTACCGAGAAGAAAGACGGACCGGGCACCTTTGCCGTACGGCTGGTGGACGGCGTCTACAACATCGTGCAGAACTGGGATGTGTTCCAGATGCAGATGAAGAAGATGGAGTAGACTGGCAGTAAAAGCTAAGTACAAACTAAAAATTACAAACTAAAAGGCAGACACTTCAGTGTCTGCCTTTTTTACGTACAAAAATTCCGGAGCCTGGTTTGCCAAATCAGGTCTCCGGAATTTCTAAATTAGCAGCTTATTGTTCGTTCAAAATCTGGTTGACGCGGTTATTGATGCGGTCACTGTCACTGTTGCTGGTAGCAGCAGGGCTAGTGCTGGCAGCCGGTGCTTTAGTTACGGTACTGGGAGCAGTGTTGGTGCTGGCAGCTGGCGCTGTGGCCACAGCTGCACTTTCTGCTTTGGCGGCCGCAGCTTTCCGGGCAGCCAAGCGGGCTTCTCTTGCCGCAGCGGCTTCCTGCTCCGCCTTGGACTTAGCATCCGCAGCTGCGTATTCGCGCTGCACTTCGTTCATTTCCTTCTGTACCTGGTGACGTTCGTCCTGAAGTTTCTGCTCGGCGTCGTATTTCTCGTCTTTCTTTACCGATTTGTTGAAGCTCTTGTCATCAAAATCCTTGAACTGGTTCTGCAGTTCCTGGGTGTTGTAGATGGCAGGGGACTTACCGGCATCGGTCAGATGGGGAGTTATGAGCATTACCACTTCCGTCTTATCCTTGTTGTGAATCCTGTTCTTGAACAACTCGCCCAGGATAGGAATCTTGGAGAGGATGGGCACGCTCTGGATGGTACGGGTCTCGTCGGCGCCAATCAGGCCGCCGATAACTAGAGTTTCGCCGTTCAGCATCCGCACATTGGTATCTGCGGTACGGCTGGTAATCTTGTAGTTCTTCAGCTCGCTGACCAGGGTCGGGGTGCTGACTTCCGTGTGCACCACGCTGGTGATGAGCCCGTCGTTAGCAATGTACGGGGTATAGGTTAATTTAATACCGGCATCCACATACTCGGTAGTAGTGGTGGTCGTGCCGTTAGAAATTTTATCCGTTAACACTGGGATATGGTCGCCGATGAAGATGCTGGCTTCCTTACCCGGGATGGTGATAATCTTGGGGGAGGCTAAAATCTTAGCCTTGCCGTTAGTGATCAGCGCGTTTAAAGTAGGCTGATAACGGAACTGGTAGCCGGCGCCGAACTTGATGGTGCCGTAGTAGATGCTGTCCGGTGCGGTAGCCTTAGAATCATCAGGATTGTACATGGTATTCCAGTTCCAGGTGATGCCAAGTTGCTTTCGTCGGTGCGGGAGATGCTGATAATCTTAGCTTCCAAAGTAACCTGCTGGGTGACCTTGTCCAGGGCCTTGACCGCGTTGCGGACCTTGGCGCCGTCAATGGCACTGCCGCTAAAGAGGATGCTGTTGCTGATGGGGTCAAAGGCTATCTTGCCGCCGTCGCTGACCAGGGTGGTCAGCATCTTTTGCATATCTTCAGCTTTCTGATAATTTAATTTGTAAATTTCCACGTCGCTGCTCTTGGCGCCGGCGCCGCTGGGAGAAACCACTACCACGCCATCCATATCCCGGTAGGCCAAACCCTTGGCCTCACAGATGATACGCATGGCCGTGTCAAAATCCACATCGTGGATATCCACGTTGATGGTGCCTTTGAGCTCACCGTCGGTGACGATACTGCGGCCGCTGATATTGCTCAGGGCATCTAAGACGTCCTGGACGCTGCCGTTATAAATGGTCAGGCTTACAGGTCCGTAAGCGGCCAGGCACTGGCAGGAAAGCGCCAGGCATACGGCAAACAGGACCGCGCGTAAGGTTTTCTTCATCTAAGGGTTACCTCCCCAAAGCCAGGCGTTCGCCACCGCTCAGGCTGACAGAATTACTGCTGATGCTGTTGACACGTTGCTCGCCTACAAACTGACCCACCCTGTAGAAAGCGCTCTTGCCGCCGTACTCAATGATAGCTGCTGCGGCACTGCCGTTCTGGACGATACCCCGGAGGACGGGCAGGCTGGGTGCTACAGGTGCAGCTGCGCTGCCGCCGCGGCCAGGGATAGCGCCGTGGTTAGGCAGAGGGGAAACAGGCAGTGGTTTTTCAGTGATGGCAGAAGGAGCCATGAAAGGATTACGGGCAATGGTGACCACGATGGGCGCACCTGCCGGCTGAGCGGCGTAAGGCTGGCTGCCGTTAGCGGGCTGGCCGGGCTGCGCTGTAACCTGGGGCGCTACTTCGGCCCAGGCGTGGGCAAAGCAGGCTTCCATCTGGCTGCTCAGGTCAAAACGACAAAAACAATGGGCAGCGCCTACTATTAAGAATGCACCTAAGATCAGGCGCGGCAGGATGCTGCTCTTATGCTGGTTTCTTCTTACTATATGCTTCCTCATGTTCTACACCCCCGACGGAGTAGTGTAAGTTTCCCGTTTACAGATACTCCAACCTATAATGCTATTAGTATTATACAACTTAATGGTAAAAAAAGGAATAGAAAAATTAGTTGCTTACGCAAATATTCTTTAATTGTGGAAATTATTTGTAATCAGACGATGGCTGTGTTAAAATAAAATCAGCGTAGTATGTAATTTTGTAATACTTAAATAGATTAGACGGGGGTGGAAAGGTTGGTCGTACGTAAAAAACGCTTAGGCGAGATTCTGGTGGAAGCCGGTGAACTGACCCAGGAACAGCTGGAATTTGCCCTGACGGAACAGAAAAAGGATGGCAACGGCAAAAAGCGTCTGGGCGAAGTCCTGGTAGATTTAAAGTTCATGACCGAGCGGCAGATCCTTAAGACCCTGGAAAAACAATTATCGGTTCCCTATGTCTTCCTGGGTGATTTTGAGATTATGCCGGAAGCCATTAATGCGGTACCAATCTTTTTGGCAGACCGCTATACTCTGGTGCCCATTAAGAAGGAAGGCAACCGGCTCACGGTAGCCATGAACGATCCCACGAACTTTTATGCCATCGACGACGTGCGCATGGTTACCGGCGCCGATGTAGCCGTGGTCATCGCCGAAAAGCAGGAAATTTTAAA
>CAXYYS010000090.1:0-6614 GCA_964293585.1 uncultured Acidaminococcales bacterium
AGCACGTGATGGCGGAGAGCCGGGAACTGGAAGTAGAGCTGCTGGCCCGGCATATTAAGGAAAGAGAGCAGCAGGCCGAGCCCATCCGGGTAGGGTACCAAGGTGTCAGCGGTTCTTATGGTCATCAGGCGCTGGAAGAATATTTCGCCGGACGGTCCAAGGTAGAGATTAACTACGCTCATTTTGAAGAGGTAGCGGTGGCGGTGCAGCAGGGCCAGATTAAATATGGCGTGCTGCCCATTGAGAATTCTTCCACCGGAGGCATTACCGAGGTTTACGACCTGGTACGCCGTTATGATTGCCAGATTGTGGGCGAACATTGCCTGCGGGTGGAGCAAAATTTGCTGGCCTTGCCCGGAGCTAACCTGGAAGGATTGAAGATTGTATATTCTCATCCGCAGGGTTTTGAACAATGCCGGGATTTCTTTAAACAACATCCCCATCTGACTTTTAAACCACTGCTAAACACTGCTCAGAGCGCCAAGATGGTGAGCGAAAGCGGCGATAAGACCCTGGGGGCGGTGGCTTCCAGGCAGGCGGGTAAACTGTACGGCCTGCAGATCCTGGCGGAAGGCATTAATACCAATCTGGCCAACCATACCCGTTTCATCATTATCGGTAAAGAACCGGAACACCGCCCGGATGCGGATAAGATTACGCTGGTGCTGTCGGTGAAGCACGAGCCCGGTTCCCTGTATAAGACCCTGGGTATTCTCTATAAATGCGGCCTGAACATGGTGAACCTGGAAAGCCGTCCCATTGAAGGCAAGTCCTGGGAATATTTCTTTCATATCGACCTGACCGGCAACCTGGGTGATCCCAGTGTGCAGGAAGCTTTGACCAAGCTGGAAGGGCAGTGCTCGTACTGCAAGGTGCTGGGTAACTACGTGGCGGAGAATAAGAGGAACTGAACTATGACCATGAAATTTGGTTTACTGGGCGCGAAGCTGGGACATAGTCTGTCGCCCCAGATTCATACCGAACTTTATAAAATTTTACAACTGGATGCAGCCTACGGTTTGATTGAGGTGCCGGCAGAGCAGCTGGCAGCCAAGGTTGCGTCACTGCGGCAGGACTATACGGGGTTGAATGTGACGATTCCTCATAAGGTGGCGGTCATGCAGTATCTGGACAGTATCAGTCCGGAAGCTAAGGCTATCGGAGCGGTGAATACTATCCACATTAAGGATGGTAAAGCTGCCGGCCATAACACGGATTATTTCGGCTTTAGCCGGCTGCTTACCCGTAACGGGCTGGATCCTGCCGGTAAAACGGTGGTAGTCTTGGGGACGGGTGGAGCTTCCCGGGCGGTGCTGCAATGTTTATCTGACCGGGGCGCGCATCATATTATTCTTATCACCCGGGATGTTACTCAGGCTCCGGCGGATTTGCGGGCTAAGTTTGCCGGTTCTCTGGCGCCCAAGGTACATGCCTATGCTGAAAAATTGCACACGGATGGCAACCGCAGCGGCAAGCTGGTACTGAAATCCATGTGTACCTACCAGGAACTGCCTCATTTGCAGGCAGATTTGCTGGTGAACTGCACGCCGGTGGGCATGGCTCCTAAGACCGGTGTCAGCCCTGTATCCGCTGCCGTGATTGCAAACTGCGGCGCCGTGGTGGACGTGATTTATAATCCGGCGGAAACAGAACTGCTGCGTCTGGCTAAACTGCAGGGTAAACCAGCCGTAAACGGGTTATACATGCTGGTGGCTCAGGCGGTGGCAGCTGAGGAAATCTGGCTGGAACGCCGGTTAGATGAGAAATTGATTGATAAACTGTTGGCCCAGGTGGCACAACTTTTATAAAGTGTGGTAAAATAAAGACAGAATGTAGAAAAAATTTCTGCAACAGCTTAGTAAAATTCCTGCAAGAGAAAGGACAACGTCATGAAGAACATCGTGCTCATCGGGATGCCCGGCAGTGGTAAGACCACCTTCGGCCGTTATCTGGCCGAGATGCTCCGGCGGGATTTTATTGATGCGGATCCGGAAATTGAAAAAGATGCGGGCCGTAGTATTCCGGAACTCTTTGAAGATGGGGAAGATGTGTTCCGGGAAGCGGAAAGTGCTACGGTTTTGCGCCTGGCAGCTTTGCAGGGCAAGGTTCTGGCCATGGGCGGCGGCGTGGTCCTGCGCCCAGAAAATATTACCAGGTTGCACCGCACCGGCATGATTATTTTTCTGGACCGGGCGCCGGCGGACATCATTAAGGATGTGGATACGACTACCAGACCGCTATTGACAGCGGGCAGGGAACGTATTTTTAACCTGTACGCACAGCGGCAGCAGCTGTACCTGGCTGCGGCCGATTGCGTGGTACCTAACCGGGGCCCGGTGAAAGAAGTGCTTAAACAATTATTCCAGGCTGTGAAAGATTTAAACCTGGCTTAGGGAGGCGGCGTCATGACGATGAAAAAATTTCTGGTGCTTAACGGTCCTAATATCAATATGCTGGGCATCCGGGAACCGGGTGTATACGGAACCGGCAGCTATCAGGACTTGTGTGCCTTAGTTGAGAAAACAGCCCGGGAATTAAAAGTGAAAGTGACAGTGAAACAGAGCAACAGCGAAGGTGAGCTGGTTACCTGGATTCAACAGGCCTATGGCAAGTACGACGGCATCGTGATTAATCCGGCGGCGTATACTCATTACAGCATCGCACTTTTAGATGCGCTCAAGGCGGTGAAACTGCCGGCTATCGAAGTCCATATCAGTAACGTACATCAAAGAGAGGAGTTCCGGCATCACAGTGTGACGGCACCGGCTTGCACAGGCCAGATTGTGGGATTAGGTCTGACGGGCTATGCGCTGGCACTCAGGTATTTAGCAGCTAGGTAAAACAGTACTGGCTAATAAGGAGGCAAGACTATGTACAAACAACTGCGGCTTTTCTTACTGGCATTATGTGTAGGGTTGGTATGTGCGGGAAGCGTCTTCGCCATGCCTGCGGATCACCAGACCGTTCCTTCTAAGACCCCGGCGGAAAGAATTGCCGGAGTGACGCAAAGAATTGAGCAGCAGCCGGAAAATGCCAGTCTCTATTCTCTGCGCAGTTACTACTACCGGGATGCCAAGGAAATGGATAAGGCCATAGCCGATATCAGTAAGGCCATTGCTTTACAGCCGGATCGGGATTATTTTTACGGAACCCGGGCCGGGTATTATCGCTCCGTGGGTAAGACGGACCTGGCCCTGGCGGATTATAGTAAGCAGATTGCGCTAAAGCCTAACCAGACCTGGAACTATTTGAACCGTGGCAATTATTACAAACAACTGCAGAACTATCCGGCGGCCCTGGCAGATTACACTAAGGTTATTACCATGACGCCCCAGCAGACCAACGGGTATTTTTCACGGGCGGCAGTGTATCAGTTGCAGCACAAGTATGACCTGGCCCTGGCGGATTACGACGCTATCCTGGTGCAGAATCCCCAATCCACGTCCGCGGTGCTGAAACGGGCCGATATTTTTTATCAGCAGCACAAGTATCGCACTGCCATGCTGGAATGTGACCGCGCTTTACAGATGAGCAAAGGCAAGAACAAGCAAGCCCTGGAACTTAAGAGCGCTATCTATCTGGCTCAGGGAGAAACAGCAAAAGCTGCGGCTGAGCTGGATAAAGCTCTGGCTCAATATCGTGAACAGACCTATTAATATTTCTGCGTTTGCCGCGGAAGCCTGCGAAAAAGTTTAAACAGTAGCTGGAAGTTTAGTAAAAAAAGCCCGGGAGTTTACCTTGACGGTAAGCTTCCGGGCTTAGTTTTTAATCCTGCAGGGTAATGTCTTCACCGGCCAGGATGCGTTTCATATTGCGGGCAGGACACATCTTGCCGCACATAGTACAGGTGCCTTCACATTCAGGTTTACTGGAATCGTAATAGGCCTGGGCTTTTACCGGGTCGATGGCTAGTTTGATCATCTCCGGGAAGTTCACATCCACCCTGGCCTTGCTCATGGCATCGTCCCATTCCTGGGCATGGGGGATACCTTTAGCTAAATCCGCAGCGTGAGCGGCAATTTTGGTGGCGATAATACCTTCCTTCACGTCATTCACATCGGGCAGCCGCAGATGCTCGGCCGGAGTAACATAGCATAAGAAGTCGGCGCCGCAGCTGGCGGCAATGGCGCCGCCGATGGCGCTGGTAATATGGTCATAACCGGGAGCGATATCGGTGACCAGCGGCCCTAAGACATAGAAGGGCGCATTGTGACATAGACGCTTTTCAATTTTCATATTGGCGGCAATCTCATTTAGAACCATGTGGCCGGGACCTTCAATCATGACCTGGACATTGCGTTCCCAGGCACGTTTGGTCAGTTCGCCCAGGGTAATCAATTCCTCAATCTGGGCCGCATCCGTGGCATCATGGGTACAGCCGGGACGGCAGGCGTCGCCCAGGCTTAAGGTCACATCGTACTTGGCACAGATGTCCAGGAGCCGGTCGTAGTATTCATAAAACGGATTTTCTTTCTTATTCATCTCCATCCAGGCAAAGAGCAGGGAACCGCCCCGGGATACCACGTTGGTCAGCCGGGGATTTTTCTTGATGCGGGTGGCAGTTTTCTGGTTCATACCGCAGTGGATGGTCATAAAATCTACACCGTCCCGGGCATGTTGTTCCACAACCGCAAAAAATTCATCCACGGTAATATCTTTTAAATCTTTATCCAGCATACCCACGGCATCGTACATGGGCACGGTGCCAATCATAGCGGTAGACATTTTGACCAGCTGGCGCCTAAAATCGCTGGTCTTGCCAAAACAACTCAAATCCATGATGGCTTCGGCCTTCATGTGGATAGCGCTGCGGACTTTTTCCAGTTCTTCCTCATAATTGTTGTGATCCTTGGAAACTCCCAGGTTAACATTAATCTTGGTACGGCAGTTTTTGCCTACGCCTTCGGGAACCAGACTGGTGTGGTTCTTATTGGCAGGGATGACAATCTCGCCTGCAGCTACTAATTGGCGCAGGGTTTCCACCGGCATAAATTCCTTGGCAGCGACCAGCTGCATCTCTTTGGTGACGATACCTTGTTTAGCGGCATCCATCTGTGTGGTGTACATTTTTTACCTCCCATTAAAAAAGCCCGCCTGCGCAGGTGGGCTTAAAGTGTTATAGCAGCTTTCCTACGGTAGCATTATCTACATCAGGTGTAAGGGACAAACCGAAGTTTTCTCAGCCATGACAGCGCCCCTAGCTTTCTTATGTATTTGTAGTTCTATTATAAACTATCCGGAGTAAAGTTACAACTTGCCCTGAGACCGGTGTGTGGGCATAAAAAAATCCGGAGCAGTATGTTACTGCTTCCGGATTTAAAGTTGTTTCAGACCTCGGGCTGCCGGTCTGGCAGAAGTGTCAAGTTTAGCAGTTTAAAAATGGTGTCAGTCCCGGTTCCTGTAGGAGTGAAAACAAAGGATGTCAGTGTGAGGGAAGCTTAGCGTATTCCTCATCCGTTACCGGTTCCAGCCATTCATTGGTGGCGCCTTTCTGGGGCACGGACAGGGCCAGATGGGCAAAAGCTTCGCCGGCTACGGCGCCATGCCAGTGTTTAACTTCCGGGGCAATGTACACGAAGTCGCCGGGAGCCAGATGACGGGCAGGTTTACCCCATTCCTGGTACCAGCCGTGACCGCCCACGCAGATTAGCATCTGACCTGCCACATGGTGGGTATGCCAGTTATTGCGGCAGCCGGGCTCAAAGGTGACGTTACAGATAACGCATTCTTTATCATTCAGCAGGCCCAGATAGCTCTTACCGATAAAATATTTAGCATAAGCGGTATTTTCCTCGCCTAAAGGGAATATGGATGTTTTAGCTAATTCTTCTTTGTTCATGCACAAAGCCTCCTCTAAAATTAGATGCGACACAAAATGGGGATGCAGACACAATCGAACAAGGTCAGAGCGCTGACCATGGACATGATCAGAACCAGTAGTTTTTTCATGAGAAATCTCCTCCTTGTGTTTTCTGTTTCAAGGATAAACCTTGGAGTCCAGTCTATGTCAAGACTTTTTTTAGCCTCCGGTACTAGAAAAAAGTTCATGGTAAATTAAGCCATCGGGAACATAAAAAAACCGGAGCACCGCAAGGTGCATCCGGTATAGAAGTAGAATCTACTGGTTGGCCACTACAGCATAGAAAAATAAATCCTTCTTGCTGTCATTAATGATGGTATGACTATGTCCTTTGGGGCAGTAATGGCAGATGCCGGCCTGAAGTTTCTCCTTCTGGCCGTCGTAGATAGCCGTGCCGGTTCCTTCCAGGACAAACACAATCTCACTGCTGGTCTCGTGTTTATGCAGACCCACAGAAGCTCCCGGTACCAGTTTTATCTTCATGATGCGCGCATGTTCATCCGTATACATTTTGGTCAGGAGTTCTTTTTCTCCACCGTAAAAACTTTTAATGGAAGTTTCAGGTATCTTTGCGAAATCTATGAGCATGATTGGTCCCTCCTTAGACACTCTGGCGTTGTTAACAGATCATACTGCAATTGTAGCTACAGCATTCAATTGTACCTATCTCTATTATATAGTAAAAATAAGATTTAGTAAAAAACTAAAATTGCAAGTTCAAATTGAACACCTTTAACCAAATAATTTAAGCTGC
>CAXYYS010000091.1:0-6609 GCA_964293585.1 uncultured Acidaminococcales bacterium
TGAAGTGCACCCCAAATGTTAGACAAAAAATAACATTTGGAGGTGCACTTTTTCTATGACAAAATTTAGCCATGAGTTCAGAACAAAAGTAATCAAAGCAAGACTCGAAGGAAAAAGTTTTAGAATGCTTGCTAAAGAATTTGGCATTGGGAATACTACGGCAAGAACATGGGTACAAAAGTATAATGCCGGTGGTACAAAGCAGCTTTTATTGGTTAACAGACATTATACTCCTGAGTTTAAGAAGAAAGTAATTGAATATAGGTGGGAACATGGGTTATCATTAATGCAAACAGTAGCTCAGTTCCAAATTCCTAATATTGGTACGGTTTACCAATGGGAACGAAGATACCTTGAAAGAGGGATGTCTGGGTTATTGCCTAAGAAGAGAGGCAGGCCGAGTAAAATGCCTAAGAAGCCAAAAAAGAAAGAGAATCTAACCAGACTAGAGCAGTTGGAAGCTGAGAATGCTCAGCTTCGCATGGAGAATGAATTCCTAAAAAAATTAGACGCCTTGGTTCAACAGCGGAAAAAGCAACCAAAAAAGAATTAGCCATAGTTGTTTTCGAGCTCAAGGCGAGATTTCCGCTCAAGGCTCTGCTAAAGTTTGCCAAACTGGCACGCAGCACATACTACGCCATCATCAAGTCATTGCATAGGGCAGACAAATACGCGGAGATCAGAGCCAGGATCCACCACATCTGTGAAAGCAATTTTGGCAGGTATGGTTACCGTCGTGTGACAGCCGAAATGCACAGGCAGAATATTTGCATCAATCACAAGGTGGTGATGCGCCTAATGGAGGAAGAAGGCCTCACCAGCAAGGTACGCATGAAAAAATACCGCTCCTACAGAGGCCAGGTTGGCAAGATCGCCCCCAACATTATCGACAGGGATTTTGCTGCTGACAAGCCCAACCAGAAATGGACTACAGATATAACAGAGTTCTCCCTTTTCGGGAAGAAACTCTATCTTTCTCCCATACTGGACATGTTCAACGGGGAGATCGTCAGCTACGACATTTCTACGGCACCGGCTTTGCCTCAGGTCATGAACATGCTGGAAAAGGCCTTTGCCAAGGTTAAGGAAACCAAAGGAATAATATTCCATTCCGACCAAGGGTGGCAGTACCAGCACACCTACTACCAAAAGACATTAAAAAATCACGGCATTATCCAAAGCATGTCCCGTAAGGGGAACTGTCTGGATAACTCCGTGATGGAAAACTTCTTTGGCCTTTTAAAGTCTGAGCTACTGTATTTGCAGGAATTCAAGTCTCTGGAGGACTTTGAAAAGAAGTTGTATGAATATATTTATTACTACAACAACAAGAGAATCAAGCTAAAACTAAAAGGAATGAGTCCGGTAGAATACCGAACTCATTCCAGTATAGCTGCTTAAAACTGTCCAACATTTTGGGTGCAGATCATTATGGCTTCTGTACTCCTTTGTTATCCTGGTTGTATTGTGGTTACAGCCCTAAGCTCTCCAGGCACAATGTCTGGTGGCACCACTGTATTTGTTTAACCGGAAGGATCCATGCAAAGCGGCAGCAATAAATTTTTCTGTAGCTGTCAAAGCCTCTTGCACAGAAAGACCCTTGGCCAGGCAGGCTGTGATACCGGCAGAGAAAGTGCAGCCGGCACCTTGATTAAAACAGCCGGTAAGCTTAGGATGCTTGTTAATGGTAAAAGTTTTGCCATCATAGATTAAATCCAGGGCCTGGGATCCGGGAAAACGTTCGCCAGCTTTCATGATGACATATTGGGCACCAAGTTCCTTAATCCGTCCTGCTGCTTCTTGCATTTCCTCAAGGGTTGTAACTTTAGGCATACCGGACAGGTAAGCTGCCTCAATCGTATTAGGTGTGATGACGTCGGCTCTTTTTACCAGCACTTCCTTGATGGCGGCGGCAGCTTCAGGAACCATGATGGTCTCGATTCCTTTGCAGGCCATGACAGGATCAATGACTACATTTTTGAGCTGATACTTGTCAATAGTACGGGCAACTAACTCTACTAAATCAGCGCTGCCAAGCATACCGGTTTTCATAGCATCAGAACCAATGCCGTCACAAATCGTACTGATTTGCTTTTCAATAACGTCCAGGGCGATAGGATAAATTTCGTGGGCCCATTCTTTATGGGGATTCTGGGCAACGATGCAGGTTAAAGCGGTCATGCCGTATACTCCCATTTCCTGGAAGGTTTTTAAATCAGCCTCCATACCAGCGCCACCGCTGGTGTCAGAACCAGCAATAGTCATAGCTTTATACATGGTATTCATTTTTCTTCCTCCTGTAGGGATTTAACCTTAAAAGTTCTGGCCAAATCTGTACTTGCATTATAGCAGAAATTAATTAAAAATAAAAAGACAGTTTACAGTTATTTATACGGTTTGTGTTTTTAATTCTCACTTATCAACCTGACAGATAAGTTTTCTTCATAAGCCTGGTTTGACAAAAATAGGGAGATATTATATAGTTAAGAAGCCCTGCGTATCACCCAGGGCCTTATTTTGAGCATATCCTTATCAAAAGGATTTAATAGTTATAAGCAGTGTGGAGGCAAGTACATGCTTTATGCGATTCAAATGCTGCTGTCCGTGTTCCTGATCTGGTCTTTTTTAGTGGCTGTCATTGGTACTTTCACCAAGACCAGAGAGCTTCAGCCCCAGGGGATGGTTGCTAATTTTTCCTATGCTATCGTCATTTGTGCGCATAACGAAGAAACTGTTATCGGTAATTTACTAAAGTGTTTGCAGATGCAAACTTATCCGCAGGACAAGTTCCATGTTTTTTTGCTGGCAGATCATTGTACTGACAGGACAGCAATCCTGGGAAGACAATTTCATCAGGTAACGGTTTGGGAACGAAATGAAGGAATACGGAGCGGTAAAGGCGCGGTTTTAAACTGGGGCATCGGGAAAATTAAACAGGCATACCCGGCTGTTTTTGATAACTTGCTGGTCTTTGATGCGGATAACGTGATTGGTAAAGATTTTCTGAGTACTATGAATCAGTACTTTGCCCAAGGGGCGGAAATCGTTACCGGTAAAAGGGTGGCACAGAATCCTTTTGCATCGCTGGTCAGCCAGTGGTATACATTATATTGGTGTATCATCAATGCCCTGTATAACAGACCCAGGTTTAAGTTGGGACTGTCTTCCATGCTTTCCGGTACTGGGTTTGCTTTTCGTTTCCAACTTTTAGATACCCAAGGTTGGAAGACCTACAGCCTTTCAGAAGATATAGAGTTTTCCTGCCAGCAGATTTTAAAGGGCCATCGGGTAGATTTTGCGGAAACAGCCCTCTTTTACGACGAGCAGCCTACGGATTTTAGAGTTATGGCAGTACAATTGAGTCGCTGGTGTACCGGCGGTTATCAGATTGTCAAAGGTTATTTCCGTACCTGGCTGTCTCTCTACTGCCGTAAACCTTCCTTAAGGTTGCTGGATTTATTCATGGCATTAGGATTTACGGTTATCCTGGGCATCGTCGCTATATTTTATATCCTGCTAGCACTGGGACTTATGGTAGAGGGTAATATCAGCGTTCTCTTTGGGCCGGCGGTGTTCATGTATCTTGCCACTTGTTGCGTAGGATTAGCGGCGGCCTACATTGATGGCTGGCCGTTGCCTAAACTGTGGGCGGGAGTACTGACATTCCCCATCTTTTATATTACCTTGTCACTAGTAAGTCTGTGGGCGTTGTTTTTTCCGCAACGTGAATGGGTTAATATCGTCCATAAGGGATCTCCTGATTTACACCCTCAGGTTAAGTTAAAAACTACCAGATAAAAAATAACTCAAATCATAAAAATAGTACAGGCAGAAAATCCGAACGGATTAGTTTGCCTGTACTATTTTTTTAGAGAATACTTGATTATAATCCTGACAGACTATAAAATACCAAACCTAAGACACCGGAGGCCAGTAAGGTTTTAATGGTTCCAACTTTTTTGGAATGGATGGCCGCCAGGGACAAGGCAAAAATAAGAACGCCAATCTTGTTAGTAGCATCCAGGGATACAGGAAGTTTTTCTTTATCCCATAAGGCCAGAAGTAAAATCCCGACACCGGCGCTGGCAATCAGGGCAACAACTGCGGGCCGGAGCCCGTTTAAGATACCGCGGATAGCGCCAACATTGCCGTATTTATAATAAAGATAGGCCAGGATTAAAATGATGATCAGAGAGGGGAAGACAAAGCCGGCGGTAGCGGCGATACTGCCGGGAATACCATCCACACGTGTACCTACAAAGGTAGCGGCATTGATGCCGATAGGTCCAGGAGTCATCTGGGAGATTGTAAAAATATCAACGAACTCACGCATGCTCAGCCAGGCGTGCTTTTCAACAACTTCCGCTTGGATTAAAGGCATGGACGCGTACCCGCCGCCGATACAGAATAAGCCCACTGTTGCAAAACTTAAGAATAATTCCCATAAGATTAACATACAGTTACCCCCTAGTTATATATCGGTTTTTGCATTAAGCCTAAACCGATGAATGCATCTACGAGGATGATGTACATGATGTTGATGTTAAAAATATATGAAGCGATAAAAGAGCCAAACATAATGAGGATGGGTAGAAGCAGCTTTTTACGGCACTGTTTCACAATCAAGTCGATAACCACATCCAGGATAACCGCTGCCACACCGCATTGCATTCCTTTTAAGACCATCTGTACATAATGATTGGTAGCAAAAGCGGTATAAAACTGAGAGACAATAGTTAGCGTAATGAGCGGTGGCAGGACAGTACCCAGTAACGTAGTTAAAAGACCTTTGACCTTACCCATACGATAACCCATGATGATGGCGGCATTAATAGCCACGGCACCGGGGGCAGATTGGGCAATAGCAACCAGATCCAGAGATTCTTTTTCACTAATCCAGTGGTATTCATCCACAAACTTGGCTTTCATCAGCGGGATGAGGACAAAGCCTCCTCCCACCGTAAAAGCGCTGATGATAAATGTAGATTTGAATAGGGTCCAATAAGTAACCGGCTGCTGTTCCGGTTGTCTCTTTACTTCATTCATTGTAGCTCCAAATTATTTCTTGGACTTTACTTCTTCTTGCAGGCGTGCGGTGAAGGCATCCAGTTTCATAGTGCCGATGTCTCCCTCGCCACGATGACGAACAGCAATCGTACCTTCGGTGGCTTCTTTTTCGCCCAGGATTAGCATGTAAGGAACCTTTTGTACTTGGGCCTCACGGATCTTGTAACCAATCTTTTCACTGCGATCGTCCAGGCTGACACGATATCCGGCAGCGAACAACTTGTCATAAACTTCCTTGGCATAAGCTTGTTGCTTATCAGTGATCGGCATTACGACAACTTGCTTGGGTGCTAACCAGAGCGGGAATGCACCTGCATAGTTTTCAATCAGGATACCGATGAAACGTTCGATGGAACCATAGACTACACGGTGAATCATGACGGGACGATGCTTTAAACCATCTTCGCCGGTATAGGTTAAATCAAACCGCTCAGGCAATTGCATATCCAGTTGGATAGTGCCGCACTGCCAGGTACGTCCGATGGAATCTTTCAGATGAAAGTCAATCTTAGGACCGTAGAAGGCACCGTCTCCTTCGTTAATGACATAATCCATGTGCAGGTCGTCCAGGGCATCCTTCAAGCCTTGTGTTGCCAGTTCCCAGGTAGCATCATCACCCATGGAATTTTCGGGACGAGTGGACAGTTCCGCATGATAAGACAGACCAAAAGTAGCATACACTTCATCAAACAGTCTGATAACGTTCTTAATCTCGCTACGGATTTGGCTGGGCATCATGAAGATATGGGCATCATCCTGGGTGAAGCAGCGTACACGGAAGAGTCCATGCAGAGCCCCGGATAACTCATGACGATGAACTAGACCTAATTCTCCTGCTCTGATAGGCAGCTCCTTATAACTATGGGGCTGAGTCTTATAAACCAGCATGCCGCCGGGGCAGTTCATCGGCTTAATCGCATAATCTTCATCATCAATCTTGGTGAAATACATGTTTTCTTTGTAATGATCCCAATGGCCGCTGCGTTCCCACAAAGCACGGTTCAAAATCATAGGGGTACTGATTTCTACATAGCCATAGCGGCGATGCACTTCGCGCCAGTAATTAATCAGTTCGTTCTTGATGATGATGCCGTTAGGTAAGAAGAAGGGGAAACCAGGACCCTCATCCTGCATGGTAAAGATTTCCAGCTCTTTGCCAAGTTTGCGGTGATCCCGTTTTTCAGCTTCTTCGAGCATATGCAGATAGGCTTCCAGTTCTTCCTTGCTGGCAAAAGCGGTACCATAAATACGCTGCAGCATCTTGTTTTTTTCACTACCACGCCAGTAAGCACCGGCAATACTCATCAGCTTGAAAGCCTTGACACGGCCGGTAGAAGGGCAGTGGGGGCCGGCACACAGGTCGGTAAAATCACCTTGGGAATAGATGCTGATGATAGCATCTTTGGGCAGGTCGTTAATCAATTCTACCTTATATTTCTCGCCTTCAGCCTCAAATTTTTCCAAGGCTGCGGCACGAGACAGTTCGCTGCGTACCAGAGGAATATTTTGCTTAACAATCTTTGCCATTTCTTTTTCAATGGC
>CAXYYS010000092.1:0-6464 GCA_964293585.1 uncultured Acidaminococcales bacterium
GCAATCGGTGCGCGAATCGAAAGGATGCGTAGTTTTAGCAGGTTAGCGAAGCGTTGCGAGCATGAAGGCCCGTGCTAAGCACGAGAACAGCATTCGAGCAGCTGAGCCAACCACTAAAACAGCATCCGGTAGTATTGAGCGTAGAGATTGCACCCGGTCCTATTTAGTTTACACCATACAAATTGTAAATCTAAAAACCTTTTATCCTATCTTAGAAACTCCAGCGCGCGCCCACATTCACGCCCACCGGACTCTTCAGCTGTCCTACATGCTTGTTCACTTCCCCATACAAGCTGCAGTTCTTGCCGGCTTTCACATTGCCGCCCAGGGCAAAGACGCCCCAGTTCTTGGCCGCATCCCGGTGATAATTCACATCGTCCGCGGTGATGGCGATGCCGCTGCCGAAATCATGGTAGTAGCTGGCCCGCGCGTAAATATTGCCGGTCTTAAACTTTTTGCCCAGGGCCACGCCCAGACGTACCAGGGCCAGGTTGGCAGCATCGGCTTTGGTAGCCATGCCGGTACTGGTGGTGTAGTCGGCGCTGTTCATGTGGCCTAAAGTCAGTTCGGCCTGAGGCTCAACATACAGACCGTCGCCCCAGGTGGTGCGTTTGCCCACTTCGCCGCTCAGGCTGTAAGCCCAGGTGCTGTAGTCGCTGTTCGAGGTCACGATGTCGTCGCCGCTGATGGTGAAGTCGTTCATGAATTTACCGCCTTTTAGTACCAGATCATAATAGCGGCCGTCGTTGCCGATATAGGTGTGGTACAGGCTGAGGGTAGACTCTTTTACGTTGCCGTCGCCGTGGCTAAAATCGCTGGTGCCTTTGGCGTAGCTGAAAGCGGCGCCGGTGTAATGGGTGCCGTGGGCGCCCTGAATATCTTTATCATATCCCAACTGGAAGAGGTTGGTCTTGATGTCGGCTTTCTCGCCGCTGCCGGCTTCCAGTTTGTCGTAAGCGTAACGGGCCCAGATGCCGACGCTGGGAGTGACTTCGCTGTCCCGCAGCTCGCCCATGCGTTTGGTCAGGCTGTTGGTTTCGTACAGCCACAGGTCGTGCAGGGCGTAATGGCCGTCCGCCACCGTGAGCACGTTGGCGTTAGGCGCGCTGCCCAGGCTATTGGAAGCGGTAAAGCCGGTGACGTACCAGGTTTCTGCCCCCTGCATCGAGGTCTCTTTCAGGATGGGGGTAAAGTTTTTGGCGTTGTACGCCGTACTGGTGGTGTTGACGGTAAGGTTGGCGTTGCCGTTATTGGTGATGGTCAAGCCCTGGTCCGTGTAGCCGGTGAAGCTTTTGCCTTTGGCAAAGCCGGGATCGTAATTTACTTTTAAAGTCAAGCTGGCATCTTCTTTAAAGACCATTAGTTGCAGCAGATCGCTGTTAGCAACAACGCTGGTCCCCTGGAGCGGATTCTGGGTGATATTGGTGTTGATGATAAAGGTGCCGCTGCCGTTATAATAGGCACTCAGCTGCCTGGCGTCGGTGCGTTTGGCGTTGTCCCAGGTCAGGTCCACCACGCCGCCCTTTAAGACCAGGTTGCTGCCGTTAGCTACGCCGCCGGGCAATTGACCGAAAAAGGTGTCAACATAGCTGCTGCTGTGGGTAGCAGGGTCATAGTCTATATACAGGCTGCCGTAGCGGTTGTCAAAGACCGGCCGCCAGGTGGCGCCGTTGGCGAAAGTGACGGTGGCGGTGCCCAGGTCGTCTTTGAAAGTGCCCTGCAGATAGGAATCTGCCGTGTCCAGATAGGCATTGAGGTTGCTGCCGTTGGCGCTGAGTTCGCCTTCCAGCTGGACTTTTTTGCCCAGACCGGTGGCACCGTTGTCCGCAGTATTGATGTTGATGTCGCCGCTGCCGGCGTAAGCTGCGTAGGCATGGAACTCGCCCCCGGCACTATGAGTGGCGCTGGTGACCAGGTGCAGGTCGCCCTGGATATTGATGGGCGAATAAGTGGAATTGCCATTATAGAGACCGTAAGCCAGGGTAGGGGTGGCGGCATCCCCGGAAGCAGCAGCTACAGTTTTGTCGGTGCTGTCGGTGACGGTGAGCGTGGTGCCGCTGTCGTTTTTGATGCCGTAGGCGGTGGTGTCAGCCCAGGCTGTGGTTGTGCCTGCTAAGAGCAGGGCGGTGATTGAGAGCGCCACAAGCTTTTTAGGGATTTTTGTTTGCTTATCCATGGGTACGCCTCCTTTTTTGCGTGGCATGGTAACGATATTGTAGAAAAGTTTATACTATTCGATAAATATTATATCATGGAAGTAAAAAACTGCATATAGATTTGAAGCAGATATTTGGAAACAGTAATGGACCAGGCGCAATCTTTACGCTCAGTACTACAGGATGCTAAAAGTAAGACAGCTACTTGGCAATAGACATAGAACATCATAGATAGAGTACATCCTGCGTGCTCAGAGCTACGGTATGCTGTTTTAATGGCCTGCTGCGGTTGCTCACATGCTGTTCCCGGTCTACGACCGGGCCTTCATGCTCGCCACACCTGGCAGGCCTATTAAAACAGCGCATCCCTCCGCATTCGCACTTAGGCTGCACTTTATCTCTTAAGTCTTTGCTGTAGCAAGAGCTATCCCGCCTCCATTATCTGACACTGGCGTGAGATGATATCTATAATCTGACAGGCTTGATCAGACTTGTCTAAGGTTTGAAAAAATACACAGATTAACTTATTTAAAAAGTATAGCATAAATGTTGATGTATTTTTTATGTTACCTTGTAGTTTTCCTGATGCGGACAGCTTTGCTTCGCCATCTGCTGAAAATGCCGGAGAAGGATGCTTTTGTATCGCCGTAATTTGTAACTTGCCCAAGTGGGGGTGCCTTTGTATCGCCATATACTGAAACTGCCGGAGGGGAATGCCTTTGTGTAGCCGTATGCTGAGACACGACGAAGCCGCCGAAGCGGCGGCGACTAACCGTTAAAATTAACCAATCATGTCGAAGCGACGGCAGAAACAAAGACATTCCCCTTCGGCACTTCAACTAAACGGCAAAAACAAAGACATTCCCCTTCGGCACTCCAACCAAACGGCAAAAACAAAGACACCCCCCTTCGGCACTCCAACCAAGCAGCGGCGACAAACCCACCCCACTTGTGCTACAATATAACCATAGTAAGAACAGGAGGGACACCATGACAGTACAAATCTTCACTCCCTACCGCATCTGCCCATTGGGCGCCCACGTAGATCATCAGCTGGGGCTGGTGACCGGTTTTGCCCTGGACTACGGTATGACCCTGACCTATGAACCTGTCCCCAGCGGCCGCATCTTTTTAATCAGCAAAAACTTTCCCGGACGCGCCCGGACCACGGTGCACAAAATTTCCAACAAGACCGGCGACTGGGGCGATTATCTGCGCTCCGCGGTAGCGGCTCTGCACCACGCCGATTATGAGCTGCAGGTGGGTTTTAAAGGCGTCATCGAAGGCACGCTGCCCATCGGCGGTCTGTCTTCTTCGGCGGCCATCATCATCCTGTACCTGCGGGCGTTGTGCGATTTGAACAACATCCAACTGAACCGGGATCAGCTGGTAGCGCTGGCGCATTATGCGGAAGCTGTCTACATCGGCCTGAACAACGGTATCCTGGACCAGAGCTGCGAGGTGTACAGCAAAAAGGACGGCCTGCTGTTCCTGGACACCAGGGATAGTTCCTACAAGGTTATCCCGCAGCCCAAGCGGATGCCGCATTACGAGTTTGCCATTGTCTTTTCCGGGGTGGAGCACGCCCTTATCAACAGCGCCTACAATTCCCGGGTGGACGAGTGCAAGGCGGCAGCGTACGCGCTGAAGGCTTACGCCGGGATGCCTTACGATAAGGTGGCGGATTCGGTGTTGGGAGATATTGCCCCGGAGATTTACGAAAAATATAAGAAGAAACTGCCCCACAACTGGCAGAAACGCGCCGAGCATTTTTACAGCGAGGTGGAGCGGGTGCGTCAGGGAGTGGAGGCCTGGAGGAAAGGCGATTTGCACGCTTTCGGCCAGCTGGTTTTTGCCAGCGGCGACAGCAGTATCAACAATTATGAGTCCGGATCCCCGGAGCTGAAAAAGCTGCACGAGATTGCCCGGCACACGGACGGGATTTACGGCGGGCGTTTTTCCGGCGCCGGGTTTAAGGGCTGTTACATGGCTATCATCGACCCGCGCTACGAGCAGAAGATTGCCCGGGCCTTTCAGGAAGAGTATCTGGAAGCTTTTCCGGAGTTGGCGCCCCGGTTTAGCGTGCATTTTAGTCATTCGGCTGACGGCGTAAAATTATAAAAACGGCGGCTGCCGTCAGTGGCGCCGCTGCCATAAAGCTGTGCCCGGGCTTTCCGGTCCGGGCAGGATCCGCAGTAGCAGGGGGAAAGACTATGCTCGTGCTTACTAAATTTTTATATTCTTGGCTGCTGCCACCGGGCATCTTGGTGGCGGTCTTATTTTTGCTGTGGTTATATTTAAAATTTAAACGCGCGGCCGGGCGCAAGGTGGTGCTGGTGGTTGGCCTGGCGCTGTACGCGCTGTCCCTGCCCAGCGTCAGCGAGCTGCTGGTGCGGGGGTTGGAAAGCCGGTATCCGCAGCCGTCTGCTCCGGCCGGAGATGTGCTGGTCTTTTTAGGGGGCGGCGCCGTGGCAGGCGTACCGGATGTGGAAGGCTGGGACCAGCTGTCCAGTTTTTCGGCCAGCCGGCTTTTGACCGTGGCCCGTTTGCAGAAACGGCTGGGCCTGCCGGTGATCCTGAGCGGCGGTAAGATTTTGCCCGGGGATGCGGAAGAAGCGGTGGTAGGTCAAAGAGTCCTGGTGGGTTTGGGCGTGCCGGCCCGGGAAATTTTTGTGGATGCCCGCAGCCGCAACACGGCGGAGAATGCCCGGTATACGAAGGAATTGTGCGTGCAGCACGGCTGGACGCAGCCTCTTTTGGTAACCAGCGCCCTCCATTTGCCCAGGGCTACGGCCTTTTTTAAGCGGGCGGGGCTGA
Source organism: uncultured Acidaminococcales bacterium (assembly GCA_964293585.1). Classification (GTDB taxonomy): domain Bacteria; phylum Bacillota; class Negativicutes; order Acidaminococcales; family Acidaminococcaceae; genus JAKVKY01. Next base: position 4,974 of record CAXYYS010000092.1, read on the forward strand.
ACGTGACCCCGTATCCCTGTGACTATCAGGCGGGGACCAGGCGCCGTTTTAGCCTGCTCAGCCTGGCGCCTCGCGGCGAATGTCTGGCCGACAGCAGTGCCGCCCTGAAAGAATATCTGGGCCTGCTGGCAGTAAAGACCGGACTGCAGTAAGAGAGCGGCTGGCAAGATTTATTTCCCGGGTGCCGTCTCACGTGGCTTAAGTAAAAATTACCTGGCTACTTAAATTTGTGGTATAATAAAATTTACAATTAAATATATAGTTAACATATACATTTAAAATCTAAGAAACCAGGTGCAACCATGCAAAAATCTTTAGCTCTCCTTCTAACGATCGTCCTCCTGAGCAGCCTTACCCCGGTCTCCGTCCTGGCCTCCGGCAGTAAAACCGCCACGTCCACGACTGTATCCGGAAAAGCTGCCGCGCAGCCGGTGTCCTTCCCGAAAGATGAGTATCCCAACACTAAGCTGCCGATGTCCACCAACGTACCCGTGGGCAGTCTTTACTACGACTATCTGGAGAAGCTGGATGGCATGGGCTATCTGCACTCTATGCTTTACGGTACCAAACCTTATGCCCGGGTGGATTTTGCCCGCTGGATCCTGGAAGCCCGGGAAAAAGCGGCGACTAAAAAGACGCCGGCCTATATTGAAACCATGCTCACGGAAATGGAGCGGGAATTTAAGCCGGAGCTGGAAGCCTGGTCTGCCTATGCCGCAGGCCGCAAGGATCAGGGCATGCGGGGCGTGAAAGTGCACAGCGTGACGGCGGAGCTGGACTACGGCAAGTTCAGCCGGAACAGTTATCCGTACAGCGGTCCGGCTTTTTCCAGCTGGCAGCCGTTTAGCACCGGGAATAACGGCCGGCATTACAGCCAGAACACGAACTTTACCGTGAGCGGGTACGCGTCCGGCAACTTGGGCCGCGAAGTGGCGGTTTCGGTTTCGCCCCGCTACGGCTGGGACGAGGACAACCATTTGAGCGGCGCCGTGGACGAAGCTTATCTGGCGTCCCGTATCGGTATCTTTAAGATTGAAGCAGGCAAGCAGGCTCTGGACTGGGGCCAGGGTTACACCGGCAAACTCAGTTTTAGTAATAACGGACGTCCCCTGACCATGCTGAAAGTTTCTACCGAGGAACGCAAGCCCAACCGGGGCATCCTGCACTTTTTAGGCACGACCCGCCTGACGGCTTTCGTCGGTCAGCTGGACGGCGAGCGGGCGGATAACGGCGTCCACGATTTCAATCATCCCTATCTGGTGGGCATCCGCCACGAACATATTTATAAAAATCTGAGTATCGGGCTGGCGCGCCTGTCTCTGCTGGGCGGCGACGGCAACGCGTTTAAGTTCAGCGACACCTGGGACTGGGTGCGGGGCAAGAATGCGGACTCTAATGATAAATGGAACGACCAGGCCGGGGTGGATGTGAAATATCGTTTCCCGGGCCTGCAGCTTTACGGTGAACTGTACGGCGAAGACCAGGCAAACT
>CAXYYS010000093.1:0-6407 GCA_964293585.1 uncultured Acidaminococcales bacterium
GGTCCGCTCCCACAGCGGAAAGAGCTTTTTTGGGCCTGGTGAACGGCGGCTGCCAGGTACCCATGGGTATTTTTGGCCAGGTTCGGGGTGAGCTGCTCCATGTGGACGCCGTCATTGCTTCCCTGGACGGAAAAAAGGTAATCCGGGACAGCATCGAAGGCAAGAAAACAACATGCCAGACCTTAGGCGTCACCTTGGGTAAACGGATGCTGGACCAGGGCGGCCGGGAAATTTTAGCTGCCATACTGTAAAACATTTTTTCTAAAATAACTGCGCAAGCATAAGGAGCAAGGTCATGGAGAAAAAGCAAGGCAAAGTTTTTCTGATAGGTGCCGGTCCCGGCGACCCGGGACTCTTAACCTTAAAAGGCAAGGAATATTTAAGCCAGGCAGAAGTAGTTGTATACGACCGGCTGGCTGACCCCCACATCCTTGCTTACGCCCGTCCGGAAGCAGAACTGATTTATGTAGGCAAAGCTTCCAGCAGGCACACCCTGAAACAACCGGAAATAAACGCGCTGCTGGTCAAGCTGGCCAGTGATGGTAAACTGGTAGCCCGTTTAAAAGGCGGCGATTCCTTTGTCTTTGGCCGGGGCGGCGAAGAAGCCCTGGAATTACAAAAAGCCGGCCTGCCTTTTGAATTTGTGCCCGGCATCACCAGCGCCATCGCTGTACCGGAATATGCCGGCATCCCTGTGACTCACCGGCATGTAGCCACTTCTTTTGCCGTCATCACCGGCCACGAAGATCCAACAAAAGGCCCCAGTTCCATCAACTGGCAGGGTTTGGCCACCAGCGTGGACACCCTGGTCTTTCTCATGGGGGTGGAAAACTTACAGCATATTACCAGCGAACTGATTGCCCACGGCCGCCCGGCAGCAACTCCGGCGGCTTTAATCCGCTGGGGCACCCATCCGGAGCAGCAGACTTTGGTCACCACCCTGGGCCGCGCTTATGACGATGTCCAGGCCGCACACTTAAAACCACCCGCCATCTTTATCGTTGGCGAAGTGGTAAAGCTACGTACAGAGTTAGCCTGGTTTGAAAAGAAACCGCTCTTCGGCAAGACCGTGGTGGTTACCAGGGCCAGAGCCCAGGCCAGCCAGCTGACAAAACAGCTGACGGCTGCAGGTGCCAAAGTTCTGGAAGTGCCGGCGATTAAACTGGCGCCGCCGGCAAATTATGCCCCTCTGGACCAGGCTTTACAAAATTTAAGCAGCTACCAGTGGCTTATCTTTACCAGCGCTAACGGGGTTGATGCCTTCTTTAAAAGGTTAGGACTGATGCAACTGGATGCCCGTGCCCTGGCAGGCTGCCTGCTTGCTGCCATCGGCAGCGGTACGGCTGCAGCTTTAAAAAAATACGGCCTGCACGCCGATGTGGTGCCTGCCACCTACCAGGCGGAAGACCTGGCCCGGGCTTTACAGCCCCACCTGCAGCCTGGCGCCACCGTGCTGCTTCCCCGTGCTGCCGTAGCTAGAAGCGTGCTGCCGGATACTTTGCAAAAATGGGGCGCCCGGGTTACCGTGGTCCCCGTCTACCAGACGGTACAGGATGATTCGGCCAAGTTCGAGCTGTTAAACGCCCTGCAAAACAAGACCGTCGATTACATCACGTTCACCAGTTCCTCTACGGTCACCAATTTCTTAGAACTTATAGACCGGCAGACACAGCTTTTAAACAACGTGCAACTGGCTGTCATCGGACCCATTACCGGGGCCACCTGCGCACAGGCAGGTCTTAAAGTTAGCATTACAGCCCGCGAATATACCATTCACGGACTTGTGAGCGCTCTCATAGAGAGCAAATATAATTTAAGTACTCAAAGGAGAGATTGATTATGGGTTTTCCAATTTACCGTCCGCGTCGTTTACGTGCCACTGAAAATTTGCGTAGTATGATCCGTGAAACTACTTTAAGTGTGACTGATTTAATCTATCCGCTCTTTGTAGTACCCGGCAAAGGCATCAAGAAAGAAATTACATCCCTGCCCGGTAACTACCAATATTCTGTTGATATGGTCATGGAAGCCATTGACCAGGTGGCAAGCCTGGGCATTCCCGCCGTCCTGTTGTTCGGCCTGCCTTCTTATAAGGACGCCACCGGCAGCAGCGCCTGGGATGACAAGGAGCCGGTCCAGATGGCCTCCAAGGCTATTAAAGCTAAATATCCGGAACTGGTAGTCATCACTGATGCCTGCCTGTGCGAATATACCAGCCATGGTCATTGCGGCGTCTTAGAAAACGGCTGCACTGTGAACAACGATGCCACCCTGCCCCTTCTGGCCAAGATTGCGGTCAGCCATGCCCGCTGCGGCGCCGACATTATCGCCCCCTCGAACATGATGGATGGTTATGTACAGGCTATGCGTACCGCCCTGGATGAAGCTGGCTTTACCAACGTGGCTATCATGGCCTACAGCGCCAAATTTGCTTCCGCCTTCTACGGTCCTTTCCGGGCTGCCGCTGATTCTGCTCCCAGCAAAGGCGACCGCAAAGGTTACCAGATGGACCCCGCCAATGTACGGGAAGCTCTGCGGGAAGTAGAACTGGATATCGAAGAAGGTGCCGACATCGTCATGGTGAAACCGGCTATGGCGTATCTGGATGTGGCCACCAAGGTCCATGAAACTTTTAACCGTCCCTTGTGCGTGTACAACGTAAGCGGCGAATACGCCATGGTCAAAGCTGCCGCCGCCAACGGCTGGATTGATGAAAAACGCATCGTCATGGAAACCATGCTGGGCTTTAAACGGGCCGGTGCCAAGATGATCATCACCTACCACGCCTTAGACGTGGCTAAATGGTTGAAAGCCTGAAAAAAAATACTAAAGCGCATCCTGCAAGTTCGCTTGAACCTGCAAGATGCGCTTTTTGTTTGTCTGCTTGTTTATTTAACCTTAACAACTGCGTCTGCCGTAAAAGCTGTCAGAGGAACACCAGGCTTCCTCTTATAAGCTGCTTAGCTCTTAGCGGCCTGGCCTGCCGTGGGTATACACCGGCAGCAGTTTTGGAGACACCACTTCCGTCTTGATACCCGCATTCTCCAAAGCCTTAGCGAATTTTGCCACATGAGCCAGGGACAGGGCCGCCAGTTTAGTAGCTTTAGCCTTGGCTGCGGCTTTGGTACCGGCAATACGACCAAAGACGATAATATCCAGCAAGCTGTTTCCCATCAAACGGTTGGTGCCGTGAATACCGCCCACAGCTTCCCCGGCAACGAATAAGCCCGGGATAGAAGTTTCTGCATCCTTGTCGATCAAGATGCCGCCGTTCTGGTAATGCAGCGTGGGATATATCAGTACCGGCTCCTTGCGTAAATCAATACCGAACTGACCGAACATTTTCAGCATGCCGGGAATCCTGGTCGCGATCGTACCTTCCCCGTGGAGCTGGTCAATCATGGGCGTATCCAGCCACAAAGCCACGCCGTCCAGAGCTTTAACGCCCTTGCCACGTTCCGTGCATTCCCGGATAATGGTAGCCGTAGCCACATCCCGTGTTTCCAACGGATGCATAAAAGCTTCGCCCTCGCTGTTCACCAGCTGGGCGCCAATAGAACGTACTTTTTCTGTGACCAGGGCGCCGTAAATCTGCGCCGGGAAACCGACGCCGGTAGGATGGAACTGACTGGAATTAGCGTAAATCAATTTAGCGCCGGCCCGGTATGCCAGCACCAGACCGTCAGCCGTTGCACCGTAATGATTGGAAGTGGGGAAACCCTGATAGTGCAAACGTCCGGCACCGCCGGTAGCAATGATCACCGTCTTGGCCCTGACCACCAGAAACTCTTCTGCATCATAATCATAGAGCACGGCTCCTGCCGCCTGGCCTTGCTCATCCAGCAATAATTCCACGGCCGGAGCATAGTCCAGTACCCGGATGCCCTGGTTCTGCACCTCGTCCCGCAGGACACGCATGATTTCTGCGCCGGTACAATCAGCGCAGGCGTGCATACGTTTCCGGGAAGTGCCGCCGCCGTGGGTGGTCACCATGGTGCCGTCCGGCTGTTTATCAAAGAGCACGCCCAGGTCGCTCAGCCATTTAATGGCTAAGGGACCGTTTTCCACCAGTTCTTCCAACAAGTCAGGAATATTTTTATAATGTCCGCCGCCCAGCGCATCCAGATAATGGACCGCCGGAGAATCGTTAGCCTTATCTGCAGCCTGGATGCCGCCTTCTGCCATCATGGTGTTGGCGTAACCCATCTTCAGCTTGGTGACCACCAGCACGCTGGCGCCGCCTTTTTTAGCTTCCAGGGCTGCGCTGGCTCCCGCACCGCCGCCGCCGATAATCAGCACATCCACATCGTAATCCAGACGCTGCAGGTCCAGCTGTACTTTTTCCAGACGGCTGTGACCTTCCAGCAGTGCGCCTAACTCCTTGGGCACCTTATCCCCCTTGTTAGGGCCGATGCTCAAAGTAGTAAAAGCCTCTTCATTATAATCAGGATGGAATTTTTTCAGGACAGCATCTTTTTCCTCTGCGGTAAAGCGCTTAGGTTCAGTATGCAGGCGCGCCGCCCGGGTACTTTCTACCTTAGCTATGGATTTTAACATCTCTTCAGTATATGCGCTCATCTGCCTGCCTCCTACTTCTCAATCTCACGGTTATTATACAGCTGCTGTAATTCGGCCAGGGGAGTATGTTTCAACTTGGTCAAAGGCTCCCGGTACAATCCCTGTTCCACCTCGGCCACCCGTTTTTCCAGATGGGCGCATTTGGGTTCCAGGTATCTGCCGGTCAGCCTTCTGGCTAAAAGTCCTACGGCGCTGTGGCTGATCTGGGCCGGACAGCGGGAGGCGCAGATATTGCAGCCTACGCAGTCAAAAGATTCCCGGGCGCATTTTTCGTACTCGCCCCGCTGGGCGTAAGCAATATACTGCATCACGTTCAGCCCTTCGGGACAACCTTTGGTGCAGGCATTACAGCCGATGCAGCTATAAATTTCCGGATAGAGCTGACCGATGATATTATCCGTAGGCTTAAGTTCTTCCAGGTTAAAGCTGCGTTTATTCAAGGGGAAAGATTCAATCTTCCCCACGCACATGCCTTCCTCAATCTTGGTCTGGCAGGCCAGGACCACCTTTAGTTCCGTGGAACCCTTGATCCGGTAAATGACGGCACAGGCCCCGCAAAAACCGTTGCGGCAGCCCACACCCCTGATTAGTTTAAAGCCCGCATATTCCATGGCGTCCATGATGGTGAGCGTCGCCGGAACCGAGCACTTTTTACCCAGCAGATAAGCTGTAACCATTGCTTCCATGCCGAAACCTCCTCTCAATACTCGTCCGGCATCTCATCCAGCTGATCGCAGGTGAAAACCGGTCCATCCTTGCACACATATTTTTTACCGATATTGCAGCGGCCGCATTTACCGATGCCGCATTTCATCTTTAATTCCAGGGTGGTATAGACCTGGCTCTTCTTAAAGCCCATCTCCACCAGCGCCGCCAGGCAGAGCTTAATCATGATAGGAGGTCCGCACAGCAGCACCGTCTTGTCCGGGGAAAACTTCAGCGCCTTTAAGAAGGCGGGGACAAAACCTACATTCCCGGTCCACCCCTCCTGGGGTTTATCAATGGTAAGATGTACCTTGGTCCGGGGCTGGGACGGCCAAATTTTAGTCAGTTCCTCGTAGCGGACAAAATCTTCCTTGCTGCGGGCGCCGTACACGATATCGATACTGCCAAACTGCTCCCGCTTATCCAGCATGTAGTTAATCACGCTGCGCATGGGCGCCAGGCCGATACCGCCGGCAATAAACAGCACATCTTTCCCCAGCAGCTTATCTTCCACGGGGAAATGGTTGCCATAAGGTCCCCGCACGGCAATTTCCTGGCCCACTTCCAGCTCATCGTCCAGGTAGGTAGTGATACTGCCGCAGCGTTTGATGCTGAACTCCAGATAGTTTTTATTGGTCGGTGCAGAAGTAATGGAGAAAATAGCTTCTCCCATTCCCGGCACGGAGAGCAGGGCGCACTGCCCCGGCATGTGTTCGAACAATTTGCCGCCGCCCGGTTTTTCTACCCGGTAGGTTTTCACGTCCGCCGTTTCCCGGCACACATCCGTCACCACGCCAATCTGAGGAATCAGGGTATCCTGACAGTTACACATGCAGGTCCACCTCCAATGCCTTGGCCACTTTCACGATATTCAGGTTCACCGGACAGATACGCAGACAGCGTCCGCAGCCTACGCAGGCAAAAGTACCCTCGTAGTCTTCCGGGAAATACACCAGCTTATGCATGTAGCGCTGGCGGAATCTTTCCAGCTGGCCCTTACGGGGATTGCCATGAGCCATCTTGGTAAAATCGCCGTTCATGCAGCTGTCCCAGCAGCGGAACCTTTGCACTTGTCCGTCTTTGCCCACATTATCCCGCACGTCGTAACAATGACAGGTGGGGCA
>CAXYYS010000094.1:0-6046 GCA_964293585.1 uncultured Acidaminococcales bacterium
CACATGCCCACCTTATTTAATAGTTCTACGCATTTTTTAGGACTCTGCTGCAAGTTAACCCCCAGGGCTTCCAGGCAGTCGGCCGTACCGCATTGGGAAGAAGCAGCCCGGTTACCATGTTTAGCTACCTTCATTCCGCCAGCCGCACAAATCAAAGCCGCCGTGGTAGAAATATTAAAACTGTGGGCTCCATCGCCGCCGGTACCTACGATTTCAAAAACCGGCAAATCCGTAACCACTTTCGTAGCATGTTCCCGCATGGCCGCAGCGCAGCCCGCGATTTCCACAATCGTCTCCGCCTTGGTGCTCTTCGTGGACAACGCCGCCAGGAACGCCGCATTTTGCGTGGCCGAAGTTTCCCCGCTCATAATCTCATTCATCACCGTGTACGCTTCGTTGTAAGTCAAATCCTCTTTGTTCACAATCTTTTCAATGGCCTGTCTGATCATTTTCTTTTCCTCCTCATTTAAAAAAAATTACGGTTACCCATGTTAGCATGTGCCGAACTATGGATAACCGTAACCCAATAAAAAAACGCCTGTCCCTTGCAAGGACAGACGTCATAATATCTGCGGTACCACCTTGTACTGCACAAAATTGTGCAGGTTGAGCAGAATGCTAACACATTCCTCGCTTTTAACGCAAGTGTCACGTTGCAGGATACTTTCAGTTACCTGATTTCGCTGCACCCTCGGTGGTCCATTTGCCTGACTGCCGCTATCCGGTTCCCATCCTCCCGGACTCTCTGTAAGCACATCTTCTGACGTTATCTCCACCTCAACGGTTTCAAAGGTTTATGAAGTTATGAACAAATGTTAACACCATTATTTAGAATTGTCAAGGCACGCGCAAAAATTGGATAAATCTTATCTTATTGTAAGTTTATAGTTTTTCTTCAAGAATATTCCGGAGGCAGGTGGAGTTGGGCGTGCATTTTTTGCCAAAATGGAAGAAACAGGAAGATGGCCACCAGCATGGCGCTGAAATCGGCAATGGGTGTCGCCCAGACCGTACCATTAACCCCCAGCAGCGCGTTCATCATAAACATAAACGGAATATCTAACCCGCCTTTACGCAGCAGGGACAGGAACAAAGGCTGCACTTTCATACCAACGGCCTGGAACATGGTGATGATGATCATCGTCACGGAGATGCACGGGCCGGTGATACAGATAATACGCTGAAAACGCTGGCCATATTCCACGGTCAGGGGATCGTCAATAAAGGCTCTGACAATCGGCTGCGCACAAGTAAGCAGGAAAACGGTACTCAGCACGGCTACGGCCAGGCTAAACAAAAATGTCGTTTTTACAGCGGCCAGCATGCGTTTATAGTTTTTAGCAGAATAGTTATAACCAATGAGGGGCAGGACTCCCTGTGACATACCGGTGGCAATGGCAAAAGTCATCATATCCACTTTTTTGGCAATGCCGATACCGGCAACAGCTTCGTTACAGTAGGATGCCATCAGTACATTCAAGACAATATTGGAAAGCACCCCCATAATGTTCATCATACAGCTTGGCAATCCCACCAGCAGCACTTCACGGGGAATACGCATTTTAAGGGTATAATACTTCGGATTCCAGGTAATAACGGTACTCTTGCGCTTACCGGAAATCAGGATAATAAAATAGCAAGTCGCAACTAAATTGGAAAGCATGGTAGCAATGGCGGCGCCGGCAATTTCCAGTCCCCATACCGAAATAAAAAGCGGGTCGAGGATGATGTTCAAAACCCCGCCCAGGGCCATACCAAAACTGGCTTGCTTGGCGTAACCTTCCGAACGCACAAGATGGGCAAAAAGAGCGTTCAGCACGGTAGGCACCGCGCCGACGGTGATCGTCCAGAAAATATACTGATAGCAGAAGTCATAAGTCTCTGCGTTAGCACCGATAGCCGGCAGGGCGAACGACCGGAAAATCATCAAGGCCATACCGTAACAAAGAGAAACCAGGCTGGCGGTCCAGATACTGAACGCCGCAGTCTTTTTCGCTTTTTCACGGTCACCGGCGCCCAGACATCTGGAAATCAGACTGGAACCACCAATCCCGAACAAGTTGGCCAGGCCTGTCAAAAAAATGAACAGCGGCATACACAGGGAAGTTGCCGCCACCTGGTTCGGATCACCCACCTGCCCGATAAAAAAAGTGTCCGCCATATTATAAATCACCGTGATCAGTTGGCTGATGACGGTGGGAACCACCAGCGCCACGACTGCTTTTTGCACGGGTGTTCTTTCAAAGAGTTCTGTGTTATCTATGTTCATGATGTTTCTTGCCAATGTTTTGCAGGCTGTCCGCCACACATTGAATGGCCAGCCGATAACTCTCGTTTTTATTAACGGGGAAATGAGAAAAACCGCCTGCTTCCTCATGGGCAACAAAGCCATGCATCATGCTACGCAAAATTCTCTGCCAGTGCATCTGTTCTACTTTATTTAATCCGTAACCGGAAAGCACCTGCAAAATAGGTTCCGTAATCTGGCCTGCCGCTCTTTCCAAGACTTCATTTTCCGATTTTTGCAGACTCATGATCACCCGATACAACTCGTTGTGTTCTTTAGCAAAAGCACGATAGGCGGCAGCGATGGCAAATAAAGCTTCCTTTTTTTCTTTGCCAGCGATGGCCTGTTTTTCACTGGCTACCATCTGCGCAACTGCCGCAAGACCTACTTCCGTAAAGAGAACATCTAAGCTTTCCACATGATTATAAAGCGAGGCCGTTTTAACATTGAGACTTTTAGCCAGTTCACTCATCGAAAAAGCGGCATAGCCTCTTTCTTCAATAAATCTGACGGACGCCTCCACGACGCTGTGCTTATTTAATCCCTGACGCGGCATATTATCACCTCAAAACTAATACCTTTAGTTTATTATAAACTAAAGGTATTAGTTTTGTCAAATAAGCGACCTAGGGAGAAAGCTCTAAGCCTCCGGATATTTAGCTTTCACAAACTGAATAAATTTTTGCATGGACGGATAGCGTGACTTATCCCGTGCCCAGACAAGATTAATATAGGCTGCCGGAAACTGCTTGACGCGGAGGGGAACAAGATTTGTCTCTTCGGCGGCAAATTCTTCTGAAAGAAAACCGACTGCCACACCCGAACGGATATATTCCAGGATGGTAAACACCTGGTTGGTCTGATGCAGAACAAAGGGTTGGATGCCACTAAGGTTGAACATCCGTCTGATATATTTCGCCTGACCAAAATGATTAGAAAAGAGCACCAGCGGAACCTGTGCCAGTTCGCAGATGTCAACCGTTTTCTTGCCAGCCAGAGGACTGTCCTTCGCAACAAAAAGGTCCAGATGACTCTTTTTAAGAATATAGTATTTGTAATTTTCTTCGGGAAGATGATTAGTAACACATAAGGCAAAATCAAGCTCGTGTTGATCTAAAAGGTCATACAGAACAGGGGCCGTCTCTTCCGTAATCTGCATTTCTATATCAGGAAAGGCTTTCAGAAAATCCCGATGCAGGTGTGAAAAGACGGTATTACCGCACATGGGGACAACGCCAACTTTCAAGATGGCTTTGCCGCAGGCAAGCGAATGGGCCGTCCTATCAAGCTCATGAAAATGTTCCATAAGCTTTTGCGCGCTTTCCAGCAAAAGCTCTCCTTCTTTGGTAATAACTATATTGTTGTGGTTGCGTTCAAACAGGGCTACCCCGCATTCTTCCTCCAATTCCCGCATAGATTTGGAGATGCCGGGCTGAGAAATGTGTAATTCTGCCGCTGCCTTGGAAAAGTTTTGGTATTTACATACGGCAATAAAATATTCTACCTGTGTTATCGTCATGTTCCTACCTTCTTCCAGCCATTATTTGAATTACCAACGAGATATTTTTTCTGTACTTATTATAACAAAAAGTTTGTGTGGTAAACAACCAGGTATTTCACAAAAAGAATTTTTTAGCCTATATTTACATTAGTAATCAAGGTAAGCAGCATAAGGCAACTATTGGAAATAGAGAAGGAAGGAAAAGAACTATGAAAAAAGGTTATGAACTGTTGAATGATCCGTTTTTAAACAAAGGTACGGCCTTTACTGAGGAAGAACGGGAAAAATTTGATTTGATAGGCATCCTTCCTCCTACGGTACAAACTTTGGACCTACAGGCGCAGCAGGCATATGAGAATGTTGAGAAGAAGCCTGACGTAAGTGAGAAGCGCCATTATTTGATGAATATTTTCAGCCGTAATCGTACGCTGTTCTTCTATTTATTCTCTCAGCATGTCAAGGAATTTATGCCCATCGTGTATGACCCCGGCATTGCAGAAAGCATCCGCCACTACAACGAATTTTTCATCACGCCGCAAAACGCTGCCTATCTGACAGTTAATCATCCGGAGCAGATGGAAAAGACCATCTTTAATGCCGCTGAAAACAGGGATATTGAATTAATTGTCGTCACGGATGCGGAAGCAATTCTGGGAATCGGCGACTGGGGAACCAATGGCGTCAGCATTGCCACCGGTAAGCTGATGGTCTATACGGCCGCTGCAGGCATTGACCCCGCCAAGGTACTCCCTGTGGTTATTGATTCCGGTACCGCAAGACAAAGCCTGCTGGATAACCCTCTTTATCTTGGTCTGCATCAAAAAAGGATCAAAGGCAGTGCTTACTATAACTTTATCGATCAGTTCGTGGAACTGGTCGAAAGACTATTTCCGCATCTGTATCTGCACTTTGAAGATTTTGGCAGGGACAATGCTGCCAACCTTCTCAATAAATATGTCCACAAGTATCCTGTTTTTAATGATGATATTGAAGGTACCGGTATCATAACTCTCGCAGGAATCCTGGGCAGCTTAAATATTTCTCAGGAAAAGCTTAGCGAACAAAGATACATGTGTTTTGGCGCCGGTACAGCCGGCTGCGGTATCGTCAAAAGAATCTACCAGGAAATGCTTGACCAGGGCTTACCTGCCAGCGAAGCCCAAAAACGGTTTTATCTGGTGGACAAGCAGGGTTTATTGTTCGAGGACATGGAGGATTTAACCCCTGAGCAAAAACCTTTTGCCAGGAAGAGAAATGAATTTGCCAACGCTAAGGAGCTCACAACCTTGGCGGCAGCCGTCAAAGCAATCCATCCCACCATCCTGGTGGGTACTTCAACACAAGGCGGAACCTTTACGAAAGAGATTGTAACCGAGATGGCATCACATACCAGGCGTCCGATTATTTTCCCGCTGAGCAATCCTACTGAACTTGCAGAAGCCAAGGCGGAAGACCTGATTAACTGGACAGACGGCCGCGCCCTGGTAGCTACAGGCATTCCCTCCTCACCGGTACAATACAAGGGTACTACTTATGAAATCGGCCAGGCTAACAATGCGCTTATTTATCCCGGTATCGGGCTTGGCATTATTGCCTCAGGGTCTAAATTACTGACCGACCGTATGATTTCCGTAGCCGCACATTCCATAGGCGGCATCGTGAATGCCACTGCTGCCGGTGCAGCCGTTCTTCCCCCTGTTTCCCTGCTGACGGAATTCTCTGAGACTGTTGCAGCTGCCGTGGCCGGCGAAGCTGTAGCAGAAGGCTTAAACAGAGTACAATTTACAGATCCCCTGGCCTGTGTCAAAGCACAGAAATGGATTCCGGCCTATTCGAAAAATTGAATTATGCAGACACTAAAAAACACCTGTCCTCAGGGTACCTTTCCGGACCCCTGGGCAGGTGCTTTTTGCGAATTTGCTTTTGTTTCCGCCGTCAGACGTAAGATTTAAAAACGGAGTTTAGGATTGTCCCTAAACCCCGTTGTACTTTCAACGCTGCAGAATATCCGGCGGCAAAGAACTAGCCAGCGCACTAGCGCCGCTATAAAGTTCCGCTTCTTGTAAGTGTAGCCCCAGCCGGGGCAAGAGTTTTACGAAAGTCTGAATCTTGATTTCAAAATCCATGGCTATGTGCAGTCCCGTTGCTGTTAAACAAACCTTGCCGTAATGTTTTTTAGTCAACAATTTTTTGGCTGCCAAAGATTCCAGCATCTTAGCCACCGAAGGTTTGGTTACGCCCAGCTTACGGGCGATAGC
>CAXYYS010000095.1:0-6012 GCA_964293585.1 uncultured Acidaminococcales bacterium
CTTTTCCTTTTGGGGAACGTGAGCCAGAATGTTGCGCATAAAGTGGATCTTGCACTGTAGTGATAAACTAAAACCGGACATGGGGAAGCACAAAATTCCTAAATCAACCCCACCGGAACAATTAACGTTTGTTCATCTATGGCACTTAGTTTGTCATGCAGACAGATGATAGCTCCTGTTCCCCGTTTAAACTGCTTTTGAGAATCCAGTACCGTAAAAGCACTCGTCATCCTCTTCTCCGGATGCATGGTCTTCTTAATCTCTACCGGCGTGAGCACCCCGTCCTCTTCCAAAAGCAAATCTATCTCCTTAGTATCCCTGTCACGATAATAATAAATGTAAGGAGTTACCGCATGGTGCCAATAACTTTTCATAATTTCGGAAACAACGTAATTCTCAAACAAAGCGCCACTCATAGCGCCGCTTAAAGCTACTTCCGGCGTACTCCAACGCGTCAGGTAGCAAACCAGGCCCAAGTCATAAAAATAGAGTTTGGGAGCTTTAATGGTCCGCTTTAAAGTATTATTCGCATACGGATGTAGATAAAAAATAATGCCCAGGGTTTCCAAAACATTTAGCCAGGACTTTACCGTAGCCTGATTGATATCCGCATCATCCGCCAGGCCTTTGTAATTCAGCAATTGACCGGTCCTGGCCGCGACCGCCGTCATAAAACGCATAAACTTGAGCGCATCCAAAGAATTCAAAAGACCCTGGATATCACGTTCCAGATAAGTATTCAAATAGCTGGCATAATAAATATCACGGCTATGAACCTCACGACTGCACAAAGCAGGCATACTCCCCTGCCAAATACGTTCAAAAATAGTTGGCGCCGTAAACGGAACCGTCGGCGGCAAGTTTTGCAGGCGCGGCAAAGATACGGTAAACGGCTCCGCCAGACTCCCCGCAATCTCAGACTGAGAAAGTGAAAACAAATTTAAAAGCGCAACCCTGCCAGCCAAAGATTCCTGCACCCCGCGCATCAATTTAAACAGCTGCGAACCGGTCAACCAAAAATCACCGGGACAACGTTTTTTGTCCACCAATATTTTAATATAGGTAAAAAGCTCCGGAGCATATTGCACTTCATCAATCAGCACGGGAGGTTGATGAATTTGCAAAAACATAGCTGGATCACGGACGGCCAAAGATCGCTCGTTTAAATCATCCAAAGTAACATAATTGCGTGGCCGTTTCTCCTTTTGCATCAGCTTTTTTAACATGGTAGTCTTGCCAACCTGGCGGGGACCGGTAAGCAAAAGCACCGGATATTCCCGGCTTAAATCCAAGACATGCGTCTCCAAATGACGCTTTATATAGGACACGGTAACCCTCCTTCGGCTAAAATACTACTGCCCTATAATTTTAGCCGAAAACTTTAGCTGCGTCAAGTTAACACCGTAGTTACTTCCTCCCCGAAAGCGTATTAGTTTATTTCTGCTTCTTTAAATAATTTGAATTCGAATAAACACACTCATTTGTCAATATTTTATTATTAACGTTTTTTATAAATTTGATAGCTATTTATTAATGCAGATTTTGGATGATGTCCAATGCCATCTTCATCCTCATTTGTTAATCCAAAATGAATCTTCACCAAAACGCCTATTCGTTTATTAACAGTTCCATCATAATGTGTTAGCTTAACGATTCTATCATATTCTTTCTTAAGGTCTTTATCGTGTTCTATAAATAGAAAAACATCATCAGTAATATCTTTATTAACTTCTTGACTGAACTTAGAAAATACAACTTTCATAAAATCATCAACGTCATCAAATTCTTCCATAAGAATATTCCTTTCTCTTATAACTTGATACTACTAATAAAATCAATAATATCCTTATAAACCGTATCGCCCAAATCTGGATGCTTTTCCAAAACTCCATTTACCCAATTCTGGCCATGTTCTCCAACATCAGCGCAAAATCTTTCTAATTCGCCTACTGGTACAGGGAAAATACCATAACTATTTAGAATGTTTTTAAGCTGTTTAAAAGCCTGGGATACTGTGCCAGAAGGAATCAAATCTTCACCTACAGATTTTAACCGTTTACATAGGTTTTCATTTTTTAATGCTGCTAAAACTATCTTATAATCTTTTTCAACTTCTATCCAGTTAATACCGCAAGCTTCAACTATTTTCCTAAATTCTTTTTCATTATTTATGAAATCCAAATCTGGTATCAACTTAACATCAACTTTCAAAGCCTTCAAGATTATACTTGCACTAGCCATTCTACTTTTTCCGCCACAATAAGTAAACAATGTTTCAGAAAAACATTTTTGGCTATTTTTTATGTATTCATCAATAATTGAGTACATCTTACAATCAGAATCGCTTTCGCACAACACCACATTTTTGTAGAATAACCCATCCAAAATATTAGAATGTCGTAACAATGAATCCTTCCATACTTCTTTTATCTTATCGTTATCAAGTATTGCAAAGTTATTACTTCTATCTCGTGTAATTCTTACTACAGTTACTCTATCCGGACAAATATCTAAAAGGCCTTTAATTATATTGACGCTATGAGTTGAAATAAAAGCTTGTTGATTATTTGTTAAGGTTTTACCAATAATTTCACCCATAATTTTTGTTTGAGGTGCATGTAAAAAAGCTTCTGGTTCGTCTATGAGGAAAGTCCTGTAATAATCCATCATCAAGTAAAGCAAAATCCCGACAAAACTTCTTATACCATCCCCCTGTTCGTGGACTTTTGGCAATGCATTTAATTTACTAGCATATTTTTCTATATTAGTAATTATGTTCAACGATTGATTATACTGATAATCAACCTCCCCAATACAAAGTGGAACAGTGGCACCAAAACAAATATCTGGTGTAATCGGTTCTTTAAAAGCCATTTTATAATTATCAGAAAGCCACTTCCTATATTTTGTATCAAATGCTGCATAATGAATTGGATGATCTTTCACAGCAAATGCCTCTATAGATCTCGGTGGTTCTGTAATATTTAATCTTTTCTCAGTATCCAGAAAAGCGACAAAAGCATTTCTTAATGCAAAATATGAATATTCCTTTTCTAAATTACCAATTATTGACATTGAATTAACATGTATATTAAAACCATCATATTCCATATCGTCCCCACGATTAGTGGCTTTAGTAATATTTGGCATCATGGTCTTATATGGTACTTTACTATGTACAATTTTAATATCCTTAACCACAATACTTGGTTTTTTAACATCACATAATTCATAAATATCTCTTAAAGCCTGGCTTTTACCAACATTATTAGGACCAACAAAGATGACAATACTATTCTTTTTTATATTCAAAGTAGTTCCATCATTAAAAATAACTTGTGAGATATGACCACCAGCTTTTTCCTCATCATTATCCCTATTTAATAGTTCGCTAATAATCAAGATGAGTGCCACCTCCATTACCACCACTAGCTAACAGATATAATATACCTTTTTACTTACCATCAAATGTCCTCTGAAACCAATCCAGTTCTATTTTAATTTCTATATCAGTAATACTATCTCTCAAATCTTTAGTAAAAACTTCATTCTGAATATTTTTTGCTAAACTTCGTGTAATATTTATATGATATTCAAACTTTGAATCAAGAACTACAATTTCTTTTAATAAGTATTTTATATTTTGATTGTTGATAATTTGCTTTAAATAATCCACAAAATCACCGTCAACTTTTTCTACTTCATTTTCATTTTCGACATTATCGTATAAGCCAAAAAGATTTTCTTGTCGATAGTATTCTGGCTTAAAAATATTAATCTTATTTGTGAAAACATCTTGCCTAATAGAATAATAGACATCACTTATTCTTTTTGCTCTCTTCTCATAATCAATAGCATTAACCGGCGCAGCTAAACCAGTCCAATATTTAATTTGTCTTAGGCAATTTATATGAGTATATTTGTCTTTAATAAAAGTTAAAAATTCTTCAAATGCTTTATTATCAATTTGCATCAATAATTGACAAATAATTTGTGCTGATCTATTTCTAGGACTAATTTGCAAAAAGCCTCTACCATTACTAATTGAATAATAACCATCAAAAATCACCTTAACCAAGATATCCCGATTATGGAAATCACTCTGGATAGCTAACAAATATAATTTTTCCATTAACTCAATATTATCTTCATCCGAGTAATGTGCAAGCAACTCTTTAAATTTATTAGCAATTTTCACTTGGCTATTACAATCATTCACAAAGTCCAAAAACCTTATAATAACTTGGTGCATTTCAGTAAATACATTATCAGACTCACTGAAATATAAAGAAAAATATTTTCCACTAGATATCCGGCAATCATTATCAATATCAGCTGCAGCCCCTATATTACAATCCTTAAAAGACCATGGATATTTGTGCTCAGCATTATCCAAATAGTATTTCACATAAGGGAATAATTCACTTAATAAATTTTTAAAAGGCTTGTTTCGCGGATCATTAAACAGTCTTTCAAAATATTCTTTAGCATTATTGTCAAAGGTTTCATGAATAAATAATGCTTCCAGATGAAAACCTAATGAATATTCTCTATGAGCCGAAATATAAAATTCTCTATTTCCATATATTGAGTCGTATAAATCATTATTAAAATATTTTATTGTTTTAATGGCAAATAAATCATGTAGATTCAAAACGCCTTTAACAAAAGCAAAATTGTCACTTAACACAGAATTAACAAATCTAATTAACTCTCGTATATCAACAATTTTATCAATAATGGTTTTAATAGTAATCTCATAATTAGCAATATTATTTTTATCTTCCCCATAGAATATTAATGCCTTATTGATACAACTACGCACTAACGCATCCTTAGACCTTTCCTCTATATCGGGAACTGTTATCTCTACCTGAATTATCTTTTTTAGAAAATTATAGTTGGTATGTAAGTCCCTTTTGAATATCTTTTTAAGTTCATTTTCATCGTATGACAATATATATATCAGATGCGGTAAATTTAATATAGCAGCAATCAATTTAAACAGAAGTAAAATATTTTCTTTATCTGCTCTCTCTATATTGTCAATAATAATAACAATATTTTTCTGTTGAGATAACAGGCAACATTCTAAACGTTTCCTAATGGATTCTAAATTATTACTTCCCCCATTAGAAAAAAATGCGGAAATAGAATTTGCCTTATCATCACTGTATAAAGCCTTTATAATAGATGAAGATGTTTCTTTAATTAATCTCTCTGCATCGTCTATACCCAACTTATTTAATATGCATGTTAGCATACCTTGTATCATGGCATCCTGTGAGGAATACACCCAAGGATCAAATTCTTTGATGAAAAGTACTTCTGATCCTCTCTCCTTAGCTTTCTTTTCTACAAGATTTAGAATGGTAGTTTTTCCACTACCCCATTTACCTTTTAATCCAATTGCAATTGTCTGATTATATTTAGCCTTTTCAATATACCCTCCAATTTTTTCAACAATGGCATTACGATGCAACAAATCATAATCTGCAGGATGGTCTGACAACATTATAATATCTTTAACATCTTTTCTTTTTGTAGTATTTAGTTCAAGTAAATCGTTTAAAGTAAAGTCTGCATTTTCTTTTTCAGAATTCATAATAACCATATTTTTTGAATTCATAATATTTATTCTATGGTACAACCATCTTATAGACGCCAATACAAGTATACTTAAACAAATAACCTTGTAACATTGGTAATTGGAATCATAGAAAAACATAGAAATAGACAATAGTATGCTGCTTAATAATACAACTACACATGTTTCATCAAAGGCGGTAATATACGGGTATTGATTAGAATTTTTACAATTACAATAAATCACCAGCGTAATAAACGCAACAAACAGACAATCAAAAAACGGAATAAAAATTAGAGTAGAAAATAACTCATATTGAGAAGGTAAGTTAATGGCATCTATGGCAAAAATTAATATGGAAATCAAAATAAACTGAAGCAGAAGTTTAGTTAATGAGAAAGGTTCACTTAAAAGAGTAAAAAATT
>CAXYYS010000096.1:0-5939 GCA_964293585.1 uncultured Acidaminococcales bacterium
TTCTCCATGTACTCGCTCATATCGATACGGATCAAATTCCGTTCGTCATCAAAAAGTACTTCGGCTAAAGCTTTGGCCAGTTCGGTCTTGCCTACACCGGTAGGTCCCAGGAAGATAAAGGAACCGATTGGACGGTTAGGATCCTTAATGCCGGCCCGGGCACGTACCACCGCTTCCGCTACAGATTTAACCGCAGCATCCTGACCGATGACGCGCTTGTGCAAAGTGTCGGCCAGATGTACCAGTTTCTGGCGTTCGCCGGTGCCCAGACGCTGAACCGGAATTTCGGTCCAGGTGCTGACCACCTTGGCAATATCTTCTTCATCCACTTCTTCTTTCAGCAGACTCTGACCGTTCTTGTCCTTAGCGCCGTTCTCCAGGTTCTTCAATTCTTTTTCCAGTTCCGGCAGACGGCCGTATTTCAACTCGGCCAGCTTGTTCAGATTGTACTCCCGTTCCGCAGTTTCCATTTGCTGCTTTACGGCATCAATTTCCTTCTTTACTTCCCGAACCTTGGTAATGGAAGCTTTTTCGGCGTCCCAACGTTTAACTAAGCTATCGTTAGCAGCCTTCAGTTGTTTTAATTCTTCTTCCAATTTTACCAGGCGTTCCTTGGAAACGGCATCGTCCTCTTTCTTCAAAGCCTGAGCCTCAATTTCCAGCTGCAGGATGCGCCGTTTACTTTCGTCCAGCTCCACCGGCAGGGAATCAATCTCTGTCCGCAGACGGGCGCCTGCCTCATCCACCAGGTCGATGGCCTTATCCGGCAGGAATCGGTCATTAATGTAACGGTTGGACAAAACTGCCGCTGCTACCAGGGCTGCATCCTTGATGCGCACACCGTGATGGACCTCATAGCGCTCCTTCAGACCCCGCAGGATGGAAATAGTATCCTCCACGCTGGGTTCCTTGACCATTACCGGCTGGAACCGGCGCTCCAGGGCACTATCCTTCTCAATATATTTCCGATATTCTTTCAGGGTGGTGGCACCAATGCAGCGCAGCTCGCCTCTGGCCAGCATCGGTTTCAGAATATTGCCGGCATCCATGGCGCCTTCGGCTGCGCCGGCACCAACTACTGTATGCAGTTCATCAATAAACATGATAATCTGCCCGGCGCTATCAGAAACAGCCTTCAAAACTTTCTTCAGACGTTCCTCAAACTCGCCTCTGTATTTGGCGCCTGCCACCATGGACGCCAGGTCTAGGGCAAACAGGGTCTTGTTCTTTAAACTCTCCGGCACGTCACCGGCAATAATCCGGCGGGCCAAGCCTTCCACGATGGCAGTCTTGCCCACGCCCGGTTCACCAATCAGTACCGGGTTGTTCTTTTTCCGTCTGGACAAAATTTCAATGGTACGGCGAATCTCATCATCACGGCCGATAACCGGGTCCAGTTTGCCGGCCCTGGCTTTCGCCGTCAAATCCTGGCCGTATTTTTCCAGAGCTTTCTTATTTTCATCGTTGGCAGCCGTACCCAAATAATGCTGGTACAGGGCCTCAATCTTTTTGCTGTCAATGCCATATTTCCGGAACAGAGAAACCACTTCGCTGTCACCGTCGCTGGCAATAGTGCTGACCAAAAGGCCGATGGTAATCTCTCCCTGCCCTGCCTTCTGGTTCAGGATGGCATTCACCCTGGCAAAACCGGTGCTCATCATCAGCTGACGGTCCTGGCCTTTTACCGAAGGAATCTTCTGCACCAGGGTTTTAGCATCAGCATCAAACGCTGCCTGATCAATCTTTAAAGTCTGTAGCAGGAAACGGAAAAAGCCCTCGCTGGTCGTTAAAGCTGCCAGCACATGGACGCAACTCAGTTCCTGGTGATAATGCATCACTGCCTGCTGTTGAGCCGCTTCTAATATATTTTTTACTTCTTCACTATAATTTTCTCCCATAGTAACACCTCCGTAGCGTTAGAATATATAAGAATATTTATGTTAAACGCAGGAAAACTGCGGTTTATGGCGAATTAATAAAGAGTGTAGTGTTGTTTATTATTGTTCCTTAATTATTATGGAAACGATGGGTGAGGATGAATCATGAAAACTTCAATGATCGTGTACCGTTTGTTCGACGTCGCCGATGAAATCAACCTGGAACAGGTAGAAGCTTTATGGATTGCCCGCAATGCCAGCGTCTCGCGATTGCGCTTAGACCGTATCTCAACCCAATCCATTAATTTCACGAATCCGCCTATCCTGGTAGAACTTGGTTCGCACGAGATGGAATTCTGCGGCAAACCTTATATCACGGAAGTCAAAGCACGGATTGAAGACTTAGGCGTTATCTGCCTGATTTTTAACATTGCCTTTAACGAAGACGTTACCTATGAAGAATATATGGATGTGGTCATCGCCACGGATGTCATGCCGGATGAACTGGTCCGGGACTTTTTGAACTCCGTCCTGGAAACTATTAAACCGGCCTGCACCAATGAACGTATCTCTGAGTTCGACGAAGAATTCGTCGCTTATTACTTCCGGGATCCCATCCCCCAGGACTGGGGTCTGGTTCCTATCCTCCTGGCTGACAGGCAGACGGTTTCTGAGGAAACTGCCAAATATACGCTGGCCAACCATTTCTCCTATGCCCAGGATATCTGTTATCTGGCCTGGGACAGCGCTGTCATCTATGATCCCAGCGGCAGTATGGATATCCCAGACCTGCTGGAATTTGCCAGCGCCCAGTTCCTGGAACTGCGCTATTACGATAACTACCTGACCAAGGCCATTGACAAAACCTACGGTGAAATTGAAGCTGTCAGCAAATCAGATGAAGCCAGCAAACTGGAACGTTACCGCGCTATCCGCAGCAGCCTTCTGGAAACCATGGCCGATGTCAGCAGTCTGACCAGCAATATTTCCAATGCCCTGCAGGTAACCGAAGACATTTTCTATGCCCGCGTGTATACCCGCTATCTGGAAATCCTGCGCGCTTCCGCCTGGCAAACCAACATTGAGAACAAACTGAACGTGATGCAGCGTTGTTATAACCTGCTTAACGAAGAAATCACGGCTCACCGGATGACCATGCTGGGTTACAGCATCATCGGCGTCCTGATTCTCTGTCTGATCATCCTGGTCTTCCTGGCTTTTAAGTAAAAGGACTCACACAAAGGGCAGCTCCGGCTGCCCTTTTTTTGTTCCTAGGACCATTATAGCAGTAAATGTCAAAATGTCAAACAATATTTAACATTTTATTTTTATTGCTTGACAAAGCCCGCCGTTAGTGTAAAACTATTCTTTAATAAATAGTACCAACATGGAAATGTTTTCTTAAAGGGGCCAAACATATTATGGGTAAAGTAGTTAAATATGTGTTAGGATTCATCATTGTTGCCGTGCTTGCAGCCGGCGCTTTTTATTTTGGGTATTGGGTCAAGACTCCGCAATATACATTAAATCTGATTGCCAATGCGGTGGTCCAGCACGATACTAAAACTTTTGAAGAACATGTGGATCTGGATAACCTGTTCAGTAAATTATTTGACGATGCCATTGCGGCCGAGTTCCATGTCCAGACCACGCCGGCCAACCCGTTCCTGCAAAACCAGATCCTGGGTATCAAAAGCTCCATCGTCCCCGTTTTTGCGGGCATGGCGAAAAACTTTGTACAGTCCGGTACAATAAATAACGTCCTGGATGCCGCCGGAGACAATTCCGGCCGCGGCGGCCAACTGGCCGAGGGTATGGCTGTGAAGCTGGGCGTACCTTACATGGTCTATAAAAATATTACCGGCGTGACCAAGAATGGCGATAACGAAGCCGTGGTCAGCCTGAGTATCGAAGACAAACAAACCGGCAAAGCCTTACCGGTACGTTTAAAGATGGTGCGCCTGGGAGATGGTACCTGGCAGATTAAACAAGTCGCCAACGTACAGGAATATTTAGAAGCACGGCAAGCTGCTATTGCCGCCAAGCTGGCTGAACTCAACAAACCCTTGCAGGACAAGATTGATGCCGCGGTCCGCATAGAAACCACCGGTATCAAAGCGCCTAAATTTACCTTCCAGACTTTAATGGAAGGCCTGCCTGTAACCGCTATCAGTTCCACCTTCTCTTTAACCAACCTGGGGACCAGGGACATTCTCAGTGTTTCCGGTATTGTCACGGTTAAGGATGCCACAGGCACGGTCCGTTTTACGGATGGCTTTGAGGCTGGCAGCGTACCTGCTGGTAAAACCGTAAGCACGCATAATTCCTGGGCCTTAAATCCTTTTGTAGAAGATCAGCAGAAATTAACCAGCGATACTAAACAGCAAATCACCGGCAGCTTTGCCATTACTTCCGTCATCTTTACAGATCATACTTCTTTAACACTGCTGGACCGGCTGCCAACGCCGCCAGCTGCTAATGAGGCTGTCTCTAAAGGAGGTACTGGTAAATGAAAACCCAACCACTAATCACCCTGCCCGGCGGCGAAGCTTATTACCTGCCCGGTACCACAGACCAATGCGTGGTCCTGGTACACGGTTATACAGGTACCCCGGGTGAGTTACGTCTGTTAGGTGAATACCTGCAAAAGCTGGGGCTAGCCGTAATCGGTGTGCGTTTGCCCGGTCACGGAACCAATATTGATGACCTGGAGCACACCACTTTTTCCGATTGGTACGAAGAAGTTCTCAAAAATGTAGCTAAGGCCCGGACCAGGGCCAGAAAAGTTTCTCTGGTCGGTACTTCCATGGGCGCAGCCGTGGTACTAAAAGTAGCCGCGACAACCCAGCTCTATAAGACCGTGGTCATGAGCACACCCCTGGAAACTTTTAATAAGCATTACCAGTATGCCCGGTGGTTTCACTTTATCCACCCGGTGGAAAAGAAAAAGCCCCGTCAGTTTGATGTACCGCCGCAATATTACGCCAGTTACGATGAGTTTCCCCTGTTGCCTTTATCCAGTGCTTTTAAGGAAATCAACAAGATGCGGAAAAACTGTCTGCCGAAGATTACTTGCCCCATCCTCATCATGCAGTCTAAGGTAGAGAAACATGTGAAACCGGAGAGCGCCCAGATCATATACGATAATGTGGCGTCCACGGATAAAGAAATTGTCTGGTACTACCATTCCGGACATCTGTTGGCCTTAGACGGGGAACGGCTGGATGTTTATCAACACATCGGCGCCTTTCTCACAAAATAAACTATAAAAAAGCAGGTGGTACGCGGAGCTAATTTACACTCCCGTACCACCTGTCGCGTTTCCAGTCGGTCTCACTTAGAGTTCATGCCTTTGTTTAGCCTTCAATGGCGATGCATTTCTTGGACTCGATGGCCTTAGGATCTTTCTTGGGGATAGCCAATCTCAAGGTACCGTCTTCAAACTTAGCGTGAATGTCTTTCTCTTCTACGCCCTCTCCGACGTAGAAGCTTCTGCTGCAACTACCAGCATAACGCTCTTGCCTGATGTACTTACCTTCCTGGTCCTTTTCATCCTTGTTGAGACTTTTGGAAGCGCTGATTGTCAAATAACCTTTGTTGAGTTCCACATGCAGATCTTCCTTCTTAAAACCTGGCAGGTCTACTGCTACCTCATACCCTTTCTCCAGTTCTTTCACATCCGTCTTCATCAGGTTCTTACCATGTTTACCATACAGTGGATTGTGTTCTCCTTCTAAAATGCCTCTTACCGGAAAATCATCCATCCAATCATCAAACAAGTTTTCTCCAAAAATACTCGGTAACATCATAAGTCATTCCTCCTAGCGACCCATTTGTCACAAATTTTTTGGAAACTACTTGAATGAAACCTTGCTCTCAGATCCTTTTCTCATTTGTGGTCTTACGGGGTTTCAATCTTTTGTTTCTGATTATGTTATAGCATGTTTTGTTAGCACTGTCAAGTGGTGAGTGCTAATTTTTTAATATTTTTTTATATTTTTTTACTAAATCGTAAATTGTAGAATGAAATTGAACACTAAAACTAAATAAAAAGATCCATAG
>CAXYYS010000097.1:0-5773 GCA_964293585.1 uncultured Acidaminococcales bacterium
TTATTCAATTAATCAGGTCATTGTGGTTTAACTACAGAAGAATCACCTGCATTAAGTGACGTTGACAGCGCTTCCTTAGCCGAAGGTGGCAAAGGGTGGTAAGAGTATTTTTATGTTGAAAAAAGATGAGATATGCGGAGGATGAATAACGACAAGCCGCACTAAAATTATATGATGAATCATATCCTGTTTCACTAAAAAGCATAAGGCTGTTGCCTGCGAAAAATTTGCTATTGCAACAGCCCCTTTTATATTTTATCACTTGTCATCAAACTCTATATGCTACCTAACTGCTTTATATAATTATTATTTTTTGGTGGTGCAATATTAGTTTTAAAGTTATCTATGGTCCAACGCCCTAACGTTGCACGATCTATACCAGAAGCTCCCCTAACAAATGTTTTTGTACTCTTATTATAAGATTTTACTTCCGACCCGTTCCATGCATATACTACTGTAGAACTTTTAGCCTCATAGCGATAAATTTTACCATCATTGCCAGTCACTCTAAAAACACCCGTTGGTGCAATAGGCCAAGCTGTCAGAATATCAGGGACAAGTTGTGCCACTGCTGCGGAAAAATATTGAGCATCATTCCCGCCATCATTAATCCTAACAGGCAGTTCACCATATTTTGTTCCGTACACGGTCGCCGTACTTTCAATGGTCCTTAAATCAGCTAATATGCGTGCTCCCCTTGCCTCTTCCTGCATATCAATGTATCTTGGAATAGCAAGGCCCGCCAGAATACCCAAGATGGCAATCACGACCACCAACTCCACTAAGGTAAATCCCTGCCTTGACGTGCTATATTCTTTTGTACTCCCGCTTCCCTTTTCTGTTAACATTGTAACCCGCCTTTACACTAAATACATGTATTGGTCTAGTATCTGATATTATGATAACACAAAAAATTATTTTTGGGAGTATTTATAATCATATTTGACTAAAACTGTTAAATCTTTACTGAATCTGTGGTTCTTATTTCTTCTTGATATTCCTTTTCTGTATTAACTTCCCATATTAGGTCTTTATTAATTTTACCCAAGATAGCATTAACGGCAGCAATAGCAGTAAGCATGGAATGGTCCATGTTATTATATTTATGCTGCCCGTTACGTCCGATACAATAAATATTCACCAAAGATTTTAAATAATCTTTAACCACCGCAAAATCTTTATAAGCACCAAAATAAGCAGGATATGCCTTTTTAACCTTAACCTGGTTGGCATCAAGCACGTCATTCGCATTAATAATACCAATTTGTTCCAGTTCTTTAATAGCCATCTTAATAAAGTCAGACTTAGGCATAGACCACAACTCATCACCTTCGTTGCAGAAATATTCCAATCCGATCCAAACTGTATGTTCCAGATCCTTAACAAGATACGGCGACCAGTTATTAAATATTTGTAGCCGGCCCAATTTTACACCATGTTCCTGCACGTAAATCCAACAGTCAGGAACAATATCGCCTACCGTTTTAAATTTGGTATCATTCTTCAGCAAAAGCTTCTTACACAGCAGTCCCACGGTAATAAAGTCACGGTAAGGTAATTTAGTCGCCACGTCGTAAACTTGCTCAGGAACATTGTCTAAGCTTCGTACCAGGTCACAGATGGGCATGGACGTAATAATGATTTCAGCTGGAAAATTATATTTTTTCCCTGCAGTGTCTCGCGCGGTCACTAAATAGGTTTTATCACTTTGCTGCTGTAACTTTTCTACCTGACGATCCAAAATAATTTTCCCGCCACTTGCCGAAATCTTCTCTGCCAAAGTTTCCCACATCTGGCCTGGACCATATTTAGGATAATAAAACTCTTCAATCAATGAAGTCTCCACCTGCTTTTTATTCTGCGATGATTTGCCAATTAAGGACAACAAAATACCCATGATAGATAAGCCTTTAACCCTTTGTGCTCCCCACTCCGGGGAAATTTTAGAAGGATGTACCCCCCAAATCTTTTCCGTATAGTTTTCAAAGAACATCTGGTAGAGGACCTTGCCAAAACGGTTAATATAAAAATCTTCCAGGCTTTCTTCTTGCCTTTTAAAAACCATAGAATACAGGTAGCTCCAACCAATTTTCCACAGCCTGGCAAGGCCTAAATTTTTAAGCATCGCTAAACTAACAGCAATAGGGTAACTAAAAAAATGACGCAGATAATAGATCCTAGAAACACGCCGTCGTTGTAATAAAACCTTGTCCACCTGTTCCGGATCAACGGTACCATCATACTTTTTGTTGTGCTCGTCTAATAATATTTCATCCTTGGCCGGTTTACCCTGCAAAGGTAATAATTCCTGCCAGAGCTGCATCACCGTATCCGATTTGGTAAAGAAACGATGTCCTCCCATATCCATACGGTTCCCCTTATACATAGCCGTAGTAGCGATGCCGCCTAAATGGTCTGTGGCCTCCAGTACGGTTATATCTTTATAGCCATTTTTTTGCAGTTCATAAGCGGCCGTCAGCCCTGCGGCTCCCGCACCGATGATTAGGATTTTCATGAGTGAAAATCTCTCCTTGATCTATTTTATAGTTACTTAGATACATTAATCTCACTTGTATCAGCGTCATTCACACAAACATAGGCTACGCCTAAGATAACCCAGTAGCAATAGGAAATATTAAAATGATTACTAAAACCGGTAGCTGCCATGCCTAACAAGGAAATAGTCGTAATCACCAAGATTAAAAAACTTTCTCTTCTCTTTTTTAAGCACTTGCGCAACTTATGCAAGGCCACTGCTAAAGGGATTAAAACAATACCCAAACCGATAATACCGTTTTGCGCAAACCTGGTAGAATACTCACACATCTGAGGATAAGCAGCTCTTAAACCATCCCGATTAAAATAGTCCACCCACAGTCTAAAATTTTTCGTATCCTTGGTAAAGTCCGGCGCATACTCTTCTACATAATAATTAAATAATTCGGAACCCGTACCGAAAATAGGATGAGCCAGACCAATTTTAGCTGTGGCTACAGTATAGCCCCAGCGCACATTGTTGCTACCATTTTTCAGGTTATCTATCCCCGTGACATTAATACCTGTCACAGAATTTGCTAAGATACCAGCAAGAAAACAACATACCAAAAGTTTTTTTAGATCATCGTAATACTCTTTATGTTTCAACCACCAAAAGATACCAATAGTAATAAATAATTGGATCAAAGTAAGGCCATATGCCGTCCTTGATCTGGTCAAATACATCATCAAGAATGAGAAAAAGACAGGTAAAAACCATAATTTTTTAACCTTACTTTCAGCTTTAAAAAAGCCATACCAGATAAAAGGCATTAAAAAGGCAAAGTAGATACCCATATAGGACGGCTCTGCGAATATGGTTCGCATACGATGAATCTTGCCCAGCATCAATAAAGGCGGCCAGTTATTATAACTATAGGCAATAGGGTAAAAATAGGGATTGCAAGTTTTTAAGACATCTGTCGCCCACTCTACCCCATAAAAGGAGCAAGTTTCAATGCAGCCATACAAGAAAATATAACTAAAACAAATCATGCCCGCAGAAAAACAAGTACGGATTAATTCCCTACTATTCTTATAATACAGGCAGTAAATCCAGTAAACCACGCCATAAGTCCATAACAGATAAGTAGCACTGTTATAAACCATATCACACCAATAAGAAAAACACTTAGTTAAATATGGCGTGACCGCAAAGCCAAATGATTTAAGAACCTCAGAAAGTACAAAGGCAAATTCGTGTTGGTAATATATTAGTTGAGATAAGTCAAAATTACAAATTGCAATGGTTTCGCTTAGACATAACAGCAACCAAGTAATGAAAAACAGTTTTAAGAACAGTTTAACCTTAATGAAAAAATGACCAAATACCACTTGAGTCAATAAAGCCAGAATTATTACCAAAGGGATAATAAACGCCGTTAACTTATCCAAAAAAAATGCATTCATAATATGGCCATAAGGCTGCATAAGTACATCCAACCTGATGGTCAAAAAAGGCAAAAGCAAGAGCGCTATAAAAAATAAAACTTTTTGAACTTTTAAAAGCACTGCTTTATTCACCTTAACCTCCGGTAATTATATATATTTCTCATTTGCCATAAATTAGTATTTCTGATGGTGTGAAATTATCTTTCCAAATGCGTCCATAGGGTATAGTTTTAATGAGCCGCATCTTATCTTTATCGTTCAAAATTTGTAATAATAATAACATATCATTTTCACTAGTCGCAATCACATAATCAGGCTTGCGCAAAGATTGCAGTTTTTTTAAGGTATCTTGTTTTGGCAATAATTTGTACTTATGATAACTTCTATTTACATTGCCTCCATCAAGATCTTCTATAACATTTTTCTTGAAATAGGCATTAATGTTATAAGAGCCGATGGTAATATATTTATCATTAGTATTTTTAATGGTTGGCGGTATCCAAATAGACTTTTCTTCCCAATGATTAGCTTTAATATAGTCTGCTACTTCTCTGCTTGCATCAAATCTATTATGTAAATCTAACCAAGATGCAGAGAAACTCCAATAAACATTGATTCCCAAAATCAAAGCAATAATTGCATAATAACAATATTTTGCCAGCATAAAATACTTGATACTGGAAAATTGTTTTTGCAAAGAAATTGTAATCTGCTTAATATTATCACTATCAGCATATAACTGCCAAATGAAAAAGACAAAGAAACCCGCCATAATACCAGCATGATAGCTAGTCCAAAAAACATTAGCTGCCAGCAAGGAATAGGCAAATAAAGGTAATATAAACAGACGAATATTTTTAGCTAAATAACTTATGTAAAATAAGAATAAGATAAAGACTATACCATAGCTGTAATTAAGCAAGTACGTGATTAAAAGTAAAAATCCATAAATACCGCTTTCATTTATAGATTGAGCATAATTATATATATCTTGGAAGAAAAGAGTAATTATATCTCCCTGGAAAAAATCCTTGAAGTTATTTGAACATATAATTTGACCTGGAATTATAAATATAGAATATAAGAAAGAAACAAGCAAAGGTTTTGAATTTGTATTTTGAAAAAAAGAAGCATCAGCTTTTGGGAATATTAAAGATATAATAATCACGGCAAAAAAGAACAGTAGTACAAGTACCTTGATAGATTTTTTATTCCATAAATTGCTAAGTTTCAATGTTCCTTTTCCATGCAAAACATATATTATTTCACATAACCAAGATAAGGCTATACCACCCGCTATAGCCATCCCGTAGGCCATGGTTGCAGACATGATAGCTAAACAAAAAGCTAGTCTAAACGGTTTCTGCTTTCTGTAGGGATAATAATAAGCTGTCGCCATCATAGCAGCTAAGAGCAGAGAATAAGATCTATTAATCACACCGTACTGGTAAAAATAAAAATATGAAAAAGGAATAAAAATTCTTAAGTACCACGGTAATGGCGACTTAAACAAAACAAACCAGGTTGCTAGAGAAGCAAAAAAAATATTTATACTTTTAATTCCTATTTCAAAAGGTACACCTATTTTTGCGAATGGCATAAGAATTAAATGCCATAATGGTGGATGTCCCTCGTAATGTGTAGTAACCGTTAACAATTGCCATAATGAATCATCCCTGGCAATAAGCCATGCCTGACCTTCATCATGCCATGGCTCATGATAATAGCTTATTACACAAAGTAAAAGAATATAACTAATGAAAATAAAAATATTAAAAAACATACTTATATTATTTTCTTTTTTCAAAATTTTAAGATGTTCCATATTACCCATAGTTAATTTTAT
>CAXYYS010000098.1:0-5700 GCA_964293585.1 uncultured Acidaminococcales bacterium
GGGGAACCGGTGACGATTTATGGTGACGGGGAGCAGACCCGTGATTTTGTATACGCAGGTGATATTGCCAGAGCCCTGGAAGCCAGCCTGTCCTTACAGGGATTCCACGTGCTGAATGTTTCCACGACTCAGGAAACTTCTATTAACCAGCTGGTTGCTTATTTTGAACAGGCTGCCGGCACAAAGCTGGTCGTACACTATGCGGCTAAACGTGATGGTGATATTTACAGGTCGTTCCTGGATAACCGGGAACTAATTTCCGTGCTGAAGCTGCAACCGGAGATGAATCTGGCCCGGGGCATCCTGCAGACTTATAACTGGTACAAGCACGAGAAGGGTGGTCAGTGATGC
Source organism: uncultured Acidaminococcales bacterium (assembly GCA_964293585.1). Classification (GTDB taxonomy): domain Bacteria; phylum Bacillota; class Negativicutes; order Acidaminococcales; family Acidaminococcaceae; genus JAKVKY01. The sequence continues at coordinate 352 of CAXYYS010000098.1, forward strand.
ATAACAATATTACCAGGAATGCTTTTTTTGTCCTCCTGATAATCGTAGGTTTTAATATTTTATTCGGGATTGGCGGTTTCCCGCTGACCGATCCTGATGAACCGGCTTATGCGGAAACAGCCAGGGAAATGCTGGTCTTTAAAGACTATCTCTCACCCAGGATCTTTAATGAATTCTGGTACGATAAGCCGCCCATGTATTACTGGCTGGTAGCGGCTGCTTTTAAAATTTTTGGCGTCAGCGAATTTGCCGCACGTTTACCGGCGGCGTTGATGGGAATTTTTACGGTCCTGGCCGTGTATTTTTCTACGACCAAGCTCTTTAATGAGCGGGCCGGATTCTGGTCTGGCATCGTTCTGGGAACCTGTATCAATCTCTTTTATATGGGCAAGGCATCCGTGACGGACACGACGCTGCTCTTTTTTATGACCGGCGCCTTACTCTGTTTCTTACATGAGCAGTACTGGGTCATGTACATCTGTATGGGTCTGGCTACCCTGACCAAAGGTCCTATCGGGATCGTGTTCCCTGGTACTATCATCTTTCTTTATCTGGTGTGCCGTGGCGAATTACGCCGGCTGTTAAAGATGCATATCCTGCCGGGTATCGTCGTCTGCCTTTTGGTCACGGGTCCATGGTATTATTGCATGTATCAGCTGCACGGGATGGATTTTATCAATACTTTCCTGGGCTTTCATAATTTAACCCGTTTTACCACACCGGAACATCCTACCCGGGTCTTGTGGTATTACTATTTACCCGTAATTATCTTGGGCATTTTCCCCTGGACGGGAATCTTGTTCCAGTCCATTAAAGCTACAGTTACTGACAGCCGGAGCAGTGATTTACGGTACCTGGTCTTTATGCAGGTCTGGTGGATCTTTGTCCTGGTCTTCTTTACGATTTCCAAGACTAAACTGGTATCTTATATCTTGCCGCTATTTCCGGCTCTGGCCATCATGGTTGGCTGGAACATCGACCGGATGATGCGGGAAAACGGCGGCCGTTATTTAAGCTGGGCCGTTGGCAGCGGGCTCATGTTCCTGATTATGGGCATAGGCTGGATGGTAGGTGGGCGCGCGGTGCCGGAATTAACTTTTGGCGGCTATATCTTAGGTGGCATTACCTTGCTGCTGGGTCTGGCCATCGTTGTGGCCCTGGTCGTGTACCGGGATGCATCCCTGGGAGCATGGCTCCACGTAGCTACCGGTGTGATCACCATGTTTATCGCTTTAGCCTTCTTATTCCCCAACATCCAGGATGATTTTAGCGTCCGGACTATCGCCAGGGCTTTTGTGGCGCAAGGTTTAACCGGCCGGACCCTGTATGTGGATAAATTTTTACGCCCGGGCTTTATGTTTTATGCCCATGTACCCGGCATAGAAGTTACTACAGCAGTCGATAAATCCATTGAGACGATTAAAAATGATCCGGGACCTAAATATGCCGTGATGCGCCGGTCCTTATATAACCGGGCAAAAGATGAGATGAACGCCGGTGACTGGCAGGTGCTTGCAGAAACCAAGGAAATCTGTATCTACGGAACCAAATAAAGAATCCCTCTGTCAGGAAAAGTCTGCCAGGTGCAGCTTTCAGGCGGAGGGATTTTTTTGGTAGATTTTAACGGGACAGGAGTTTGGTCAATTCCTGTAATTTGGCGGCAAAGTTATCCAGGGTGATCTCCAGGGGCCGGGTAGTGTTGAAATCTACGCCGGCTTGTTGTAAAAGGTTCAGCGGGTAGTCACTGGCGCCGCTGTGCAGGAACGCCAGATATTTTTCTACGGCGCCCGGCTGCCGGTCCAGGATAGACCTGGCGAAAGCCGTAGCTGCGGCATAACCGGTGGCGTATTTATAGACATAGATAGGCGTATAGAAATGGGGAATACGGGACCACTCTGCGGCCAGGTCCTGATCTGTGGTCAAGGCCGGACCGTAATAGGTGGCGTTGCTCTTGAGCCAGTAGTCATCCAAATCCTGAGCCTGTAAAGATTCTCCCTGGCCAATCTTGGTGTGGATATATTTTTCAAATTCGGCAAACTGCAACTGCCGGTAGACGGTGGTCCGGATGTTTTCCAAAATCTGGTTGAGCAGGAAAATCTTTTGGTCCGGGTCAGCCTGAGCGAGAGCATATTCTGAGAGCAGGATCTCGTTGGTGGTGGAGGCAATCTCCGCGCAGAAAATCGTATAATCAGAGGTAGCGTAAGGTTGCGACTGGTTGGTAAAATAACTGTGCAGGGAATGTCCCAGTTCGTGAGCGATGGTAGACATGCTCCTGTAACCGGGTTGATAACTCATGAGTACGTAGGGATGCAGACCGTAAATACCCCAGGAATAAGCGCCGGAACGCTTGCCCTGGTTTTCGTACCGGTCAATCCAGCGGTGAGTGAAAGCATGCTGCAGGACCTGGCCGTAGGTTTTACCTAAGGGAGCCAGGGCTTTTGCAATAAAGTCACAGGCTTCTTCAAAAGTAAACTGATAGGTATCCCTGGCTCCGGAGAGGGGAAGATACATATCATAGGCGTGCAGGTCCTGTACCTGCAGGGCCTTTTTTTTCAGGGCGATATAAGCGTGCAGGGCTGGTAAATGTTTATGCACGGTAGTAAGCAGGCTGTCATAAAAAGGCAGCGGGATATTATCTTCATCTAAAGCAGCAGCAATGACGCCGGGATACTGGTGAGCAGTGGCGTCAAAATGCGCCTTGCGGCAGGCACCGGTCAAAGTTGCGGCCAGGGTGTTCCCGTACTGGTGGTAAGAACTCAGTAAAGCATGGAAAGCATGGTGGCGGAGCGTCCGGTCCGGCGAGGTCATGTGTACCAGATAGGTACCTTCGCTCACATCCAGCTGACGACCATCCTGGGTCAGGGCCGGCGGGAACTGCAGGTCAGCGCTGACCAGGGCGCGAAAGGCAGTGGCCCCGGTATCTGTGGCCAGCTGACTCTTGCTTAAAAGTGCTTCGGCGTCCGGCGGCAAAACATGTTTAGCTTTACGCAGTAAATTTTGCAGGTTAAAACGATAGGCGGCAAACTGCGGTTCTTTAAGCAGGCGTTCCTGGATGGTATCTGGCAGTGCCAGAAGCGCCGGTTCTAAAAAGCTGAAAGTTTCCGTGAAAGCAGCCAGCAAGCCTTCGGCCCTGCCTACCAGGGACTGCAGATGTGCATTGCCGTTATCGGCATCTTGCTGCAGCCGGGCGTAAGCGTAAATTTTTTCCACCTGTTGGGCCAGCTGATCCTGCTTTTGCAGCAATGCCAGCAGCGTCATGGTTTCTTCTAAGTGATGTGGCTGCGACTGTAGCAGGGCCAGCTCCTTTTTTAAAGCAGCGCAGGCTGTTTCCCAGGCCTGTTCATCGGAAAAGATATCTGTAATCTGCCAGGTATATGTTTCCGGTATTGCTTGGCGCGGCACCTGACTGCCGTATGTAAAGTTTTCTTTCATGATGTAGTCTCCTTTTTTTGACAGGGAATCGGAAAAGTTATTTACGGAAAAACTGTGTGTGAATTCCTTTGTTATTTTACCACACGGTGTTATAATTAGGAAAACTTTTTCTTGAGGAGCGGTTATGCAAACATTACTCGTCGGTATTAACAGCAAATATATCCATACGGCCCTGGGGGTACGTTCTTTAGCGGCAACTTGCCGCCAACAGGGGCGGGAGGTGCAAGTTTTAGAAGAAAGCATTAACACACCTATCCTGCAGACCCTGATTAAGATTATGGAGTTTAAACCCCAGGTGGCCGGCTTTTCGGTACATATCTGGAATAAACCCTATGTTTATCAGCTGCTGGGGCTTTTGCGGCAGGTACTGCCCCAGGTGCTGCTGATCGTGGGCGGTCCGGAAGTAATGTTTGCTCCGGACAAGGTACGTCAGGAAGCGCTGGCTGTAAATTATGTGGTCTGCGGCGAGGGCGAGGCATGCCTGAACGAGCTTTTAACCAGGCTCGAAACCGGCAGCGGCTCGGCAGAGAATTTTGCTGTCGTGGGACGAACCGAACAGGGGACCCCGGCCGTATTGGAAGATCTAAGCCAGCTGGCCTTTCCTTATCCTGACCTGGACCAGGTGGTTAAGGAACATAAACTTTGTTATTACGAATGTACCCGGGGCTGTCCTTTCCACTGTACCTATTGTTTATCCGGAATTTCCCATAGCGTGCGCCGGAAACCACAGGCCATGGTGCTGGCAGATTTGCAACGGTTCCTGGATGCGGGGGTGCCGCTGGTAAAATTTGTTGACCGTACTTATAATCTGGACGAGGATTATTATTTACCCATCTTGGAGTATCTGGCCCGGGCTGAGACTCAGGCGACTTTTCACCTGGAAATTAAAGCCGACTTACTCTCGCCTCGTGCCCTGGCTTTTTTCCGCACGGCGCCTCCGGGACGTTTTCAGATGGAGATAGGCGTGCAGACGACCAATCCCGCAACTTTGCAGGCTATCGGCCGGGAAAACGACTGGCAGCAGCTGGCAGGTAATGTACGTTTGTTGTTGGCCCAGAAGAACATGCATCTGCATCTGGATTTGATCGCAGGGTTACCTTACGAAGACCTGGCCAGCTTTGGCCGTTCCTTTAACCAGGTGTATGCTTTGCGGCCCCAGATGCTGCAGCTGGGTTTCTTAAAAGTTTTACCGGGGACCTTGATGGCACAAAAAGCTGCTGCGTACGGGCTTATCTATATGCAGGAGCCTCCGTACGAGGTCTTAGCCACCAAGTATCTGAGCGCGGCAGAATTAATGGAACTCAAAATCCTGAGCGAGGTTTTTGATCTAACTTATAATAGCGGTCTCTTTTCACAAACCTTGCAGTTTTTGACGCAGCAGGAAACGGCGGGCGCTTTTGCCTTTTATCAGAAACTGGCTGCCTGGTGGCGGGAACAGAACTTATTTGGCAGCGGACACAGTGCCGGGCATACTACGGAACTTTTATACCGCTTCACGCAAACTGCCTATCCGCAACTGGAAGCAGAGGTCAGGGAACTTTTACGTTATGACGTCATGGTGATGCAAAAAGGCTGGCAGCCTGACTGGCTGCAGTGGCAAAGCACTAAAAATTATGCGCGCAGTACGGCTTTCTGGCGGGACGAAGCCAGAGTGCAGCAATATGTGCCAGCGTATAAATTTAAAAACTGGCGCTTACTTAAGCAACAATATGCCTTAGAGGAATTTAATTTTAATCCTCTCAGTTTTACACGGGAAAAATGTTGGATTTTGGTGGATTATACCCATTTAAAAACTCAAAAAATTAATCTATTTTCCTGAGAAAACTAGCTTGACAAAAATGTGCATCTAATGCTATCATATAGAAGTCGCCTGAAGCGACGGAACCTTGAAAACTGAATAACAAACCAGATGGATGT
>CAXYYS010000099.1:0-5687 GCA_964293585.1 uncultured Acidaminococcales bacterium
AAAAAAGTTGATAGAATACTGGTCTTGTCCCTCACCCGGACGGGAACCCATAGCGATTTATTCGTATAAAAATAATAGCCTGGCAAGGATTTCTCCCTGCCAGGCTATTTTTCTCACTACATAATCTTATCCAGCAAAAATTCCCGGGCTACCCGCACTAACAACGGGTCCTTCCTGGCCTTGGTCATCAGGAACATGGCCCGCAGTCCCACAAAAGGCAGCACATTTTCCGTAAAGGCCGCCACCTGCTCCGGAGTCTCCACTCCGGCGTAATATTTTACAAACAAATTCCAGAACTTAGCCATGGTCTCTGGCGTGTTATGCAGCACGTTGTCCATCATCTTCGCAGGCGGACAACGCATGACAAAATACGTCATGCCCAGATCCAGCAGCGGGTTGCCATAACCAAAATCGCCCATGTCGATAAACAAATAATCGCCGTCGGGAGTCCAGATAACGTTACCGATATGCAAATCCCCGTGGAGGCAGGTCCCGGTTTCCGGAATGCCGTCCATAAAATGCAGCACCGCCGTCTTTTCCTTATCGCTATATGCGGGCAGGTCAAGGATGACCCTGCGGATAATGGCGTCCACCGAAGGAAATGCCGCCCGGTTGCAGGGCGTACGGTGCAGATTCTGGCACAGCCCCGCAAAATCCTTAGCATATTGTTCAATCTTGTCCGGATTATCCGCCAGCAGGCGGGAAATGGATTTCTTCCCCTGGATACGTTCAAAGGTCACGCCCCTGCGGCCATCTGCCGTCACCAGTTCCCCGGACAGCGGCGTAGGAATCCCCGCCAGGAACGCCGTCCTGGCATAACGTTTTTCCTGCTCACACTCAGCCGCAGAAGCCGCCTGGGTATATAACTTAAGCATGTCATCCCCGTCGGCGCCATAATAACTATCCCCATAAAAACCGCCGCCAAAAATTTCATAGCCCTGCATACTAAGTTCCACCGGTTTTTCCAGCACGCTGATAAAAGTGTCTACCCCCGTACTGCTCAGTGTGGCCTTGACTTTGACCCCGGCATTGACAATGTTAAACTTTTTGCCGGTCTGGCTGGCATGCAGCAGCACCCGCTGCCCGCCAAAATTAATCCGCTCCACCCCCGCAAAGTCCAGGGTATAAATCCTGTCCTCCGTCAGCAGCTTGATAAGCTGCGGTGCGGTCTCCCGGGTCACGTCACCTGTAACAAAGATCGTATCTTTTTCCTGACGCAGCGTGAACGCAGCTCCCTTGGCATTAGCTTCCATCTTGCCAGCCTCCTTCCTTTAAATCCATGCAGTGATATTTGCACTTTTCATGCAGTGATATTTTTACTTTTCATGCAGTAATATTTTTACTCCGCCGCCAACTTCAACTCTTTAGGTAGGCCAGCAGATATTAACAGGATAAACAGTCTAATCCTTCAGTGCCGTAATGGGGACAACCGCCACTCCATCCGGCCGCAAATATGCCGCATTAGAAAGGCCGCAAACTACGCACAACAAGGACGGCGCCTTTTCAGGATGTTCCTGACCGATTTCCTCGGCCAGATGGAGCAAATTTGCTGCGGCAGCATCAATCTGGTTCGCTCCCAATTTAATCTCAAAAGCTCCCCACCGTCCATCTTCCAGTTCTACCACGGCATCAATTTCGCGCCCCTTATAATCCTGGTAATGATAAAGTTTACCATTAGCCGCTGCGGCATAAATTTTTAAATCCCGTTCACAAAGCGCTTCAAACAAAAAACTTAAAGTGCGTAAATCATGCAGTAATTGAGATGCGGTAACCCCTAACGCAGCACAAGCCAGAGACGGATCCGTAAAATGTCTCTTAAAAGCTTGCTTAACACGTACCGAAGAACGGATATTAGTACTAAAAGGCTCCTGGTTATCTGTTAAAAACAAACGGTCAAAAATATTTAAATAAGTTACAATCGTATTTAAATCCACCGTCTCGTCATCTTTATTCTTAATATCATTTTTTAAAGTATTATTAGAAACGGTAGTTGCCTCATTACGAGCCAAAGAACGCAATAAAAGTCTCATTTTATCGGCATCACGTTTAACACCATCCAACTGGTAAACATCTTCATCCAACACAGACTTAAGATAACTGCGAGGAACCAAGGCCGCCTTTTTAAGATCCATACCGATGCTCCCCGGCCAACCGCCACGAATAATCAACGCTATAAGGTCTTGTAGGGAAGCAGGATTCACTAACAGCGGTTTTAACTTGCCGGAAAACAAATTCTTTAAACTAACTACACCAGAAGAATCTCCTGATTCATACAAAGACATTGGACGCATCCTGAGCGTTGCAATCCTGCCGGTACCGCTGTGCAAAATACCTTTGTGTTTAGGTGTGGCTGAACCAGTCAAGATAAAATTGCCCTTAGCAGGCATCTGGTCAACCTTAAAACGAACAGCATCCCAAATAGACGGCACTTCCTGCCATTCGTCAATCAACCTGGGAGCCTGACCATCCAAAACCAAATTTGTATCCATGCGAGCCAATTCCCGGTTTTGAAAATTACCAGCGGGATCGCCTAAAAATATCTGGCTCCGGCTATGGACAAGAGAGGTCCAGGTTTTACCGCACCATTTAGGCCCTTCTATACAAAGCGCACCAAAAGTGGATAGATATAAGTCAACCGTTTTATCAATAATACGCGGCCGATAATCCTTCAGCTCCATGCAGCTCGCCTCCTGGATTATATTATAATCCATTCAGTGATATTTTGCAAATTCATTCAGTGATATTTTTACTTTTCATTCAGTGATATTCCGCAAATCCATTCAGTGATATTTTTACTTTTCATGCAGTAATATTTTCACTCCGCCGTCAGGTCGCACAGCACAATTTTATTGCCATGCTCCTTAAGCAGACGACATGTGTCGTCCAAACTGACAAAAATGGTGGCGTCGTTGGCCATGGGGTGGTAACCAATCTGCTGCCCCGCCAGCGCCGCATCAAAAACCATCACCACGTTACGTTCCTCGTTATTCAAAAGACTAAGCGGATTCACCCAGCCCCGCTGCACGCCCAAATAATGCTGCAGCTCGTCCGCATCGGCCAGGCTCAGCCGCTTACACGGCAGACGCCGGCGCAGCACCTCCAGGTCCAGTTCCTTATGACAGGGCAGCGTCACCAGATAAAAATCCCGATGCTTGCGGTCCCGCAAAAGTAAAGAACGGGTGTCCAGCTCGCCGTGGTGAATACCCAGCCGGTCCCCGTCCGCTACGGACACGATGGGCGCGTGGTCAAAATTCTGATACACGATGCCCCGGTCCTGCAAAAGTTTATATACGTCAGGTTTGGTTAACATACAAAGTTACTCCTTCAAAAAATCTCCTCTGCAATTATATTTTGAATCTTCCCTTTTACTGGAAACAAAGGTATATAGCCTTGCAGCTTTTCGAGATCCATAGTATTTATCCTATTACGCAAGCTGCGTACCACTTCTTTATAGTAATCATACGGAAGTTTATTACGATACCTGACTAGTTCAATAATCAGCCTTTCCAGATTATAAATGGGAATTTGGATACCCTGGTAGTTTAGCATCGTCCTGCCAATGCCAAGAAGTTTTTCTTCACAGAAATATTGTTTCACCCTTTTGTCTTTAATCTTAGGAGCATTTCTATCTGTGTTCATTACATACAAATCAGGGATAGTATCCGTCAGACCATGATAGTAAAATGCACTTTCTAACGTAAATATCGCAAAGGGATATTTAAAAGTGATCAGCCCAAGTTCAGATATTCTCTTCCTATCAGAATAAATACCTTTTTCAATCTGAAACAATTCTTCGTTGCACAGAGCTTTTTTTAATTTATAGTCCGTACCAAATTTTTTTATACATGCCGCATATGAATATAACATCTTATAATCCTCTTTTAGTAATTATCCGCAAATATATAATTTTTGCGGACCTTTACTCAAATTATACTTGATTATTTTGTACTTGGCAAGTATGTGTTATTTCCATAAACAAAGTCTTCGGGCAGTTCCGTCACAATTTTAACTTGCGGCTGTATCGGTTATCAGAACCGGAATGATTGCCAACCAACGCCGTTTGTATTACAATAAGCAGAAATTAATCTACATGCGAGGTAAATATGTTCCACAAGATCAAAGACTGGCTGGACCATAACTCCTATATGAAAACCGGCTTAAAGTATGCCGGCGCTGTCGTAGGCATCTACCTGTCCTACGAACTTATTGATGCCGCCAATGCTCTGAACTGGCTGGGCGAAACAGGTTTATACGGAACTATCCTCATCCGGATTCTCGTAATCTGCCTGGGCGTAACTATCCTCTTCTTTTTCATCAAAAGTATTAAAGACAGCTTCAGCCAAGCTAGTTTAGTCAGCAAGCTGGGTCATGTTTTCGTCGTCATTAGCGTCTTTTTAGGTCTGATTGTTTTCCCTGTTTACCTTTTAACCACCGGGGAACTAGTAGACCTGCCGCACCCGCCGCGGACAGAAAAATTATATATCACTAACATGAGAACCAAGGTTACCCACAGCGGCAAAGGCAGCTATACCCATACCAAGATAGCTTTTCGCAACGAGCAGGGAAAGCAGGTCATGAACGTAGAAATTCCCAAAGGAGTTTATTGGCAACCCCTTATCTGCCAGGATGCCATCGCCAACTGGCGTAAAGCTGGCGCTGCGAACAAAATACCCGTTACTGTAACCTATTATCCCCACTCCAAGATTATTGCGCAACTAACTTTTTGAAACATATTGACCTAAGCAAAAAAGTTTTCCGGTTCCGCCGGCAGTTTAGCGATAATAGGCGCGTCCGCCGGAGCCCAGGTCACAGAAGCCAGCTCCCGGGGCGCCAGCCAGTTAAAAGCCACATGCTCTTTCATCACAAATTTTTGGCCGGTCAGACGGCACAAGAAACAATACATGGTCAAAGTAAAATCCGGATACTCATAGTTGATAGTGGTGTACAAATCGCTGTCCCGGACCTGGATCTGCAAATCCATTTCCTCGCGCAGTTCCCGTTCCAGCGCCGCCGTTTTAGTTTCCCCGGCTTCCAACTTGCCGCCCGGGAACTCAAACTTGTTGGCCACATAATTATATTTATAGGCGCCGCGCTTGGCGCACAAGATTTTGCCGCCACGGACCAGGATGGCCGCCGCCACTTCCAAATGTTTTTTCACGGTTACTCCACGTTCTTCAAAAGTTCCTTCAGCATCTTTAATTCTTCATCAGTCAGCGTAACGCCCTTACCCATCTTTTGATGGTCTTTATCCCAAGAACGAATATCGTACTTGGGCTTATTGTCGTTCCACTGCACCAGATTCAGTTCCAAGTTCCAGCCCTTGGGCGACGTGGACAAAACACCGATATGTTTTTTAATTTCAAAATGAAAATTGTCATTGGATTTTTTCATAAGGCACCTCGAATTTTACTCACTCAATTTATGCTGAAGTAAATACTCGTAAACTTTCCTTGCTATTTCTTCTTCTTCTAAACTATCCAAAAGACATACTGCCCCGAGCTGATTAAAATATTTAGCAGCCACAACATACTGATAACGAGCCTGTTGTTCATGTATCTTAATTCCTTCTGCCGCCGCTCTTTCTATCCCCTTTAGAAAACCAAGCATTATCTTCTTATTTGAGAGAAAATTATTGCGTAAATTGTAGAATGAAATTGAACACTAAAACTAAATAAAAAGATCCATAG
>CAXYYS010000100.1:0-5649 GCA_964293585.1 uncultured Acidaminococcales bacterium
AATAGAGAGATAAATCTTCTGCAGCGCTTCCTTAGTCTCGGGTTTAGCATGCCACATTTCCCGCTGTTCTGCTTCCAGCAGGATGGCGGCCATCCTTTGCAGGGCCCAGGGGTTAACTTCCCTCAGCCATTTCTGCACCTGGGGGTCCAGGGTGTACTTCTCCGCGTATTTCTCATACATCCAGTCATCCATAACCTCACTGGTGGCATCCCACTGAAAACTATGGGAAATGTAGTTAGCCATATCGGCAGCTCCCTTATAACCGTGCTGCATCATGCCCTCCATAAACTTGGGATTCACGGCTTCACTGCGGAAAATACGCTTGGCCTGTTCCTGCACGCTATGCAGTTCTACCCGGTCCCGGTTGGTACTGTCACCGCAGTAAGCCTTGGGAGCGCTGCCTTTAATGCTGCGCACAGTGGCTACCATCCCGCCATGATAAGCATTATAATCATCGCTGCTCAGCATGTTCGTCTCGTGGTTATCTTCATTTTTGATGGCAATATCTATCGTGCTCATCCGCTTTTTAAAAATCTGCGGCAGGAATTGTCCCCTGTTTTTACCGCCGTAAGCATGAGCGCCCCAGCGTACATAAACATCGGCAATATCATCCACGGTCTGCCAGTTCTTGTTTTCCAGGAGCGCCGCTACCCCGGCGCCATACGTTCCCAGTTCATCGCCAAAAATGCGGTACGCCGCCTGACGCCAGGCATCTTCCTGGGCCATCCCGGTAGCCGTTAGTTCCTTACTGTCTTCCAGCAGATGCTTGCGGATATAATTTTGTTCCGGTTTTTCCTGCAGGTTGCCCACCAGCAGTACCGCTTTATCCAAAAGTTCCATGACCCCAGGCATCGTATCACGGAACAAGCCGCTGATCCTGGCCGTAACATCAATACGCGGGCGCTTTAAGGTTGCCAGAGGCAGGACCGTTACCCCTGTCACCCTTTGGCTGCCTGACTGCCAGACTGGTTTAACCCCCAGCAGGTACAAAAACTCCGCCACGCATTGGCCATGACTGCGCATATTAGCTCCCGACCACAGTACAATGCCTACACTTTCAGGATAGCGGCCTTCTTCGGCAATAAACCTGGTGATAGCCGCATCGCCTAAATCCTGGCCCAGTTTCCAGGCCACCGGCGTTGGCAGATTACGGGGATCTACACCAAAGAAATTACGGCCGCTGGGTAAAAGATAAGCCCCGCCGCTGGTCGGTGCGCCGGAAGGACCGGGTTCAATATAGTTTCCGTCCAGGGCCCGAACAGCATTAGACATTTCCTGCGTCGTCCGCGCTATCGCGGGATAAACCGTAGTACAAATATATGTTCCCAACTTGCTGACTGCTTCTGTCTTATCCGTGCCAAATTGCTGTGCCACGCAAGCGGGTACTGCTTGTGTATCAAATTTAACCGCTGCCAGGGACCGCAGGAATTCTTTTGCCGCTGCTGTACAACGATCCACCAGCTGACCTCCGGTCAGGCCGGTCTTGGCATCTACCTTACCTGCATCCTGCAGCAGGGCCTGATAGTCATAACCCTGTGCTGCCGCCACTGTTTCTAATAACGAAGGAACCTCACCGTTAGGCAACCTGGTTAAGAGCAACAGAAAATCCAGTAATTGTTCAGCTGCAGGCGGCTGACCCAAAACATGTAAACCCGTACGGACCTGCATATTTTTTAAGTCGGTGATGTAATTATGCAACCTTCCGGCATACTCAGCAAAAGGTTCTTTGTCATCGTACGGCATCTCGGCCTGCAAATTGGCAGCTTGCACTTTTTCCAGCAGCAGCTTTTGCAGGGTAACAAGATTTTCCGGCTGGGTAATGGCAAAATGGCTGTACTCATCCAGCATCTTTTCCACTTCCGCCAAATCGTCATACGTACCGGCCTGTGTCTGCGGCGGCGGCAGATATTCAATCAGGCAGGCGCTGCCACGGCGCTTAGCCTGAATACCTTCACCGGTAATCGTCATTAAGTAAGGATATATATTAGGCAAATCCATTAAAGCCAGGTCGGGATAACTTTTATTATCCAGGCCGGCACTTTTTCCTGGCAGCCATTCCAGGTTGCCGTGGGTTCCTACATGGACTACGGCATCCGCTCCCCAAACATCACGCAGCCACTGGTAAAACGCCAGATAATGATGGGTTGGCGCCACAAAAGGAGAATGGTAAACTTTGGCCTGGTCAGCACCAAAACCGCGTGGAGGCTGGACCGTGATAAAGATATTGCCATCCATGGTACCGGGTACTAAAAGCCGGCCCTCAAAGTTCATCACCTGTCCCGGGGCAGGACCCCAGTCCTTTTCCATCTGTTTTCTGTTGGTCCCGGGCAGGCTTTCAAAATACTGCCGGTACTGCGCATCACTTAACTTGGCGGCGCGGTCCACCTGCTGCTCGTTCAGCAGCTGCATATCGTTCGTCGCATTATGCGTGATTAGTTCCAGCAGTTCCTTACCGCTGGCTGGCAAATACGGAATCTGATAACCCTGGCGCTGCAGTTCCAGCAGCAGCAACCTGACGCTTTCAATAGAATCCAGTCCCACTGCGCTGCCAATGCTGGCATTGGAGGGCGGGTAGTTATGAAATATTATGGCAACCTTTTTTTCACGGTTGGCCTTACGGCGAAGCGAGGCCCATTTAGCAGCTTTCTTTACCATGCTCGTTATCCGTTCCTCAATGGGCTGGTAATGAATATCACCATTCTTGAGGAAAGTTTTGTTAGCCACCGGTACCCCGTGGATCACGCCGTCAAACTCCGGCGAAGTAACGCTGATAGATATTTCCATCGGGTTCATGCCTTCAAAATTATCCGCCCAGGAAGCATAATCCGTCAGCAAAGTATAAGCTTGTAAAAAAGGTACGTTCAGTGTCTGCAGGAAAGTACCCAGTCCGGATTGGCCGCTGGACAGAGAAAATTTCAGGGTGTTGATTAAGACATCAATACAGAGCCGGTCCCCGACCATGAATAATTTCCGGAAAACTTCCGGCAGACCGGGCATACCCACGGATAAATCCGGCATACCGTTGGTAAAAACGCACACCGCGTTTAAACCCTGGCGTTCCACTTCCCTGACCAGGGCTTCCTGATATCCCAGGTCGCCCCAGATCCACTCGTCCCGGTAAAAAAGGATGCCTACCGTAGCAGCTCCTTCTTTACAAAAATCTTTACAATAAGCTGCCAGATCGGTATAAACCTGTTTGGCATCCGGATGGTAGATGCCGCACCAGGGTGCATGTTCGGGCTGAGCATAGCCGGTCTTGCCATCACAAAGAAACTGGGCATATAAAAGCATATTTCTGAAATTAGGCATGCCGTTATATAAATCATATTTCTTGAACTGCAGCATCTCGGCTTCCTGAAGTCCGCCCTGCAAATTATCTTCCCGGGCTCCGGAAGTATTAATATAATATTTTATCCGGTGTTCCCGCAAATAAACTAATAAGCGCCTAAAGAAAGGCGTATCCAGCGAGCCACCCATCAGCTTCATCAACACCAGGTCTGCGTCAGCCAGTGTCCTGTCCATTTTTTCTGTCCAGATACTGTCTGTTTCCACACGCAGATAAACCGCGTCTGGTGACAGGAGTCCTTCCGCCTGCAAGTCTTTTATTGCCGTCTGCATCTTGATGCTGCGCCGGTCAATATTACTCAGATAAATGATTTTGCTCATCATGACCATCCTTTTATGCCAAGTTCGCATATAAATAAAAATTAATACTGATAACAATCAAGTATTAATAATATCATATCCTATTTTGACACTTTTGTGAAGTCATCTCCCAGGACAGGTTGAATAACCGCCGCAAAATATCCGGCCATGGTCTCCGGAGTCTGCCGCATCTCGTTTTGCACCCACCAATGCAACATTTCCACAAAACTGCTGGCGATATGGTTAAGCAAAAAACTTTCCGGCACCTGGCGATTTTGCAACTGATCTTTTAACTGACGTTTGAAGATTTCGCTCACATCTTTTTTCATGGAACCTAAAAATAATTCGCTGCTCTCCCCGCTTAAAAGTCCCTGCATATTTTTTCTGTCATCCCGCAGATGGTACAGGATATGCGTCAGCTCGGTATCGAGATTATCCTGGGTCTCAGAAAAATCATGGGTACCCTCAGAATGACCATGGGCGTGCGTCACATGCTCAAAAAGTTCCGCACACATGGCTTCCAGTAAAGCCTCCCTGGTTTCAAAATGCGCATAAAAAGTGCTGCGGCCCACATCCGCCCTGTCAATAATTTCCTGTACCGTGATCCGGTCGTATTTTTTTTGCGCCAGTAGTTCGGTAAAAGCTTTAAAGATCGCCTTCCTGGTTTTTTGTTGTCTCCGGTCCATCTTCGGCCCCACTTTCTAGACACTTTATCCTGTCTGTTCCGTAGCAAACACTTTCCCGTGCTTGCTTCTGTTGCAACTTACATATTTATCGTACAATATGTACAGTAACATATATAGTATATGATTTCTTGTAAAACTTGACAAGTTTACCCGTGCATAAGGAGTGACTACTAATGCTTAAATCCTGGCTAAAAAATGAACCTCGCCCTACCGGCATCTGTGTGCTGCTTTCCCTGGCAGCCTTAATTTTTAGTCTGAGCGGCGCCTGGACCAAGCATCTTTCCCTGGATCCGGCCTGGCTGGCTGTAATCTGCTGCGGTATCCCAATTATCCTGGAAGCAGTGACCGCCCTGGCTACCAAACTGGATATCACCGCCGACCTGCTCGTCTCCCTGGCACTGGTAGCTTCCCTCCTGACCGGAGAATATTTTGCCGCCGGTGAAGTCGCCTTGATCATGCAGATTGGTTCTCTGCTGGAAGATTACACGGCTAACCGCGCCCAAAAAGGCGTAGCCGCTTTATTAAAACTGACGCCGCGCACCGCCAGAATCCTCCGGAATGAGCAACATATCACTGTCCCTGTTGAAAATGTCAGCATCGGGGATACCCTGCTGGTCCTGGCGGGTGAAACTATTCCTGTGGACGGAATTTTACTTTCAGGCCACGCCACCCTGAACCAGGCGGTCATGACCGGTGAATCCTTACCTGTTGATAAAATAATCGGAGACCCGCTGCTCAGCGGTACCCAAAACCAGTATCAACCTCTGGAAATGCGGGCCAGTAAAACTTCCGGGAACAGTTCCCTGCAACGCTTGCTGCAACTGGCTGCAGCCGCAGATGCCAACAAGGCTCCCATTGTTAAACTGGCAGACCGTTGGGCAGGCTATTTGGTAGTTGCCGCCCTTGCCTGTGCCTGCATAACTTATGCTGTGACCGGTATTTTTTTACGCGCCGTGACCGTGCTGGTAGTCATCTGTCCCTGCGCCTTTGTCCTGGCCACCCCCACCGCGGTAGCGGCTGCCATCGGTAATTTAACCCGGTATGGCATCCTTATCCGTACCGGAGATGCCTTGGAGCGTCTGGCCGGTGTTACCACCGTGGCTTTTGACAAAACCGGGACCTTAACCTATGGCCAGCCTCATATCCTTGCCGTGCAAGCTTTAAATTCCGCTTATAGTACTGAGGCTATCCTCAAGCTGGCCGCCACCGCAGAACAAAAAAGCGAACATCCTTTGGGCAAAGCTATCGTGGACAGTTATGCCCGGACGGGACAAACGCTGCCCCCGGTACAAAATTGTCTGGTCTGGCCGGGCCAGGG
>CAXYYS010000101.1:0-5432 GCA_964293585.1 uncultured Acidaminococcales bacterium
TTTTAATTTATATACTACTTTACGTGGTAATGCTTTCGGACAGCAAAAAATCTGGCTGCGGGCTGATCCTGATTTCAAGAACGGCATCACTGTGAACCTGGCTAATAAAAAATTGATAGTTAGCGAGGTTAAGGGTGGCAGTTCTCAAGAAATTAAGGCCCTGGACCTGGATGAATTTGATGGAATTAAGAAGATTTCCGTAGAAGAAGATAAGCAGGCGGTCCTGGAAAAAGATTTACAGACGCTGACCCGTTATGCACCGAATGCGGAAATGGCCAAGATTAATATGGAGCGTCTGAAGGATAAGATGCAGGAGAAACCTAAGACCATAGCCGAAGGTGCTGCTCCTTATGAAGGTTCGTTAAGCTACCATCGCCGTGCAACCCGTGATTTGAAAGTTTCCTTGAAAGATGATATCCTGAATATAGAAATGGACGGGAAACCGGCCCTGACGGATATCAAGGTAACCACTTTGAACGGTGGCGGGATAGGCTTGAATGCAGTTTGGGGCGGTTATGGCTGGAGTCAGCGCAATTTGGCTGATGATGTCTATGATGGTGTCTATGAACTTCTAAAGATAACCAGCAATGACAGCGCCGAGGAACATATCCTGTATGATAAGAGATATACAGGCTGGGGCAAGGTGCGGTTTGAAGCCAGACGTCTTTGGGAAAAGATCCTGGATTTTGCTTTGACCTACTTATAATAGAAGGGAAAAACCATGAGACGACCTTTGTGTACATCTATCGGGGTTTTGGTTGTAGGCTTAACCCTGTTTTGCAGCGGTGGTATCTATATGCATGTCTGGGGACAGGAAAATCTGCAACAAAGTTCTACGGATTATACCTGGGTCGTTTACTGGGATCAGGATAGCGGTCTTAAGGAATTAGGAAAGGTACATAAAAATTTAGCTGGTCTGAGTATCTTTGCCGTTAATTTTGACAGTCACGGTAATTTTCTTTATCCGGAGGACTGGCAAACATTTATCCAGAAGGCTAGTAAACCTAAGGGCTATAAAAAATATCTGACGGTAGTTAACGATGTCTTTCTGGAAACAGGAGCAACCTTGCCTAAGGATAAGGATGTTTTGCGGCTGTTGTTTAAAGATGAACAGTCTTCTTTAGTCCATGCCCAAAAATTGGTGGCATTAATCAAAGCCGGTCAGTATGACGGCCTGGAAATTGATTACGAGGGTTTTTGGAAAGAACCAGCGCTGGCACAAGCCTATCAGCGTTTTCTGGTACAATTAAATAATGAGGCTGGCAAAAGCAAAGTACCGGTCAGGGTAATACTGGAACCTTCAGTACCATTTAATGCCGTTACCTGGCCGGAAGGTCCGGAATATGTGGTCATGTTGTATAATCTGTATGGCAATCACACGACCAAGGGTGGACCCAAGACCGATAAAAGCCTGATTGCTAAAACGATTCTGGCCATGGGAAATTTACCTGGCGAAAAAGGCGTAGCCCTGGCTACGGGTGGTTGCACCTGGGAAAACGGCGCCAAAGGACATTTAATTACTGAGACGGAAGCCGTAAGGCTGCAAAAATTCATACAAGGAATTCCGGTACGTGATACGTCCAGCCATGTTATCCATTTTCAATATCTAAAGGGTAAGACCAGGGGGGAGTGCTGGTATGCTGATGGTGAGGCCGTCAGATATTGGCGCAGTTTATCACACTCGCTGGGGGTAAAAAAGATTTTTTTGTGGCGGCTAGGACATAATAACCAGATCCAGGGTTTGTTTCCCCGGGATTAGTTGTTCACAAATTGTTTACAAATTTACTGATGTTAACTTTTCTTCACAGTCCTTTTAACAGGGCTGTGAAGAAAAAATTTCGTTCTCTATGAAACACACGGATGAGTGGTAAAAGTGAGGGGCATAAATACACTGCTTAGCACTGAAATATTTTTCAAAAAAGTGTTGACATGATGTGTTAGCAATGTTACAATATCACAGTATCTCGGGTGAAGTATGCACTTTTAAGGGGTGAGGCGTGTGTCGATGGAAGAGCTTAGTACTGCGGCCGCGAAGGTTGTAGGCATCAAGCAGACCACGCGTGCTCTTACGAAAGGCAAAGCTCAGGAAGTTTTTGTAGCAGCAGATGCCGATGAGCGTCTTACGAAGCCGGTGGCAGATTTGTGTGAGGCACAGCATGTGACCTGTACACAGGTGGCTGCCATGCAAGAACTCGGTAAGGCTTGCGGTATACATGCCGGCGCAGCTGCAGCCGCGATACTTAAAAGTTGATAGGGACTTCTTCGGAAGTTTTTATAAACACTAAATCTACAAGTTGAGAAAGGAGGTTACGAAAATGCCTACAATTAATCAATTAATTCGTAAAGGCAGACAGGTAACTACAACAAAAGCCGCTTCTCCGGCATTGAAAGAATGCCCGCAAAAGCGCGGCGTGTGCACGAGGGTTTATACTACGACACCTAAGAAACCTAACTCTGCATTACGTAAAGTAGCCCGTGTCCGTTTAACCAACGGTATCGAAGTTACTGCTTATATTCCGGGTATCGGCCATAACCTGCAGGAACACAGCGTGGTCCTAATCAGGGGTGGAAGGGTAAAAGACCTTCCTGGCGTGCGTTACCATATCATTCGTGGTTCACTTGATACTGCCGGTGTTGCTGACCGCAACCAGGGCCGTTCTAAATACGGCGCTAAGCGTGCAAAGAAAGCCGCTGCAAAGAAGTAATTAAATGAAAACGCAATGATGAAAGGTAAGGAGGGAAACACATGCCAAGAAAAGGCCCAGTAACTAAGAGGGACGTACTGCCGGATCCGGTGTACGGTTCAAAGTTACTCACAAGGTTTATTAATAGAGTTATGCTGGATGGTAAGAAAGGCATTGCTGAACGTATCGTTTATGATGCTTTCGACCTGATCCATTCCAAGACGGGTAAAGATCCGTTGGAAGTTTTTGATGCCGCTATGAAGAACGTAATGCCGCTGCTGGAAGTGCGTGCACGTCGTGTAGGCGGTGCTAACTACCAGGTGCCCGTTGAAGTTCGTGCTGATCGTAAGACTACATTAGGTATCCGCTGGCTGGTAAGCTATGCTCGTCTCCGTGGTGAACGCACCATGTGCGAGCGTGTAGCCGGAGAGATTATGGATGCAGCGAATGCAACCGGTGCAGCTGTAAAGAAGCGCGAAGATACCCACAAGATGGCAGAAGCAAACAAGGCGTTTGCACATTACCGTTGGTAATGGCCCAGTCCTAAGAGATTGAGGAGGATAAAATAGTGGGCAGACAATATTCGCTGGAAAACACAAGAAATATCGGCATCATGGCTCATATCGATGCTGGTAAGACAACGACTACCGAACGCATCCTGTTCTATACCGGTAAAAACCATAAGATTGGCGAGGTTCATGATGGCGCTGCTACCATGGACTGGATGGTTCAGGAACAGGAACGTGGTATTACGATTACTTCCGCAGCAACTACTTGTTTCTGGAAAGGCAATCGTGTTAACATCATTGACACACCGGGCCACGTGGACTTCACTGTTGAGGTTGAGCGTTCCCTGCGTGTACTTGATGGTTCTGTTGCCGTCCTCACCGCTAAAGGTGGTGTGGAACCTCAGACTGAAACCGTATGGCGCCAGGCTGATAAGTACAATGTACCCCGTATCGCTTATGTAAATAAGATGGATATGACGGGCGCAGATTTCTATAATGTAATAAAGATGATGAAGGATCGCCTGCATGCCAATGCAGTACCCATCCAGATTCCTATCGGATTTGAAGATTCTTTCGTAGGTATGGTAGATCTGGTCGAGATGAAAGCCATTGTTTATGGCGATGAATTGGGCCAAGATGAGGAATTCATTGAGATTCCCGCCGACCTGAAGGAAAAGGCTAAGAAATATCACGATGCTTTAGTCGAGGCTGTGGCTGAGACTGATGACACTTTGATGGAAAAGTACCTGGATGGTAAGGAACTGACCAAGGAAGAAATCATCGCTGCTATTCGTAAGCAAACCATTGCCTGCAAGATGAACCCGGTTCTCTGTGGTTCTTCTTATAAGAACAAGGGTGTGCAGCCTTTACTGGATGCAGTAGTTAATTACCTGCCTTCACCTATCGATATCGCACATGTTAAGGGTGTCAATCCCGATACTGGCGAAGAAGAAGAGCGTCCTACTGATGATAACGAGCCGTTCGCAGCCCTGGCTTTCAAGATTGCCACCGACCCGTTCGTAGGTAAGTTAGCTTTCTTCCGTGTATACTCCGGTATCCTGAACTCCGGTTCTTATGTGTACAACAGCACCAAGAACAAACGTGAACGTATCGGTCGTATCCTGCAGATGCATGCTAATCACCGTGAAGATATCCCGATGGTATACTCTGGTGATATTGCCGCTGCAGTTGGTTTAAAAGATACCACTACCGGTGATACGCTGTGTGATGAAAAGAGTCCTATCGTCCTGGAATCCATGGTCTTTCCGGATCCGGTTATTTCCGTAGCCGTTGAACCTAAGACTAAGGCCGACCAGGAAAAGATGGCCATCGCATTGCAAAAGCTGGCTGAAGAAGATCCTACCTTCCGTGTAAGCACGGATCAGGAAAGCGGCCAAACCATTATTTCCGGTATGGGCGAGTTACATCTGGAAATTATTGTTGACCGTATGCTGAGAGAGTTCCATGTAGGTTGCACCGTTGGTAACCCGCAGGTTGCTTATCGTGAAACCATTACTAAGTCGGTTAAGGCAGAAGGTAAGTTTATTCGTCAGACCGGCGGCAAAGGCCAGTACGGTCATTGCTGGTTGGAACTCACTCCGCGTCAACCTGGCGAAGGTTTCTCCTTCGAAAACAAAGTTGTCGGCGGCGCTATTCCTAAGGAATACATTAACCCGATTCAGGCTGGCGTTAAGGAAGCTATGGAAAATGGCGTCCTGGCCGGTTATCCGATGGTGGATATCGGCGTTACCGTCTACGATGGTTCTTACCACGAAGTCGATTCTTCGGAAATGGCCTTTAAGATTGCAGGTTCTATGGGCTTCAAGGCTGGCGCAGTGAAAGCTGATCCGGTTATCCTGGAACCTATCATGAAGGTTGAAGTTACTGTTCCTGATGATTACATGGGTGATGTTATCGGTGATCTGAACTCCCGCCGCGGCAGGATTGAAGGTATGGAAGCCCGTAACGGTGCCCAGGTTATCAATGCATTCGTGCCGCTGGCCGGCATGTTCGGTTATGCAACCGACCTGCGCAGCATGACTCAGGGTCGTGGCAACTATTCCATGGAAGTAGATCATTATGAGGCAGTACCTAAGGCAATTGCTGATGAGATCATCACCAAGAACAAGGGTATTACTAAATAAAGCTTAAAAATAACTAATATAGATAAGAGGAGGATTTCAAAATGGCAAAGCAACATTATGAAAGAACAAAACCGCATGTTAACATTGGTACCATC
>CAXYYS010000102.1:0-5345 GCA_964293585.1 uncultured Acidaminococcales bacterium
TCTACATTCTAATCTACATTATATTATAACCATTCTACCGTGATTAGTACAGCTGTACAAGCAAAATATCTGTGAAATACGGCGCTCACTCCCGGCTATATTTCTACACTGTTGGTGGCGGCGGTGAGAACAGCATGTTACACTCTGGTGTTACTCTTGTACAAGTTAAGAATTATGTATACATGAACGCCAAACCTTGAACTCACGCTTTTTCTATACTACAATGGAAACATAACTCATAAGGAGGTTCAGCATTCATGAAAAAGATTAAAACCGTTCTGGTTGCCAACCGCGGCGAGATAGCCATCCGTGTGTTCCGTGCCTGCAATGAGCTAGGCATCCGCACCGTCGCTATTTATTCCAAAGAAGACACCATGTCTCTACATCGTAACAGAGCTGACGAAGCTTACCTGGTAGGCGCCGGCAAAGGTCCGGTGGAAGCCTATTTAGATATTGAAGATATCCTGCGCATAGCTAAGGAGCATGACGTAGATGCCATCCATCCCGGCTATGGCTTTTTGTCTGAGAACAGCAATTTAGCCAAACGCTGCAACGAAGAGGGCTTCATCTTTATCGGCCCCCGTCTGGAACATCTGATCATGTTCGGCGACAAGATTAACGCCCGGGAACAGGCCCGTCTGGCCGGCATCCCCATGATTCCCGGCACCCAGGGCACCGTCAAGAACGTGCAGGAAGTCAAGGACTTCGGCGCCAAGTACGGTTTCCCCATCATTATTAAAGCCGTTAACGGCGGCGGCGGCCGCGGCATGCGCGTGGTAAATAACGCCGCAGACGTAGAAACTGCCTACAACCTGGCCAAGAGCGAAGCCTTAAAAGCTTTCGGCAGCGATGAAATTTATCTGGAAAAATATTTGCAGGACCCCAAACATATTGAGGTCCAGATTTTGGGTGACGAGCAGGGCGAAGTGATGCATCTGTTCGAGCGTGACTGCTCCGTACAGCGCCGCCACCAAAAACTGGTGGAGATGGCTCCGGCCGTGTTCGTGAAACCCGAGCTGCGCACCAAGATTTGCGCGGCTGCCGTCAAGCTCATGAAGAACGTGCATTACCTCAGCGCCGGTACCGTAGAGTTCCTGGTTACCCCGGACGGCAACTTCTATTTTATCGAAGTTAACCCCCGTATCCAGGTGGAACATACCGTTACCGAAGAAATTACCGGTATCGATATTGTCCAGACGCAAATTAAAATCGCCGAAGGCTACGGCCTGCACAGTGCGGAAATCGGTATTCCCACCCAGGATAAGCTTTCCTATGTAGGCGAAGCCATCCAGTGCCGTATCACCACCGAAGACCCTACCAACAATTTTATGCCGGACACGGGCAAGCTGATTGCTTACCGCAGCGGCGGCGGCATGGGCATCCGTCTGGACGGCGGCAACGCTTTCACCGGTTCCGTGATCACGCCTTACTACGATTCCCTGCTGGTTAAGGCTACCACCTGGGGCCTGACCCACAAGATCACCATCACCAAGATGCTGCGCTGCTTAAAAGAATTCCGTATCCGCGGTGTCAAAACTAATATCCAGTTCCTGGAAAAAGTATTGCAGAACCCCAAATTCATCGACGGCTCCTACACCACCAACTTTGTAGACCAGACGCCGGCGCTGTTTGAATACCCTGTCATCCACGACCGCGGCACCAAGCTGCTGCATTATATCGGCGACGTAACCGTGAACGGCTACGCCAACGTAGGCGTGCAAAAGAAACCGGAGTACGCGCCCCTGGATATGCCTAAGCCTTTTAAGGGCGACTTAAAGTCCGGCACCAAACAAATCCTGGACAGCAAAGGTCCGGAAGCTTTGGCCCAATGGGTACAGGCTCAGAAAGAAGTTCTGATCATGGACACCACTTTCCGTGATGCCCACCAGTCTCTGTTCGCTACGCGCCTGCGTACCCTGGATATGCTGCGCGTGATGCGGGACACCGCCGGCAAGCTGCCGGAGATGTACGCTTTCGAATGCTGGGGCGGCGCTACTTTTGACGTGGCCTACCGTTTCCTGGACGAAAGTCCCTGGGACCGTCTGCGCCAGATGCGCCAGGCTGCGCCCAATATTTTACTGCAGATGCTGCTCCGCGGCGCTAACGCCGTGGGCTACACCAGCTATCCCGATAACGTGGTCAAGGAATTTATTAAGCTCTCCGCCAAGAATGGCGTGGACGTGTTCCGTGTCTTCGATAGCTTGAACGGTCTGGACAACATGCGTCTGTCCCTGGATACCGTCCGCGAGTGCAACAAAGTTGCCGAAGCAGCCCTGTGTTACACCGGCGATATCTTAGACCCGCGCCGGGATAAATACGATCTCAAATATTATGTACAGATGGCTAAGGAACTGGCCAAGGCCGGCGCCAACATCATCGCCATCAAAGATATGGCGGGTCTGGTTCGTCCCGAAGCTGCTTACCAGCTGGTCAGCGCTTTAAAGGATGCCGTGGATCTGCCCATCCATATGCACAGCCATGACGGCAGCGGCAATGCCATCTACATGTACGCCCGGGCTATTGACGCCGGCGTAGATATCGTGGATACCGCCATGAGCGCCCTGAGCTGCGGCACCGCCCAGCCCAGTACCAGCAGTTTGTGGTACGCCCTGTCCGGCAATCCCCGCCAGCCCCGTCTGGATGTAACCGCTTTAAACGAAATGTCCCGCTATTGGGAAACAGTACGTCCCTACTACAAAGCTGCGGACAAGACCGAAGCTTTCCCCAACCCGGAAGTGTATGTACACGAAATGCCGGGCGGACAATATACCAACCTGAAACAACAATCCGCAGCCTTAGGACTGCTGGACCGCTGGGAAGAAATCAAAGCTATGTACCACCGTGTCTCCATGATGTTCGGCGATTTGATCAAGGTAACCCCGTCTTCCAAGATTGTGGGCGACATGACCCTGTTCATGGTGCAGAACGAGCTGACTGAAGAAGACATCTACGCCAAGGGCGAGGTGCTGGACTTCCCCAAATCCGTGGTAGAATTCTTTGAAGGCCGTATCGGTACGCCGTACATGGGCTTCCCCGCCAAACTGCAAAAGATTATCCTGAAAGGCAAGAAGCCGCTGGACCATCGTCCGGGCGCCGTGCTGCCGCCGGTAGATTTTGAGACGGTCAAGAGCAAGCTCAAAGCTATGGACGGTCCCACCAGCGACGAAGCTGTCAGCTCCTACTGCCTGTATCCTGATGTTTACAGCAAGTGGATCAGCCGTTACAACGAGTTCGGCGACGTTTCCGTCCTGGATACGCCCACCTTCTTCTTCGGCATGACCCCCGGTGAGGAAATCAAGGTCAATATCGAAGAAGGCAAGATGCTGGTCATCAAGCTGGTGCATATCAGCGAGCCTGACGAGAACGGCATGTGCACCGTCTCCTTTGAGTTCAACGGTCTGCCCCGGGAAATTACTATTAAGAACCGGGCCACCAAGACCACCAATGTCAGCCGCAAGAAAGCCGACAAGGCTAACCCCGGCGAAGTGGGCGCCACCCTGTCCGGCAGCGTGGTAAAAGTACTGGTGACCAAGGGCCAGGCTGTTACCAAGGGCATGCCTCTGATTGTCACGGAAGCCATGAAGATGGAAACTACCATCGCGGCTCCTATGAGCGGTATCGTTTCGGAAATCCTGGTTGCCGCCGGCAGCCGGATTGAAAGCGGCGACTGCCTGCTGGAAATTGAAAATAAGAACTGAACACCTTTTCCCTTTAGTCCCGGAGCCTGGCTCCGGGACTTTTTTCATAGGCACGGCCCGGCTGGGTTTTTTAACTGGCTGCAGCCCGGGAAAATCCACGGAACGTGGATTTTATGTTATAATAAACTTACCATGAAAAAAACTTTAACTAAAGCCACACCCAAAACTAAAAACAGTCTTTTTGAATTTGTACTCCGGCACCTGGATGAGAAGGGCTGGTACGATGCCAGCAACCTGCCTGACCATCCCGAACACCCCTATACCTGGGGCAACGATGATGCCGAAACTTTTTCGCCCAACCTGGCCGCCCTCAGCGAGGGAGCCGTGGACGAGATTATGGCGATGCTCAAGCACTGGCAGGATATTCCTTCGGCCCGGAACAAGAAAGAGCTCTATGATTTTATGAAAGACGCGCCCATGGTGGTGCTCTTCGGTCTGTTAAGCAAAAAGATGCTGCAGCAGAAATTATCTTTTGAGCTGGTTAAATTAGCGGACGAATGGCTGCATACTTCCCCGGACCGGGAAATCATCAAGTTCAGCTATCTCATCTGCGGCGTGATTGGCCTGGATAAGATCCGCACGCTCTATTCCCGCCAGCTGTACGACGATTTATTTACCATGGCCCTGTGCGAAGAATTTACGCTTTATCTGTGCCTGGCCTGCCATATCAGCCACCTCCGGCCCCAGCAAAAAATCTGGTATCTGCTGCGGCGTACCAGCGGATGGGGACGGGCTCTGGCCCTGGCCCTGGCCGATTATAAAACCGACCGGCAGCAAACCTGGCTGCTGGCCCACGGTTTAGAACTGCGCATTTTCTGGCCGCCGCTGGCGCCTCTCATCATCATCGAAAGCCTGCTGATCAAACGGCTGCAGGTAGCCAGCTGCAGTGAAAAATTTTACAAGCAGGCCGTCCGGGTGGTGGTACAGTATCTGTTGTTCTTATCTCCCGAAGCCGATGAACCGGAATATAAATTTGGTACTTTTATGCCCCAGCAGTTCAACATTAATCTGGTAGAGCTGCTCTCCAACCTGCTGCGGCTGAGCGCGCCTTTTGTAGGCAAACCGGAACACGCCGTGAATATCCTGGCTATCCGGGACCGCTTGCAAGAGATTTTGGAAAATTCCAGTTGGGATTTACTCAATCCCAACACCTGCAATACTTTGATCAGCACCTGCGACCAGCTTATTTACAGCCGGGATTGGGAACCGCTCATCCGCAAGAAACTTTTTACCGCCCGGGGGCAACTGGATACCGACGTAGCCGAGATGGCAGCCGGTATTAACGTGGATGTGTGGGAACGGGTCTTTGCATTCCTGCAAAAACATCCCACCGATCCGGCGGCGCTCAGTTTCTGCCTGCATGCCTATCCGGAAGGAGAACCCGCGGAAACTCCCTATCCGGTGCTGGACCGGGTACGGGTCCACGAGCTTTTTGAATTCATCAGCAGACATGAGCTCACCTTTATCAACGACGAAGAATCGCTGCTCCTGGTCCTGACCTTTGTACACGAACATCCCGGCCGGGGCTCCAGCCTGCTCATGCTGGCGCTGACCTGTTTATCAGATGCGGCTCGGGGACTGGCAGCTATGAGTCTGGACCGCTGGGACCCCAAGCTTATTACCCCGGCCATCAGGATGGCGGTTTTA
>CAXYYS010000103.1:0-5324 GCA_964293585.1 uncultured Acidaminococcales bacterium
TACAGGTACAACACCGGGACCCGGAGGAGGTACGATGTAGGAGCCGGGAACTGCTGGCCAGGATCGGCCTGGCGGATAAGGAAAATGCCTATCCCCGGGAATTATCCGGCGGCCAGAAACAAAGAATCGCCATGATCAGGGCCTTGATTTTAAACCCGGAGATCATGTTGTTTGACGAAGTTACCGCTTCCCTGGACCCGGAAATGGTCCGGGAGGTGCTGGATATGATGATGGAGTTAGCCCGGGGTGGCATGACCATGCTTATCGTTACCCACGAGATGAATTTTGCCCGGGCCGTGGCAGACAAGGTGTATTTTTTTGACCGGGGCGGTATCGTGGAAAGCGGTACGCCGGCAGCATTTTTTGAGCATCCCGTTACGGAACGGGGCCAAAAGTTTTTAAACAGTTTTATCTTTAATGAGCGCAGAGCAAAGGAGCAGAAATCATGAACTTACATAAATTAGCAGTAGCAGTGGCAGCGTTAGCAATCAGCAGTGCGGTAGTTTTAAGCGGTTGTGGCAGCAGCGCCCCTAAAAAAGAGGCGGCGCCGGCGGCAAACGCCAAGGCGGCTTTCCGGAGCGTAGACAGCATCAAGCAGAGCGGCGAGGTGGTCATCGGCGTCTTTAGCGATAAGGCGCCTTTCGGATATGTGGATAAGAACGGCAAGTTCCAAGGTTACGATATCTACCTGGGAGACCGGCTGGCAAAGGATCTGGGCGTGAAGGTAAAATATGTGTCCGTGGAACCGGCCAACCGGGTGGAATATTTAAAGACCGGCAAGGTGGATATCATCCTGGCTAACTTTACGGTGACCCCGGAGCGGGCCCAGCAGGTAGATTTTGCCCTGCCCTATATGAAGGTCGCCCTGGGCGTGGTATCGCCGGTAAAGCAGGTAATCACGTCGCCGGAGCAGTTAAAGGGCAAGACCCTCATCGTGGCCAAGGGCACCACGGCGGAAACTTATTTTACCAAGCAGCATCCGGAAGTAAAGCTGCTGAAGTTTGACCAGTATACGGAAACCTATAACGCCCTGCTGGACGGACGGGGCGATGCTTTCTCCACGGATAACACGGAAGTTTTGGCCTGGGCGTTAAAAAATAAGGGCTTTAAGGTGGGCATCACTTCTTTAGGCGACCTGGACACCATTGCTCCCGCCGTACAGAAAGGCAACAAGGAACTGCTGGACTTTATTAACGCGGATATTAAGAAATTAGCCCAGGAACAGTTCTTCCACAAGGATTATCAGGCGACCCTGGCCGAAGTGTACGGCAGCGCCGTGAACCCGGACGACCTGGTGGTGGAAGGCGGCGTGGTCAAGAAATAAATTTAGGTTTACAGGCTCACAGCCGGCGGTTTTTACTGACCACGGCTGTGAGTTTTTTATGTATGGGTCGTTTCAAGATCATGCGCCTGTCAGAAATGGAAAGTAAATTTATATTTTACCTGCAAGATAAATACGGGAAAAAACCGGAGACAGCTTAAAAGCGCTAGGAATTGCCGCCAAAACATGTTATGATATAGCTAAACGATATATACAATTGTTTTTTTAGGGTGAGTTTTAGAGGGGGTCTCTGACATGAGAAAAAGTTGGAGGCTGTGTCTGCTGCTGCTGGCAATCTGGTGCTGCAGCATAAATATGTTGCTGGCAGGTGCCCAGGCTGCGCCCCGGACTATTAAAGTCGGGTATGCCGATGACCCTGGGTTCATCGAACGTCAGGCTGATGGTACTTATGATGGTTATGCGGTAGCGTACCTGCAGGAGATTGCCAAATATACCAACTGGAAATATGAATATGTGCATGGGGACATCCCGGAGTTACTGAAAGATCTGCAGGACGGGTCCCTGGATTTGCTATGCGATTTAAGCTATACGCCGGCCCGGGGCAGGCAGCTGGATTTCTCCCGTTATCCCGTAGGTACGGAAGCCAGCCTGATTTATACCCAGTCCCAGAATCCCGATAAAGAAGAGGTCTTTTCGGCGGCTTCTCTGCGGGGATTAAAGATTGGTCTCCGCCATGCCACTTTCCAGAAAGAAGCTTTTGAAAAGTATGCGGCCAGGGAAAAGATCCAGTATCAGGAAGTCCTGTTCAATAACAACCGGCAGCTGTTCGCGGCTTTAAAGAGCGGCCAGGTGGATGCCGTGGTGGCTTCCAGCCTGTATCAGATTAACGAGTTCCAGCTGGCGTCCATGTTTACTACCAGTCCCTTCTACATGGTAACCGGTAAGAACCGGTCTGATGGTCTGATGGAAGAAATCAATGACGCTCTGGGGAAAATCGTGTACCGGACCCCGGATTTTATGGCCAAGGTCCAGCATAAATATTATAACCGCAACCGGGCGCTGCTCAAACCGCTGTTTACCCAGGAAGAGCTGGCTTATATTAAAAGTCATCCGGTAGTGAAAATCGGCCATTTCCGGAAACGCTATCCTTTTTCCTATTTTGATGAAAAGAGCCAGAAATGGAGTGGTATTGCCATCGCCATCCTGCAGCAGGTGTCCCAGAAATCGGGACTGACCTTTGTGGATGAAGGTATGCCTTCCGACATGCTGCCGTTGGAACTGTTAGCCAGGGGCGATTACGATTTAATCTCCGGCATCGTGTATAACAATGAGCGTCTGGCCAACCCTAAGATTAAGATTTCTACGCCTTACTATGAAAGCAGCATGGTACTGGTAGGCGCCAAGGAACACTATTTTAACGAGCAGTCCCGGTACAGGATCGCTATTCCTGTAGATGCCAAGGGCATAGAAAAGTATATCCGGGATAATTTCCCTGCGTATGAGGTGGTAACCTATCCTACTTCGGAAGAGTGCATGCAGGCCGTGGTGCAAAATAAGGCAGACGTGATGATGCAGAACCTGTATATCGTCACCGCCCTTTTGCAAAGGCCGCAGTTTGACGGGTTGGCCGTCTGGCCTACCAACCAGGTCATGGACGAGGACTTTTGCGTGGCGGGACGCAGCGATATCAATCCGCTTTTGCTCTCCGTCATTAATAAATCCATCATGTCCCTGGATGCCAACTGGGTGAAGAACACGGTGCTGCAATATTCGGTGAATGCACCTTACCAGATGACGTTCCGGGATATCCTGCATAAATACTACGACGTGCTCAGCGTCAGCAGTATCTTCTTGCTGCTCCTGGCCGGGCTGGCCTATTATACCTGGCAGCAGAAACAGAAACATATCCAGGCTTTGACGGTGAAGAATCAGCAGCTCTCCCAGGCTATTGTCCAGGCGGAAGTAGCTAATGCGGCCAAGAGTCAGTTCCTGTCTCAGATGAGCCACGAGATCAGGACGCCGCTGAATGCTATTATCGGTCTGACTACCCTGGCTCTGCAGCAGCTGGATTCTAAAGTTAAACTGGAGGATTATCTCCAGAAAGTGGTCCTGTCTTCCAAGATGCTGCTCAATATTATTAATGATATCCTGGACATGTCTGCCATTGAGAATGCCAAGCTGAAGATTGTGAAACAGAGATTTTCCCTGCAGGAATTATTGACCGGTCTGGCAACCCTGTATACTACCCAGTGCCGGGAGAAAAAAATCCAGTTTGGATTGCGGCAGGAAGGAATACAGGATTATGATCTGATCGGGGATAATGTCCGGCTCAACCAGATTTTGCTGAACCTGCTTTCTAACGCCGTGAAATTTACACCGGAAGGCGGCAAGGTACAGCTAGTAGTAAGTCAGCTGCGCCGGGACGAGCAGCAGGTTAATCTGCGCTTTGTGGTGCAGGATACCGGCATCGGTATGACGGAAGAGTTTTTGCACAGAATTTATAAACCTTTTGAACAGGGAACCCTGGGTACTTTTAGAAAATACGGCGGCAGCGGTCTGGGACTTTCCATCGCCAAGAATCTGACGGCGCTTATGGACGGCAAGATTGAAGTGCAGAGCCAGCTGGGAGCCGGCACCACCTTTAGCGTGGACCTGCCTTTTGGTATCGTGGCGCAGGAAGCCGGGACCAGGACGGAGCAGGTACAGGTTCCGGTTTCCTTGCAGGGTAAACGGGTCTTGCTGGTAGAGGACCATCCTATTAACCAGCAGGTGGCAACGGAAATTTTACAGCGGGCCGGCGCCGCGGTGGAGTGTGCGGCTAACGGTCAGCTGGGCGTGGAAAAATTTACCGGTACGGCGCCGGGGTACTACGACCTGGTGCTGATGGATATCCAGATGCCGGTACTGGATGGTTACGGAGCCGCTAAAGCCATACGTGCCAGCGGGCATGCGGATGCGGCCACCATACCTATTATCGCCATGACGGCGGATGCCTTTACCGCGGATGTGTCTAAGGCACTGGCGGCAGGGATGAACGATCATCTGGCCAAGCCGGTGGATATCAAGATGATGCTGGAGGTTATCGGCAGGCATCTGCGATAACCGGCAGGGCAGAGACCCAGGTGGAATCGGAAAATTTTACGGGCCGGGAACCTGGCAGCAACGAAAAAAGCCCCGGGACTGTCGCTTACAGACAATCCCGGGGTTTTATTTAGAGACAGGGTTTGGAGGGGGCAGCCTGGCTGATCAATCTTCCAGGATGGTGCCGTCCACGGCTAAGGTTACTACCTGCCAGGGCAGCATCTTGCCGCTTTGCTGCAGGGCGTTTTTCACGGCCAGTTCGATGCCGCCGCAGCAGGGTACTTCCATGCGGACCACGGTCACGGACTTAATGTTGTTTTCCGTCAGGATGGCGGCCAGCTTTTCCGTGTAGTCCACGGCGTCCAGTTTAGGGCAGCCGATCAGGGTGACATGGTTCTTCATGAAACGCTGGTGAAAATCTGCCCGGGCGTACGCGGTGCAGTCGGCGGCGATTAATAATTTAGCGCCGTCAAAATAGGGAGCCTGTACCGGCACCAGTTTAAGCTGGACCGGCCACTGGGCCAGCTGCGAGGTTACCGCCGGCGCACTGACAGGCGCTGTCTCCGCCGGGCTGTTGTAACTGGTAGTGCCGGGCTGGGCGCTGTTCTGGTTAGTCCTTAACATCCTGGACTGACTGCCGGGGCAGACAAAAGCAGGACGGGCCTGAGCCTGTGGCGCTGCTGTTTGCGGCGCGCCGGGTGCAGGTGCGGCGCTGGTTAATTTCTGTGCGGCCTGGTTGCGTTTAACGGCCGCCTCGTCGTAGGCCGCAGCTTCTCTTTCAATAAAAGTGATCGCACCGGTAGGACAGGCGGGCAGGCAGTTTCCCAGTCCGTCGCAGTAATCGTCCCGCAGCAGGGTAGCCTTGCCATCTACCATGCCGATGGCGCTTTCGTGGCAGGCAGCAGCACAGGCGCCGCAGCCATTGCATTTTTTCGAATCAATCTGTATAATTTTACGTATC
>CAXYYS010000104.1:0-5306 GCA_964293585.1 uncultured Acidaminococcales bacterium
ATGCAGCTTAAATTATTTGGTTAAAGGTGTTCAATTTGAACTTGCAATTTTAGTTATTATATTACTATATTTCCTCAAACATTTCTATGCTATAATAATTAAAATGTTTTTGCGCCACTAACAAAAATCTTTTGGCGCATACATAAATTTGCGCCACCAATAAAACTGCGCCTAAAATTAAATGCACCCCTAAATGTTAGACTAAATAACATTTAGGGATGCAATTTTTTTGCTGCCTAAACTATAAAAACTGCAAATCCCAGCCCTGCAGCTTCTCTTTTACCTGCTGCATAAACTTAGGTTCCGGATCAAGCTTGTGATTGGTATAGCCCGGCACCAGTTTCTTGTACAAGCCCCACTGTTTGGCTTCCTCCTACTGGTAGTGGCCAAAGATGTAGCGAATATACCGATACCTGAGCCGCAAATATTGCAGCAGCCGCACATCGGCCTCCACCTAGGCGGTGGTCAAATCTTCCTTACCGTCCACGCCGCCCAATGCAGGCCCACGGCCTGGGGCTTAATGCTTGTCAGCGCCGTCCCGTAATGGAGCAAAGCATACTCCCGCATCAAAGTCTTTTTGCGTTCCGTCAGCGGCAAAAGTTTAAGCGCAAACGGCGCCAGACACAGAGACAAATACAATATCCTGGCCAGCTGCTGGGTGATAGTGCTGTTACCGATTTTTTTACCATATTTTTTATTATAGGCCCAGGCGCCACGGATGTCGCTCCGCGAGAAACCGTGATGCCTGTAAAAAATTCTATCCTCTCCAAAGAGCAGCACCTGTTCAAACAACTGCTGTCCCTGAGGCAAACCATTCGTGGTTTGCATACTTCCTCCTGCCAACTACTTCGGCCATAAATCCCCTAGCTTTTTGTCCCACGCCCGGGGTACCACCGGTGCACGATCCGCTACCGGCGTAAAAGTTAACTCACTAAAAACAATACGTTCAACCAGATTATATAAATCTACGCGTACGAAAGGAAATGGCGCGGCTAATTTTTGAGCAACAGCCAACATCTCTGCCAAATTTTGGGGCTTGGGTATTACATACGGTACATCACTGGGAGCGCCAATCACAAAAGGCTGCAAGTTCCAGTCGCAGTCGTAAAAATTATTAAAGTAACGCGGCGCTAAGTTCTGCCCGCTCTTCAGCTTACCGCTAACCTGGATATATTTTGGTTCTCCTCCAAAAGTAAATATCCTAAGCATATTACCGGCTTTATGTGGCATTTCTAAAAATTCTTCTGCATATATTTGTGGTTTAATCTTCACATACTGTCGCTCGCCAAAAAAGCAGGAAAAATCTTCTTTTAGATGTTGTTCCATAAATGTCTGATGTTCCTGGCCGGCTTGTAAAAACTTTTCTTTAGCCGCACATGGCAGATTCCAATGACTCCCGTGGTTCAATTTTAAATAAAATTTTTCCGGCAGCTTATTAAAATCAATCTCCGCATAATGATTGTAAAATCTGTATACCCGTGTCAGATACTGTGCTCCCACTTGTTCTGTCACATATTTTCTTACCGCTAACTTATCCGCATAAGGCGCATAGTCCTCTATTGCGTCGCTACGCATATACGCCAACAATTTTTCCACATAAGTTTGCGGCTGGCGCAAATTGGGCCAATACCCCATATAATAACGAATGCTCAACTGTCGCCGCAGCGTATACGGTAAGCAGTGCGTAAAACTATGCACAATGTTATTATGCAGCCATTTTTTGAACTGACGCACCTGCAAGATTCGCTTTTGACGTCTCGAAAAATAATGACATTGTATCCAGGCCTTATATGCTGATGCTACTTCTCTGTCATCAAAAGGATCATTCAAATTAGGCGCCGCCTGCTCATTTACCAATCCTGATGGTTGTAACCCCAGCTGCACCGCTATATATACCGCCCGTGTCAAGTGGAACTTGCTGGTGATTAAGATAAAACGTTCCGGCCATCCCTGTTTACGCCAGGACACAAAACTTTTAAAGGTGGTCCAACCAGCATAATCTATGATCAACTGGTCTTCCGGTATGCCCCGCGCCACCAGGTACTCCCTCATCAAATCCACGTCACTCCTGGTCTTGCTATTATCCGGACTTCCTGAAAGAATAAACTTCAAAGCCGGTCTACAAGCATACAAACGCAGCGCCAAATCCAGGCGCTCCCGCATCACCGCGGTCACCTTTTGATTGACCCAGCAACCCAGCACGATAGCGCAGGTTATCTCCTCCGGTATAGTCCCCAAGGTAACAAAATGAGGCTGCGCGCATGCTTCAATACCCAACCGGCGGTAACCCTGCTTAAAGATAGGTTTACCCATTAGAAAAAGTTTATGTTTAATACCCACTTGTCAGTCCTTCCAGCATTGCTACGAACCTTCCCATTATAATTCTTCTAATAACCTTTTCAGCCGTTTCGGTAAATAAAGCAGGGCTGCTCCCAACTTATACGACCTATTATCCGCAAACATAGATTTACGACATAACGGGATTTTTCCCAAAGAAGAATATTTATAATAAAAGGCCCACTTTTCTGCCAACAGACTATCATAGTAACGCCAAGGCTTTTCGGTCGTATAATGGATGATAAAACCACTATCAAAATAACGCTCGTAGGAATCAACTTCTTCCATTTTATAAAACCGAGCCAGTTCTTCCAGAGAATTTACTTCCCAGTTGGAAGCAAAAAGATTCAGCTGGACATTATAATATAAAGGCAGCATAAGCATTTTACCTTCAAGAACCACGTTAAAGGCATCCTGATCCATAAAATAATTGTATTCCTGCTGTTTATAAGCCAGTAATTTTTGTGGCATACCCTGCTCCCGCAACAATTTTAAATTAAGGAGCATGACACCGGAATTGAAATAATCCGGCTTAAGAGAATAGGCATGCTTACGGTTGCCATGCAAATTTCTTGTCCGCGGTCCGTCCGGCACTGCTGCCCCATAATAATCCGTAATATCTATCTCATAGAAGGCTACCAGATCATTTTGGATGATAATATCGCAATCCAAATACAAAACTTTATCCAATTCTTTAAGCGTCAGCGGCAGATTAAATTTTTGTAGCGCAGCCGAGGAAGCATGTAGTTCTTTTCTATCAAATCCATGTTCCCAGTCATGTTGGACCTTAATAAGCCTGATACTTAAATTTTGCCAGGACTGAACTTGCAGCAACAGCTCATTCTCTGCACTCATATCTACGCAAATAATATGAAGATGGTATTGATATTCCGGATGCAAATGTAATTTCAGCGAAGTAATAGCCACAACCAGCGGCAGGACATACTTGTCATCACTGATAAAAGCCAATTCGATATTTTTCTGCATGGTTATATTCTCCAAAACAAAACCTAATTGCCAGCAAGTACACAAAATGTCTGACATTACTTTTTAACTTTTGCAAACTTAATTATACTCTATCTTGCCATCCCTAAGCCTGCCTTTTTCTGTGGTACGACTATAATTCTGTAATCAATTTCTGCGTATACTATCACTTAACTCCCCTATTACTAAAAAAATTTTTGAGACGCCACATTCTAAAATAGGCACCTGGCATTAGATAACACAACCATAATTTTAAAGAGGTGTATTTATTCTTACATAACCTCAAGCAAGAATAATGTACGCAAAACTCCTTTTTAAAGTCCTGCACATACTGCTGACAGTCAATAGAATTTTCTTCCCTGAATCTCGCATATTTTTTAAAAACAGTAACATATGCTAACAAAACTATTACATCACTTTGGATAATAATAATTTTATTTTCCACTTGTCTTTTTTGTAAAAAAAGCCGTACTAAATCCCTATGCATTTTTCTAGCCACAATCATATCGCCCGAATGTACATTCAGTTCAATCTGATTTGTAGCACTACCTATAATCTGATAATAAAAATATTTACAGTCGATAATACAATTTATCTTATTAATCTTACTTAGATAACGGGCTACTGCTAGCGTATCTTCCATTTCTCTTATTTGAGGTATAAATTTTATATCTCCCCATACTTGTCGTCTAAATAATTTATTCCATAAATAGCCCCCTATCTTCGGTCCAATCTCCAACCCCTGGAAAACGGCTATTTCATCGTCCAGATATACTTCTAAAAATTCTCCCGTTGTCATTATACAATTCTTGGGTAAACTTCTATCTACAATATTACCATCTTTGTCTATAGAATGAAATCCACACACTACCATATCATAACCAGCAATATTTCTCAGTAAAGTTTCAATATAATCTGCCTCTAATTTATCATCCGCATCGGTAAAACCAAGATATTCACCTGTAGCCACAGCTAAAGCATTATTCCGGGCTACACTTATACCAGCATTCTGCTGATGGATGACATGGATACGACAATCTTGGGCAGCATAAATATCGCAAATTCTACCACTATCATCCACGCTACCGTCGTCAACCAAAATAATCTCCAGATTCTTGTAAGTTTGGTTAACTACCGATTCCAAACAACGCTTCAAATACTTATCGGCATTGTATGCGGATATAATCAGGCTTACTAAAACATTATCCAACTATATTTTCCTCCAATAAATTTATGAATATAAACTAATGTTAAATATTTCATGCTTTTAACTTAAACAAACCTATTTCATAAATTTATTATAAATTTGTTTAAGTATTTGAGTGATACCACCAATTTTATATGCAGTAATAAATTTTGAAATATTTAAGGCTAAAATACTAGGAAAATACTTTGAGGCTAAACTATAATATCTTTGGCGAAAATCCAAATATTTCTTCTGTTTAGGTGTTAACCATGAACCACTAAAATGATGAATGGCATATGTTGTTGAATCTTTTGTTACAACGCCAGTCTCAAATGATTTTGCTGTTAAATAATTATGTGGAAGCAATATCATATTATTACCAAATTCCTGCATTTTACCGTTTAAGCTTACACCATAAGTCGATGTTAAAATATTGGTTACCATTACGACATTAGGTGTTAAATCCATATCCCCACATTTATTAATAAATCCTCTTTTATCATAACTTTGTAGACAGGTTTTGATAAACTCATTATGAACACAGGCTCCAATTGTTCCTGTAGCTACTTGATTATCATGTTGAAATCCTAAAAATAACCTATACTGTAATAAGTCATCAAATTTCTTTATGGCTTCAACATCTGTATCCATATAAATACCACCATACTCATATAAGACTGACAACCTAACATAATCTGACACAAATGCCCATTCCTTATTTTTATAGGCATCCAAACAATATGGACGTAAATTGTAGAATGAAATTGAACACTAAAACTAAATAAAAAGATCCATAGGA
>CAXYYS010000105.1:0-5301 GCA_964293585.1 uncultured Acidaminococcales bacterium
CAGTAGAATGATGATCATATCGTAACCCGGTATTTAGTTTCCAGGTCGGTACAAACTGCCACTCATCCTGCACAAAGATTGCTTTATTGTTAATAGATTTGCTACCGGAATAGGCAATCGCGTTATCGGCCTTTGCATCGTAATAAGAAGCGCCAAAAACAAGTTTGTTTCTGTCACTGGTTACTACTTGTTGCTGAGCATCCAGGCCTACCGTAACTTCACCGATATCCCCCTGATTATAATAACCATAATAATTGCGATATAACTGTACAAAGCCCTTATTTTCTTTAGTCACACCCCAGTCATACTTTAATCCCAAATTATTAGTTGTTTTATCTACAGGATTAAATATAGCATTTAAAGCATTTCCCGGAGTATGACCATCCATTTTACTATAATCATAAGTCAAACCCAGAGCAGTATCTTTGGTTAAACCCTGGTCTAATTTTAAAGACAGTTTCTTCTGGTCATAATCATTGGCACTGGACCAGCTTTCCGTGTTACCGTTTGTAAAATTCTTATACTTAACATCAGACTGTCTTTGGCGATCAGCGCTGATCATAAAACCTGTTTTTTCCTTTTTACCACCGTACGTAACAGCATAATCCTGCGCACCCCAAGATCCAAAGCCAACCTTGGCTGTCCCATAATTATGATCAGTCTTTTTGGTGATAATATTGATAACACCACCCACAGCATCGGAACCATATAAGGCACCGCCACTGCCCTTAACTACTTCTACTCTTTCAATGGCATCCACCGGCGGTAAGGTGTTGGCATCAAAGTTCGCCCTGCCTGTCATGGTTCCTGTACTGGTATTAACGCGCTTGCCATCAACCAGAACTACCACGCGTTCATCACCATTTAAACGGATAACGCGTTCATAACCATGTGTACCCGTCGAAGAAATTTGTGCCCCTGGTACATCTTTCAAAGCTTCTACCGCATCTGTGTATCCGCGGCTCTCAATCTTCTTGGCATCTACCACGGTCACATTAGCAGGTGTATCTACCTTTTTATTTTCTGTACGGGTAGCTGTAACCACTACCTCGTCCAGGGTGTAAGTCGGTTCCGTGGTATCAGCTGCTGCAGCGGCTAAAGCTAAACCACTCCAGCTTCCGGTAATCAGGACCGTCATCAGGATGCTTGTGGACAAACTCTTTACCATGCTCATAAAAATACCCTCCCTAAATTTATAACCCGATAGGGAGAGTATAGCATAACTTTTTTAAAATGTTAATGGTATTTTTTCCTAACAAAACTATTTTCTAAGTAAATTTACATAATTGAAGCGGAAAGCACTTTCTCTCCCGGCCAGAGTTTACACCAGGCCCCCAGAAATTTTAGGCCAGCTTCCTGCTCACTCCTTAAATTTCTCCGGATAAGCGGCCTTGGCCAATTCGGCGATAGCCAGGACACAGTCCTGTGAGGTACTGTACAAATATGCATCATGGATCTGTACCAGATTCTTTTTTTGGATGGCCGTCACGGATTGCAAAGAGGGATCGGTCAGCGTCTCTTGCAAAAAGGTTTGTGCGGATTTTTTCTCGCCAAAATCCCAGGAAGGCATGATCAGTAAATCAGGGTTCATCTCCACGATGGCTTCCTTGGAAACAGCGCCGGATTTAAAAATATTCTTTTCGCCCACCATGTTGCGCACCTGGGCATAGGTACATTCGTCATCAAAAGTGGTCTCCTTGCCGCCAAAAGCGCCCATAAAGGACAAGGCCACCACCTTGACCTGCTTATCTTTCGGGATCGTCCCCAGTTTGGCATGGATCCCCTGCAGCGACTTATCCATCTCGGCCACCATCGCCGCCGCTTTTTTAGGCTCGCCGGTAATCTGCCCCAGCAGGGTGATGGTCTCTTTAATATCCTTGACCGTGGTAGGAGTTTTATAGACAAACACATTTACGCCCACGCCCCGCAGGGACTCTGCCAATTCCGGTCCCCTCCAGTCTGCGATCACTACTAAATCCGGCCTGGATGCCAACAGGGCTTCTGTCCCGTGGGCATCCACCCGCAGCTTTACTTTTTGCAAATCTTCTTTAGCTATGGTACTGATACCCGGATTGTCTGCCAGTTTTGAGAAAGCGGCAATGCGATCCGCCCCCACCAGCTTGGCTAAAATCTCGTCCGTACTCACGTTGAGGGAAACAATACGCTGGGGTTTCTGCGTCAATTTCAGCTGATGCCCAGATACATCGGTCACCGTATACGCTGCCACCTGCTGGGTGGACGAGCTCTTGCCGCCACAGGCCGTCAGACTGACCACGCAGCAAAAAGCCAGGCCCAGGCCTGCCAGTTTTTTCCACATGTTCCTTGCCACTCCGTACTACGCCAACAGGACCAGGCAGTAAATCTTCAGTTTCTGCTCTGCGCCCTGCATCACTTCAATCTTATAGCCGTTGTCTGCGGCAAAGGCAAACACATCAATGCCCACCGCTTCCATGGAAGGACGCGCCTGGGTGGGATGGTTGCAAAATTCGCCGCAGGTCTCGCATAAATGACAGGTGCCGCCTTTTAAGGCAAAGGCCTTATAATAATTTTCCAGGAAAGCAGCCTTTTCCAGTTGCAGCAGCACCTTCAGGGTCTCGTTGCCGATCTGGACATCCCGCTGCGCATAATTTTTTAAATCCGCCGCCGTCAGCTTGTAGGTAAACTGTACCAGCAGGCCGTGCTTATACTCTTTTAAAAATTCCCGGGTCTCCTTGTAAGTGGGTACGTTAGGCGGACAGCAATGTTTGTGCCCGTAGTTGGGACAGCCAAACTGACATTTCCACCTGGTCCAGGCGCCGGTCTTAATCGAAGCCACCTCAATAATCTTGGCATCACTGGCGCCCAGTTCTTTGGCCTTGGCCACCAGTGCCTTAAACTTTTTATTCATCTTCTCACCTCATAAAAAACTCTCACCCTACGTCTTTAGCATAAGGTGAGAGTTACGCTTTGTCAAATTTTCTTTAGTTAAGCAGCCTTACAACTGCCTTCCAACCTGGCAGCAGTCATGCTGCGAGGACGTTTTATTTACTCCGGCTGTTATAAGCCTTAACGCCCGCCGCCAAAAGGCCAATTGCTTTCTTAATGTCTTCACAGTTAATAACATAAGCCAGACGCGCTTCGTTAATCCCGTTCCTGGGGTCTACATAGAAACCATTGCCGGGAGCATACATCACGGTCTCGCCGTTCACGTTAAAATCCTTCAGGAGCCAGATGGCAAAATCCTTGGCATTGTCCACCGGCAGTTTGACCATCACATAAAAAGCGCCCTGGGGCTCAGACGAGGTCAGTCCGGGAATCTTGGCCAGCTCAGCCTTGATGGTATCGCGGCGTCTCTTATATTCCTGGTTCACCGCTTCCAGATAAGACTTGGGCGTACTGTACAGGGCGGCGGCTGCTTCCTGCATGATACCGGCCACGCACAGACGGGAGGCACAGCACTTTTTCAGTTGCTTGCACAGCTCCGCGTTCCTGGTGATGATGCAGCCGATGCGGGCGCCGCAGGCACTGTAACGTTTGGACACGGAATCAATGATAACCAGATGGTCGTCCAGTTCCCTGATCGTACCAAAGCTCTGGTAGGCGCCATCATAGACGAACTCCCGGTATACTTCATCCGCAATCAGACCCAGGTTGTGTTTAAGCGCCACCCTGGTCAGCATCTCCATTTCCTGTTTGTTGAAGACCACGCCGGTA
Source organism: uncultured Acidaminococcales bacterium (assembly GCA_964293585.1). Taxonomy (GTDB): domain Bacteria; phylum Bacillota; class Negativicutes; order Acidaminococcales; family Acidaminococcaceae; genus JAKVKY01. The sequence goes on from CAXYYS010000105.1 coordinate 3,694, forward strand.
GGATTACCGGGGTTGGTCACCAGGATAGCGCGGGTTTTAGGCGTAAGATATTTTTCTACCGTAGCCTGGTCCGGCAGACGGTAACCGTTAGCCGGGTCTGTGGGAATACCCACTACCTTAACATTGCCCAGGGCCGCAAAGCTGTTATAGTTAGCATAGTAAGGTTCAAAAACCAAAAGTTCATCGTCAGGATCGCACAAACTGCCAATGGCAAAAGACAGGGCCTCCGAACCACCGTTGGTGATGAAAATATTATCGGCAGTGTACGGCATATCCCAGCTCTTATAGTAGCCGGCGATAGCCTGCAGCAGCGATTTTTCACCTTGGGAGTTGCCGTAAGCCACGATCTTGTGGTCATATTGGCGTATGGCTTCCATAAACTGGGCCGGCGTCTCAATATCCGGCTGGCCGATGTTCAGATGGTACACCTTGATGCCCTTGGCCGTAGCAGCATCGGCATAAGGAGCCAGTGCCCTGATAGGCGACAGAACCAAATTCTGGACCCGTTGAGAAATTTGCATGATTAAATCCCCCTCATAAAAAATTAAAATAAATAAAAATATACCTACAACTGTAAATTATAACATAGTTGCCATGTTTTTCAATTAGCAAAAATGCTAAAAAGTTTACAAAAAACCTGGGCTTTCCCTTAAAAGGAAACCCAGGTTTAATAATTTTTACCGTTAGACAAGAAAAAACAGGAGGCAGTTTTAGAAACCAGGTCTTAGAACTTATACTTGTAGCTTAACAGGAAGTTGACCGGCGCCGTGTAATAATACGTGCCCGTATGACCCATATTATCTTCCCGGTCCAGCAGGTTATCCACGGTCAGGTTAAACTCCTGCCGCTTATCCATGGCATAGGTAACATTTAAAGAAGTGAGCAGGTAAGGCTTGGTAGCTTCGTGGGCGCCGCTGGAAAGGAGCATATACCTGTCAGCCAGGTAGTTAGCTTGCAAAGAGGCGCGCCATTTATCCTTGGCATACCCTACCCCGCCGGTTAACTGGACCTTACCGTATTTATGCTGCCATTCTGTCAACTCCCCTGTCTTCGATCTAGATTGTAGCATGGCGTTTTGATAAGTTAAGCCATAATTATAATTCCAGCCTTCACCCTTATCTATGTTGCATGATAACTCAATACCCGTGTTCCGCATATCCTCATTGGTATATTGGTAAGTTTTTCCAGAGGTTGTATTCGCCGCAATATTATCTTCAATATATTCATTAAAGAATGCTGCTTTCCAACTATGTGACCCTGCTAGCTTTTTCCAGCCCAATTCATAATGAATACCCGTCTGGAGTTTCACATTAGTGTTCGGTTCAATGATAGTACCGGTGCCTACGCTACCATAAATTTGTTTAAAAGTAGGCATCTTAAAGGACTGACCGGCGCTGGCATATAAGCTCTGGTTCTCATCCAGTTTGTGCAGGTATTGCACCTGGCTGCTCATATTGTAAAAATTATCACTATTAGGAGAAGCGGCAGTCCAGGTTCCCCTGGTGCTCAGGGTCACATTATTCCTGGCATCCAAGTCTTTGTCCCAGGAACCAAAAATGGAAAAAATATTACGCTTATATTCTTCAGAATCACTGTTACTGTCGGGAT
>CAXYYS010000106.1:0-5015 GCA_964293585.1 uncultured Acidaminococcales bacterium
TCTTTAATTTATAAATTCTATATGGTTCGGGCGGCTGGTTCCGGTAATTAATCTGGGAGGTGGTAAAATACAAATCCCCCTGAGGGGCAGCGGCAAAACTGTCAGCCCAGCGCACCGGTACCGGTACAGGAAGCGGCGTTCCCTGCTTTTGCCGTAAATCGTAAACGAACAGCCCTTCCCGGGCTAAATCACCCATGTAAATTTTCTGCTCCTGCAACCACAAACCGTCCGTGGGCACACTCTTCGCACTCACTACCTTAATAGCCCGGGCACGTTGGGTCACGCTCAGGCCCCTGTCCCGCAGCTTAGCCGTAGCAATGCTGTACAGCGTCTGCCCCGTCATGGGCGCAAAATACAGCGTCCGTCCAACCCCGGTCAGAGCCAGACCGTCGCTGTGGGTCTGGTGTTTATCATAACCGGTGCTGCTAAAGTTAATACCTTCCTGCTGAGCCAGCACCTGGGGAATATCAGTCAGGGCCCGCCAGGAAGACGGTTGCCCGGCAGCGCTGCTCCTACGTGCTTTCTCCCAGGTTTGTTGCCTGGCAGAATTTGACTTCTCCTCCGGCAGCTTGACCACCACGATACCGCCGGCGCCGGAATCTGTCAGATAGGCATAGTGCCGCCGTGTATCCACCCGCACGTCGTTTAAATACGAAGCCGCCAGATCCACCGCTGGCGGAAAAGCGTACTGCCATGCCAATTTATTGGTTCGCAGGTCAAACTTATACAGTTTAGCACTGCCGGCCCGTGGCTGCTGACCCCTGGGTTTACCCGTGTCCAGCACCCACAAATAATCCCGGGCGTCCGCGTACACGCTCTGCACGCAGCTAAAAGCAGCCGCCGTAACCGCATCCGGATAGGCCACGGCTTTTCCCCGGACCAGTTCCGCTACCTTAAACCGTGGATAATTACGCCAGGTAGGATAGCAGACAAACATGCGCTGCTCCCGGGAAAGAGCCAGTCCTGTCCATTGATAGGGCGACTCTGCCACCACTTCCAGCTGGGTAGCGGTCACCGGCAGCGCCAGAAGCAAACTGAACAACAAACTAAAAAAGACGGTATGCATATAGCTTCTCCCCCTTTCCGGCGTGCAACACGCAGCTGGACCAAGTTAGTTTAACCAAATTTTGCATAAGCTTACCTAAACTTACTTAAGCTTACGATTCAGTTCCTATCTGGATTAAACAAGGCGCAAGTCCTGTTCGGACTTACGCCTCAGGGCAACTCAACTATGGTTATTGTAATCCATTTTTCTGAAAAGGTCTAATCTTTTTTAACCTGCTCCCTAATATCCCGCAGGCGGCCGGACTCCTCATAACTGTACATCTCCACCTTGTCCCTGGGGCCGGAGGTGATGACGACAAAAGTACGCGTAGCCTCCGGGTAGTCCGTGTTATGGTCTACCCAGGTACCGCTGTTCACATAATAAGCATCCCTGCCCTGCTCTTGCAGCACCGGTACATGGGTATGTCCGAACACCACCACTTCCACCTTTTCCTTAGGGTTGGCCAGATACTGTGTCCGGGCCTGTTTAGCATAATAATCCCAGCTCGTCGCACCGGCTACCGCTTCAAGGAAAGTATTTTTTACCTTCACCTTGTTGAGTTCCTGCCGCTGCCCCCAGGTGCGCTGGATATTGCGGAACAGTACCGGCGCCGAGATGGTGCCGTCTGCCTGCTGGCTGGGGTAAAAATCAAGATAGGTATAAGCGTCGTTAAAACCGGCGATGCGCACGTCAAAAATCTTCTTCGCCAGGTCTTCCCTGGGCGTCATCCGTTCCGAAACTTTTTTGAGGAAGGCATAGTAAGCGTACGCACCGTATTGGTCCTGGTCGGTCTGCGCCGGTATACTTGTAACCACCGGCAGTTGCTTGGCTACATGGGGACGGCCCTCCAACACCCAGGTGGCCGCATACCTGGCATAGAAATACCCGGCAGGAAAGATGGTGTCCTTATTACCGCACAGCTCAGCATTCGTCACGGTATCCGGCGCCGAAAACACATCGTAGCGGTGACCATGCTCAATGACAATCTCCTTCCGGTTGCCGGTATAATAAGCTCCCAGGCCCTTCGCATCTCTAACTTGTTTAATCTTAGGAATTGCGTCCTGCAGGACCGGCGCCGCCAGCGTCATGTCATGATTGCCGATCACATAAACCAGGTTGATGCCCTTGTCGGCCACCTGGTTCAAGGCGGTAATCACCTCCTGATTATTGGCGATCACCTGTTGATAAAATTGCCGCTCATCGGTATAGGCAGGATAATATACGGGTAAAAACCAGGCGTCCAGAAAATCACCGGCAATGACCAGCTCCCTTACATCCCCGGTCTTTTGCAGCCTCTGTAAAAACTCCACCAGCCGGGGGCGGTTGGTCAAAGTTTCCGTATAATCGTCCCGGATGCCAAGATGGAGGTCGCTGATGACAACAATCTTGTTCCGCTCATGTCCTGCCTGCCACAACGGCTGCAGCTCCCTGGGAGCCTCCGGCAGTGCAGGGGACTGTGCAGCCCCCTCCGTCATAGGCAGGAAGAGTGCCAGGACCATAACTAAAACCGCTACTACTTGCATTTTTTTCATCAACGTCGCCTCCTTCAAATTTTTGTAAGCCTTGGTTTTTTAATTTTAACATAGCTATAATCAGATACGCAATATACCCATTTACTTTTTTTAATTCTCCTTACCGTTCACTAAGTATTCCCCGCCGTTTAACAAAATAAAACTGGCAGCGGGTAAGTCCATGCAGGCTCATACCCTCTACCAGTTATTATTAAAGTCAGGGAAAAATTATCCGGCAAATATTTGCGCGCCCTGGTCCCTCATTTTGCTTTTCGCCGCCAGGTCTTCCGCTTCAGGGCGATGATGGCGCCGATCATCCGCACCGGCACCCCGTTTGCCAGGATGGGCTGCAGGTCCAGGCGGCACCAGGTAAACTTGGAATTGCCGGCTTTCATGCGGGCTTCGTAGGAAGTGTGATGCCCGGCGAAAATTTCCTTAAAGGCGTTGGCAATCACCTGGGCGTCATCGGGATGGGAGAAATAATTGGTGGCGGCCCGGCGGTATTCCTCCGGTGACAGTTTGGCAAAAGATGCTACATCGGACAGGATCACGTCGTCGCTGACCCCAAAAATATCTTCGCTGTTATCAAAGAAAGTGTAGAGTTGATTCCGCAGGTCCACCTCAAAGACGCAGATATGGGCAGTCTTTAAAGCCAGATGCAGCCGTTCCTTGTAGTGAATCAAATCCACCGCCGCATCCTGATACGCATGGGGATGCCGCAGCATATGATTCTGATAGGCGTGCAGCAGCTGCACCCGGTTATGCCGGGCATAGGGCAGCACGGTCCCGCTCTGTAAGCTAATACCCTCCGGCTGGATCTTGGTCACATAATCCAGGTTCACGATAATATTGCGGTAGCAGCGCACAAAACGCCGGTCGTGCAACTTTTGGCTTACCTGGGCCAGGGAACAGTTAGCGCATAACGGCTCCTGCTGCCCCTGCAGATAAAAGCAGGTCTGCTTGCCCGTGACACTGACATAGATAAGGTTAGCCAAAGGCAGCTTATAAATTTTACGATTCTTGGTAAGCTTCAGCGTGGCCGGCGTCCTGGCAAAAAGGCGGACGCAGCGCTGATAGCAGCGTTCCAGTTCCTTCCAGGAATACGGCTGCAACAGATAATAAACCGCTCCCAACTGAAAGGCGTTTAAGGCATATTCCGGTCTGGAGCCTACGATGATCAGCAGCGAGCGGGGAAAATCCACCTGAAAACGTTCCAGCAGTTCCATCTTCCCGGGCGGCGGGTCCGGCAGGATAAAAAATAAGGCATCCGGCGGGAAGTCCCGGCAGTCCTTCAGCAGCGCCGCCGGCTGGGTAAACACCCGGAGAGACAGGTCTTCCTCCAGGCTGTCCCCATAAGACCACAGCGCCTGCTCCAGTTCCCGGGCCGCTTTCATCCCGGCGGCAAAGATACTAATTTTCATACTGCTCACCTTCCCGTTCATACTTATTATAACCCTGTCGTGCCAAGAAAAAAAGTCCAACGTCTGGTACAAAAGACGTTGGACTTTGTTAAATTCTGCGCAGCAGGGCTGGTGCCCGGTGCGTACAAGTTTTAGAAGCTCCAGCGGGCCCCTACGTTCACCATGATGGGACTCGTCAGCTGGCCTACGTATTTGCTCAGCTCACCGTAAATCTGACAGGCTTTGCCGGCCTTGACGCTGCCGCCCAGAGCGAACTCGCCCCAGTTCCGGGCCGGATCCCGGCGGTAATTCACTCCGTCGGCATCAATATTGATGCCGCTGCCGAAATCGTGGAAATAGCTGGCCTTGGCGTAAATGCTGTTCGGGCCGAACTGTTTACCCACGGCGCAGCCCAGCCGGGTCAGAGCCAGGTTGGCGGCTTCCGCTTTACTGTTCATGCCGGTGCTGGTAGTATAATCCGCACTGTTCATATGGCCCAGGATCAATTCTGCCTGGGGCTCTACATAAAAACCGCTGGCCCAGGTCTTGCGCTTACCGATTTCGCCGCTCAGGCTGTAGGCCCAGGTGCTGTAATCGCTTTCCGAAAAGGCGGCGCTGCTGTCCGTGATGCGGTAGTCGTTCATGAACTTGCCGCCCTTAAGCACGATATCGTAATAGCGGCCGTCGTTGCCGGCAAAACTCTGGTACAGGCTCAGGGTAGTTTCCTTCACGTCGCCCTCGCCGCTCTGTAAAGCGCTGGTGCCTTTGGCATAGCTTACCGCCAGGCCCCGGTAAATATTGCCGCTCTCCCCGGCCTGCTTCTTATCGTAACCTACCTGGAACAGGTTGGCCTTCACATCGGCCTTATCGCCGCTGCCCGCTTCCAGTTTGCGGTAGCCGTACCGGGCCCAGATGCCGTTCTCCGCCGGGGTCTTCACATTATGCAAATCTCCCAGCCGTTTGTCCAGGCTGTTAGTCTCCCCCAGCCACAAGCTGTGCAGGGCGTAATGACCGTCCGCCACGGTTTTCACGTTGGCGTTGACGCTGCCGCCGATGGAA
>CAXYYS010000107.1:0-4982 GCA_964293585.1 uncultured Acidaminococcales bacterium
TGGTACGCCCGGAGGGAATCGAACTCTCGCACACGGCTCCGGAGGCCGCTGCTCTATCCACTGAGCTACGGGCGTATATTGGGTACGCAAATTATTATAGCATAGAATGGTGCGAAGGGCAAATATTTGTTATAATATTTTTAAGTGAAAGAAATAATGTGAAGAGTAAGGACTCTACAAGATTAAATATTTTAGCAAAGTTTGTGTACTCGTGGTATAATAACTTCTGTTATATTTAGGAGGACGAAGATGATTAGTGTTAAAGACAAGGTGCGCTTTGTAGAAACAGATATGATGGGTGTGGCGCACCATGCTAATTACCTGCGTTGGTTTGAAATGGGAAGGGTTGCTTATTTGCGTACTTGCGGTATTAATCTTTTAGATTTGCTGGCAGAAGATATCGTTTTCCCCATTACCGAGGTGAACGCCAAATATAAGAACCCGCTGACCTTTGACGATGAATTTGAAATTCAGGTAACCATGCAGGATTTAAACCGGGCCAAGATGGATTTTGCGTATAAGATTATTCGAAGTAAAGACCAGGCAGTCTGCGTGGAAGGCATGACACGTAATTTGTTTACCAATAAAGATGGTAAGATTGTCCGGTTGCCGGCAAAATGGTTTGAGAAGATTCAAAAGGTAGCCGCTCAGGATAAGATGCAGGCATAAGTTTTCTGTCTAGGCAGACATATAATTATGAGGTGAAAAAAATGGATTATCAGATTGTAACTGTACCGACACGGATTCTGACGCATCATGACAATATCTGCGATGCTATTAACGAATTCGGTAAGGGAAAGTTTGGCCCCAATGATGTCATCTGCGTGGCAGAAAGTGTGGTCGCTATCACGCAGAACCGGGCTGTACGTTGTGAGGATTTCAAACCAACACTCTTGGCTAAATTTTTGTGCCGTTTGTTTCCTTCCAAGGGGAGTTTAAGCGGTTGGTATAGTATGCAGTCCCTGCTGGATGCAGAAGGCAATGCCAGGGTAGTGAGTGCGGTTATTGTTGGTGGTATTGCCAAAATTTTTGGTAAACCGGGTGTTTTTTATGAACGTGCCGGAGAACAAGCACGTTTGATTGACGATGTTACAGGAACGATGCCCCCTTACGATAAACATATCGTTTATGGCCCTTCGGAAGCCAATAAGGTAGCAGCAGCCATTAAAGAAGCTACAGGCGCTTTTGGTGCAGCGGTGGCAGATGTTAATGACTTAAAGCGTGCGGCGGTTATTGGTACTTCGGCTGGTGTGGATGCAGACAAGGTAGCCCAGATCCTGATTGATAATCCTTTTGGTAATGGCAGTGAAAGAACACCTATCTGTATTATTAAGGATTATCATAAATAAGGAGGCAGGAAAAGTATGTTGTCATTCGTGGGAATAATAGTAGTTTTAATCATTATTGGCATAATTGCCCTGGCTGCTTTTATCAATAAACAGGGACAGGAAGAAATGGTCTTTTATGTGGAGAAAAGAACTCCTGTTAAACTGGTGGCGGCTACACCGGAGCAGATTAAGTTTGAAGTGGATGTCCCTTTTGCCAATGTAGGAAGGGAAGAAGGGATTATCATGGACGCATATGTGCGCCCGTATGTTTGTGTGGAACAGTACGATGGGGCCTTGCTGCGTGGCAAGGTGAACCTGAAAGCTAAACCTCGTGAGGATGATTACTTTGAGGCGATGCTGGTGCCGCCTAATATGCAGGATACGCTGACTTTAAAATTTGAGCTGACGCCGCTTAAGGCTAAAGATGCACAAGCAGCTGCGGCGGGGATGCCGGATATTGATGTGGCACTGTATTTAGAAGAACGTGGCCGAACGGAATTATACAGAACGAAGAAGATTATTACTTTAACAGCAGCAGAATTTCAAGGTTTGCTGGCTAAATAAATTAGGACAGGGTCAGGTTATATAGTAACCTGACCCTTTTTCGTAAGAGTAGGTTGCCAGTGGCAGGAATTTTGCCTAAAATTATGGAATATTAAAAAATACGGTATTTTTGTACAGAACGCGCAGACCAAAGACAGGAGGACGCTACATGTTACTGGGAATTGATGTGGGTGGGACATTTACCGATGCCGTCTTAATTAAAGAAGCCAAAATTCTAGCATTAGGAAAATGTACCACTACTCACGGTGCCGTTTTGCATGGAATTTTAGCGGCGCTGGACCGGGTGCTGGCAGGCTATGACCCGGAACTGATAGAGCGGGTAGTTATTTCCAGTACGATTGTGACTAATGCGCTGACTGAAAAGAAGACAGATCCTGTTTATTTAGCGGTGATGCCTGGACCGGGGATGAATGTTGAGCAGAGTTTTCCAGTGCTGCCGCAGATTTTAAAAGGTTATGTTGATCACCGGGGTAAGGTAATTACGGTACCGGATGTAAAAAGGTTACGGAAGCAGTCTGACATTGCCGCGGCGGCTATCTCTGGTAAATTCTCCGTGCGTAACCGGCAGAATGAACAACTGGGGGCGCAGGCTTTACGCGAACTGGGTTACCAGTATGTTTTTCAAGGTTCTGGTTTAAGTGGGGAACTTAATTTTGTCCGGCGTACCAATTCAGCATATTTTGCGGCGGCAGTGGCTAGAATTTTCCAAGAGTTTTGTTCGCAGGTTAAAATTAGCCTGGCCCAGCGGCAGATTAGTGCGCCTGTACAAATTTTAAAGGCTGATGGGGGCACATTGCCTTTGGAAGAAGCGGCACTGATGCCGGAAGAAAGTATCTTTACCGGTCCGGCAGCCAGTGTCCTCGGCATCTTGGCCTTAACGCCGCCGGCACAAGATAGTATTTCCCTGGATGTGGGTGGTACTACTACCGATATTGCCTTTTGGGAGCATGGTAAGCCGTTATTGGCTAGACACGGCGCCAGAATTGGTAATTATAATACTGCGGTCAGAGCTTTTCACATGCGTTCGGTGGGTATTGGCGGAGACAGCATGATTCGCAGGGATAAGGGAGTATTTAAAGTGGGCCCGGAGCGGAGTGGGCCTTCCATGGCAGTGGGGGGAACGGCACCAGCTCTGGCAGACGCACTGGTAGTTTTAGGAAAAGTAAACTATGGCGACAGGCAGCGTGCCGAAAAAGCTATGCAGAGTTTTGTACAGGGCGAAGAAACCGCATTCGATGTAGCCCGGCAGATTGTGAATGCTGCTCTGGCTGTGATTGAACAGGCTATTCAGGAAATGCTTTACCAATGGAGTATTCAACCTGTGTATACAGTGAACGACGTCCTCAAGGGAACAGCTTTTCACCCGCAAGCATTAATCGGCGTGGGCGGGGGTGCCCCAGGATTAATAAATTTGTTGGGGGAACGTTTGCATCTGCCGGTATATGTTCCTCGCGGAGCCATGGTGGCTAACGCTGTAGGCGCAGCTTTAGCACGTCCTACTTTGCGTGCGACTCTGCGTGCAGATACTACGGAAGGGTATTATCTTATTCCGGAAAGCGGGCATCGCCAAAATTTGCCCAAAGGTTTTGATAGACAGTTAGCGCACGAGCTGTTGGAGCAGTGGTTAAATAAAGAATGTGATCGCTTATGCCTGCCGCACCAGCACTGTGAAGTTATTGCTGAAGAAAACTTTCATACCATTCATGCTTCTCGTGAAACCGGTGAAATTATCTATGTAGAAATGCAGATGGAACCGGGAATCTTTTGCCGGGTACAGGGAGAGGAGGCTGCTTTATGACCCAAAAGTTAGGCTTAGTATTTTTCCCAGCCTTTGATTGGATGATTAGCCCCGGCCACCCTGAACGACAGGAAAGACTGCTCTATACCAGGGATCAGTTGCAGGAAGAAGGTATCTTTGATTTGCCATCCATCCGGGAATATCGGCCACGGCTGGCAACAATCCGGGATTTGCAGCGGGTGCATGTGGGTGTCCCATCTATCAGAAAGTTGATTACCCCGGCCCATCTGGCCAGTGCCGGTGGTTGTTTAACAGCCGCAGATGCGGTGATGCATGGTGAAGTGGAGCGTGCTTTTGCCCTGGTACGGCCGCCGGGACATCACGCCATGCGGGTAGTTCATGGTATCCGTGGCTTTTGTACTATCAATATTGAAGCTATCATGGTAGAATATTTACGTAGTACCTACAATATTAAGAAGCTGGCGGTAGTAGACACAGACGTGCATCATGGCGATGGTAGTGCTGATATTTTTTACCATGACCCGGATATATTGTATATATCTTTTCATCAGGACGGCCGGACTTTATATCCTGGTAGCGGGTTCCCCGAAGAAGCTGGGAGTCCGGGCGCTTGGGGAACAAATATCAATCTGCCGCTTTTACCTACGACGGGTGATGCGGGTTTGCATCGTTTGTATGACAACCTTATTGCCAGAATCCTGGAAGAATTTCAGCCAGAGTTGATTTTGAATAGTGCCGGGCAGGATAATCATTTCAGTGACCCGCTTGCGTCTATGACGGTCACGGCTAAAGGTTATGCCAGGCTGGCGGATAAGTTAAAGGCAGATTTGGCGGTTCTGGAAGGCGGGTATAGCGTGGAAGCAGCTCTGCCATATGTTAATACCGGTATTATCCTGGCTATGGCCGGGCTGGATTACAGCAAGGTGGTAGAACCGGACCAGAGTGCTTTGCGACCACAGGACCCACGTTGTGAAAAACGTATTGATGAACTAATTGAACAGGTAGGAGCACTGTGGGATAACAGGGCTGTAAAAGGGGACGAGCTGCGACGCCGCTGTGGTGGGACTTGGAATCGGAACAAGAGTATTTATTATGATGAGGAAGGTATACTGGAGCGCCAGTTGGAAACAGAACATTATTGTTCACACTGTCATGGTTATCTGACCATCAGCAGTGAAGCTGAGAATACTCGCTTTGGAAACCAGGATGCTTTTATCGTTACCTTGTACCGGGAGATGTGTCCGTCGTGCCAGGCAAAGGCCAGGGACGAAGCCTTGCGTGCCAAAAAAAGTAGGAAGTGGCAATATGTTTTTGTGCAAGATATTGCCACA
>CAXYYS010000108.1:0-4969 GCA_964293585.1 uncultured Acidaminococcales bacterium
AAGAATAATTAGGCTGATCCCTGCTGTTAGCGGGGATCTTTTTTTGAGATGTGGCGTAGGAAGTGTACGAATTTAAAGTGGGGACGGTTCTTCGCTGACTTTTACAGCCACAGACTGTTTTTGCGTGGCGTTGCCGATGAACACGCCACGGTCAATGATGCAGTCGCCAAAATCCCGGCCGGTGGAAAGTTTTATGTACAGATCATCCACGATGCGGTTATTGGTAGGATCGAGTCCCAGCCATTTGCCGGCGGCATAAATTTCTACCCAGGCATGGGTAACTCCTTCGCCAATCATAAAACCGGCTACGTAACGGGCCGGTATCCCCTGTTCCCGGCACAAAGCGATCAAGATATGCGCATAGTCCTGACAGACACCACAGCCCTGCGTAAGAGCATCCAGGGCGGTGGTGTTATTATTGGTGCTGCCGGTCTTGTACGTAAAATTAGCTTCCAGCAGGTCCATCAGGTAGAGCGCCTTTTGCAGATTATCCCCCGTGGGCGTGTGAAAGTTTTTAAAATAGGCAGCCGCCGGCTGAGGCAGAAACGCCAGAGGCGAAGCATATTTGTAAAGCAGGTTCAGCGGCTCCATATTAAAATATTCGCTGTTAGTTACTGCCACGCCTTCAATATGAAAACTAAAGTCCTTGTGCCAGCCGGCGATATAACCCGTATAAACCATGTTGTCAAAAGCATCTTGGGACAGGGCGATAGAGGTGACCGGATTAAACCGGCAGGTCAGGGAGCCGATGCTCTGACAAGGTGAAGACTGGGGTACGCAGCGTAAAGCGAAACTGTGGCGCAGCACCGCCGAAGAAAATTGTAACTGCATGGTATATTCAAAATGGAGTTTTTTCACGGCAGGCGCCTCATAAAAATTTGATTCAAGGCATCCAGACGCAGATACAGGTTATGCTGGTTGTGCACGGCCTGGCAGAAACTTTTATAGCCGGCGTAATCGTACGGCAGGGATTTGATACGTTCCATGCGGTGTTCGAACTTATGCATTTCCCGGTCCAGATCCCGCCGGGGATAACCCAGACGGATATACAGATCCAGCCGTTCCAGATGGCGGCCGCATTTCATCAGGTCGCGGCTGTTGTCGCTGACCACGTAATCATCCACGCTGCCCCAGAAAGCCAGCAGGTAATCCAAAATATGATACAGCTGCAGCAGGCTGAAAGGCTGTTTGCTGTAAATTTCCATGGCATCTAATGCCATCTGGATATAACTCAGGCTGGTGCTGGAAATTTCGTCCCGGAGCACCACGGCGTTGTCATAAGCACGGCACAGGTTGCTGTAAATAGAATTGGGATCGCTGCCCGCATAAATATAGGTGGCGATAAAATCTTCCTGGTTCTTGTAAATATCCGGAATATCTAAAAGCTCGCAGATATTCTTGTACGTCATGTCATCGTTGTCCAGCATCTTGTCGTAACTTAGCAGAAAAGTGCGGATGGTGGTGTACACCCTTTCACAATAACGTCCCAGCCAGAATAGATGGTCCTGTTTTTCTAACGAGATAATACCCATGTATCCTTGAATCCTCCTCCCTGCGATGAATTAACCACGAATGAATCCGGGTCCCGCGAAAACCGGGTCAGGCCGCTGGGCCAAACCACGGTACTGCTTCCTGCCAGGACAAAAGCCCGCAGGTCCGCCTTGCGCAAAACTTCCTGGCCCTCTTCCATGATGGGCAGGTCGATAAAGTCAATAATTTCCTGGGCGATAAAACGCCGGGGTTCTTTGGTGATGAGCGCCTTGAGTTCCGCCTTTTTCTCCCGGTCCAGGTCCCGGCCAAAAACCACGCCGTAGCCGCCGGCCTCAGAGACGTCCTTAAAGACCAGTTCATCCAACCGGTCCAGGGATTGCTTACGGTCTTGCGGATCAAACATCAGGTAGGTGGGTGCGTTGTGCAGGATAGCTTCCTCGCCCAGATAGTATTTAATCATCTTAGGCACGAAATAATAAATGCCTTTGTCATCGGCCACGCCGTTGCCCGGAGCATTGATGATGGCCACGTTGCCGCTGCGGTATGCGGTCAAAAGGTTAGGCACGCCGATGAGGGACTCGGGCAAAAAGTTCATAGGGTCCAGGTATTCGTCAGAGATGCGGCGGTACAGGGCGCCAACTTTTCGGGGCTTGCCGTTGTTGTCTCTGAAAAAGAGCTGGTTGTTCTCGACGTAGAGGTCACTGTTCATAGCCAGCACCGCGTGCATTTTTTCTGCCAGATAGGCGTGTTCAAAAAAGGCGGCGTTGTAACGGCCCGGGGTTAGGATCACGTTCAGACCGCCGGTATTTACGTTGTCCATGACAGTTTTTAACAGATGCGGGTAGCTGCGGTTATCCCGCACATGGTTCCTGGTAAAAGTTTCCGGGCTGGCCAGACGGCACAGCTTGCGGGCAATAAGCGGGTACGATGCCCCCGAAGGGATGCGCAGATTATCTTCCAGGATGTACCAGGATTTGTCCCGGGCCTGTACCAGATCGATGCCGGAAATATGCGTGTAAATTCCCTTGGGTGGTTCCAGATTGTCACACTGGGGTAAAAAACCTTTGGAAGAAAAAATAAATTCTTCCGGGATAATTTTGCCGGCAACAATACGTTTAGGACCGTAAATATCCTTCAGGAACAGATTTAAAGCCGTGACCCGCTGAATGAGACCTTTTTCCAGGGTGACCCATTCTGCCGCCGGAATTACCCGGGGCAGGGCGTCAAAAGGAAAAAGCTGTTCGTGAAAGACATGCTCCTTGTAGATGCCGAATTTGACACCGTAACGCGCCAGCAGTTTATTGATACTTGTCGCATGTTTCACCAGGCTCTGCATAAAAACACCGCCTTTATAAAAATAGCAGGGTGGCCCTTAAGCCACTCTGCTTTACATAATTGTACGTTAAAAATGAAAAAGTGTCAACTTAGTCCGGCTGGGAAAGCTTAAACCTAAAAGTGCTATAATAGTTGCAGAAGCTCGTGAAACATTCTGCACCGGGAGGCGTTACGATGATGAAAAACATATATTTCTTAATGCTGGCGTTGCTGCTTTTAGGTATGGGTGGCACTGCAGGAGCTGCAGATAAAATACCGGCGCCGAAGAAAATGCCATGGCAGGAAATTCCTTTTAATACTATTGAAGGCGTGCGCACAGGCAGTGTAGAAAATAATAAAGACAAGAGCGGCGTGACGGCGCTGTTATTTAACCCGGGCGCCCGGGGCGGTATCGATATCAGCGGCGGCGGTCCCGCTTCCCGGGAAACACCGCTGCTTAATCCCCTGACGGCGGATACGCCGGTAAATGCTTTGCTGCTGTCCGGCGGCAGTGCTTTTGGCCTGGCAGCTTCCACAGGGGCTATGACTTATCTGCGGGAACATAACCAGGGCGTAGATACGGGTTATGCCAAAGTCCCCATCGTGTGCCAGTCCTGTATTTTTGATTTAAGTTACGGCAGCAACACCGCGTATCCGGATGCGGCGCTGGGTTATGCGGCCTGCGTTAAGGCTGAGGCCAACGCTCCCCGTAGCGGTAATTTTGGCGCGGGCACCGGCGCTACCGTAGGCAAATTTATTTCTATGAAGCAGGCCATGAAAGGCGGCTTAGGTTTTTATGCCATCCAGATTGGCACCTTAAAGATTGGCGCCGTAGTAGTGGTGAATGCTTTTGGCGATATTTATGATCCGGAGACCGGCGCCAAGCTGGCCGGTTTAAAAACGCCGGACCGGCAGGAATTTTTAGACGGTCCTGCGGAATTTTATAAAAATGTGCAGCCCAGGAATTTATTCAAAGGTAATACTACCATTGGCGCCATCGTGACCAACGGGGATTTTAGCAAGGCCGAGCTGAATAAGCTGGCCTCCATGACCAGGGGCGCCTATGCCCGCTGCATTAAACCGGTGGGGACCATGATTGACGGCGGCAGCATTTATGCTTTTAGCTGTGGCAAAGTCAAAGCCGATGTGAACGTGACCGGTACCCTGGCAGCGGAAGTTATGGCCCGGGCCATTGCCACCGCCGTTAAGTCGTCTCAGATTCCGGATGCGGAATTTTTGCCCTACTGCCGGTAAAAGGTTGAACGTAATAAATAATTTATTTTAAAACGGCTGCAAAATTATATTACTAAAAATAAAAGCGGTTCTTCGAAATAGTGAAGTGCACCCCAAATGTTAGACAAAATAACATTTGGGGTGCACTTTTTTAATGAGTATCTTTATTGGCAGTTGCATTTTTACTGTTACCATCCTGGACCGTGCTAAGCATGAAGGCGGTCCAAGTTTTTTGGTAGAGCGTGTCCGCAGTATGCAAGGCTTTGTTCGCCACGTCGCCGCACAATTTGTTGGCGGCCTGGCTGGTGGAACCGGCGGCCCGGTACTGGGCGTCCAGGTCCGGCATATTTTTAATCAGGTCCAGCTCCATCTTTCTCCAGGTGCTGCGTACTTCCTGGCCGTAGCCGGTCCGGTCCTGTACCGCCAGGGCGGATAAGCTCCGGAATTTCCAGTAGGCGCTGTCTTTATTATAAGTGGCGGCCTCCAGGGTATAAGCTTCCGGCATTTTGGTAACATTACCATAAAGGGGCAAGAAGATACTCATTTCCGGATTGGCCAGTGCTACCCACAGGGTCTGGGGTTTATCATCCCGCAGCCAGAAAAAATGCGCCTCCGCGGTCCGGTTGATACCGATAGCTCTATTGTTCGGGTGCGTATTGGCATTATACGCCGTGTCTTCGTACCGATAGCGAAATAAGTCCATGGCTTCCGCCAGGCTGATTTGGTGGTCCGGTTTTTGGAGCAGTGTATAGGTGGTGTCTACATTATAAGCACCAATCTGTGAAGGAGAAAGTTTCTTTTGTGCAGCCCAGATGCGCAGCTGGCTGTAATCACGGTGCGGGGCGCCATAGGTGTGCGCCATATGGATCTGGCCGTTATTTTCCTGGAGGAAATGGTGTTCACGGGCCAGCTTCACCAGATTGGGTGAAGT
>CAXYYS010000109.1:0-4706 GCA_964293585.1 uncultured Acidaminococcales bacterium
GTGAACAAAAAAAAAAAAACCACCATCCCCGCCGGGAGATTTACATCAAAAAAAAAAAACACCAGCGCCCCCGTTACTTACAGGGCGCGGGCCTCCATCTCTATTACCCAAAAAATAAAAAAACTTGTTTTTGGGTAATAGAGATGGTAAGATGTTCTTGTGAGGTGATAGCAAATGCTAAAGCTGATAACGAGGCAATCCTATTTGGACAGGCTTATCAACGTCATAGACAGCCCTGATATTAAAATTATTACAGGGGTGCGGCGCAGCGGTAAATCCAAACTTCTGGAAGCTTTTAGAGATTATCTTCTCAAGCATAGAAAAACAGCCAACATTATCCACATTAATTACAATCTGCCAGAAGCAGAAAGATTTGCGGAATATCGTACCCTTTATGATTATGTCCAGTCCCGTTTTGATGCCACAAAAGAGAATTTTGTGCTTATAGACGAAGTGCAAATGTGCCGTGACTTTGAAAAAGCAATTAACGGTTTACATGCATCGGAAAAATTTAAAATTTTTCTTACAGGATCCAATGCTTTTCTTTTAAGTTCCGACCTTGCCACACTTTTTACAGGACGGACTTTTACCATACCTGTTTATCCTTTTTCTTTTGCCGAATACCTGCAATATTTTAGCTATAAGGATATTAACAGCGCTTTCTCAAAGTATTTATTGGAAGGCGGTATGTCCGGTTCCTATGTCTACAAGGTACAAGAGGACAAATATGATTACATTAAAGATGTTTTTAATACACTAATCATCAGAGATATCAGACAGAAATACAGAATTAGGAATGCGGCACTTTTGGATAACGTGGTTAATTTCATGTTAGATAATATCGCCAATCTGTCTTCGGCAAGAAACATTACCGCGCAACTCATCAGCGCTAACGAGAAAATAAGTCATAAAACAGTTAAAAATTATCTGGATTACCTTTGTAATGCTTTTGCATTCTACAAAATACCACGTTATGATATTAAGGGTAGGCGTTATCTTTCGACCAATGACAAATATTATTTAAGCGATCACGCTTTTAGATATGCAAGATTGGGAACAAAAAATCTGGACTACGGCCGGGTTTTGGAAAATATTGTAGCGCTTGAATTATTACGCAGAGGCTATGAAGTATATGTAGGTATACTCTATAAAAAGGAAATAGATTTTGTGGCTCTCAAAAGAGATGAGAAGTTGTATATCCAGGTTGCCGATAATATTACAGAAGATAAAACTTTTGCGAGAGAAGTAACTCCGCTTTTGCAGATTAGTGATGCTTATCCCAAAATGATATTGGCCAGAACCGGAAATCCTGTTTACCAATACGAAGGCATTAAGATTAAAAACATTGCTGAGTGGTTGTTAGAAAAATAACAAACAGCGCCCCGTACTTTTAAAGTGCGGGGCATTTTTATGGTTAAGTAAATAGTGCCCCCTAAGCGGGTTTTATTTTTAACGAGTTTATGGAATATATTCCATACTTATCAATAAATTTTATAAAATCTGGAATGCATTCCATATTTTTCTTGAAGAACTTTCCAAGATGGATTATAATGTAATAAGCAAAGCAAAATGGAGGTGGCGTAGATGGAACTAATTGCGCGCAACAATTATCTGGATTGGCTGATCAGCTTTAAGGACCAGCAAATTATCAAAGTAATATCCGGCGTGCGCCGCTGCGGTAAATCTACCCTCTTTGCCTTGTACCGTACTTATCTCTTAAAACAGGGTGTGGGACCGGACCAGATCTTGATGCTTAATTTTGAAGACCTGACCTACGATAACCTGCGCGACTACCGGTCGCTTTACAACTACCTGCTTACCAAATTGCAACCTGACAAGATGAACTACATCTTCCTGGACGAGATCCAGCAGGTCAGGGAATTTGAGAAAGCGGTAGACAGCCTGTTTATCAAAAAAAATTGCGATGTCTACATTACTGGTTCCAATTCTTACTTTATGTCGGGGGAACTGGCCACGCTTTTGTCAGGGCGGTACCTGGAACTAAGAATGCTGCCGCTTTCCTTCCGGGAATTTGCCGCAGCGTACAATGTAGCCGGGCGGGAACTTTCGCTCCGGGATAAATTTAATCTGTATTTACGTATCGGCGGTTTTCCGTTCCTGTCCCGCTATCACTACGGTATTCAGGAAACGCAGGAGTACCTGCGGGATGTTTTTAACACCGTCCTGCTTAAGGACGTGGTAGCCAGGCTTAAGGTTGCGGATGTAGACACCCTGGAAAAGGTGACCAAATTTATGTTGCACAACGTAGGCAGCCGTGTTTCTATGACCAAAATTGCCAACACCCTTAAAACAGCCGGCAAAAGTACAGATGTGAAAACCATAGAAAAATACCTGCGGGGCTTGTCGGAAAGTATGCTCTTGTACAAGACAGACCGTTTTGACGTGAAGGGCAGGCAGCTTTTGGCCACACAACAAAAATATTATGCCGTGGATCCCGGGTTCAGGAACCTGCTGGTTCCCGTTAAGGAAAGCGATGCTGGCCACGTTTTGGAAAACATCGTGTATCTGGAACTGTTGCGCCGGGGCTGCCAGGTTTATACCGGCGCTCTCACCGGCGGGCGGGAAATAGATTTTGTCGCCCAAAAAGACGGCGCCCTGGCTTATTACCAGGTAGCTCTTTCCACCCTGGACCCGGCAGTCTTGGAGCGGGAGCTGGCGCCTTATCAAAAGGTAAAGGACAATTATCCCAAGTATCTGCTGACCCTGGACGACATTTTTAAGGAAGCGGATTATGACGGTGTACAAAAAGTGAACCTGTTGGACTGGCTGATGGCCGAACCATAACCGGCAGATTCCTCCGTACTTATTTCCTCAAACAGCGCCCCGTACTTTTAAAGTGCGGGGCATTTTTACGCCTGCGTTCCCACCTGTCAACTAAAATTTTTGTAAACTTTGTTACAAATTTTCCGACCCCAAAAATAACCATCGACCACTTTTGTCAAAAATTGACCACTTTTGCAACGGGCTCTTGCAAAATTTTAAAAATATGGTATGGTGGTTTTAAGAAAAGCATCCGCCTCCCGCGGGTGCTTTTGGCGTATCTGGGCTAAGATGCCAGGGCCGGTGTGCCTTTGTGAAGCCATATGTGGAGGCATGACAAAGCCGCCGGAGCGGCGGCGACTAGCTATTAACATTATCCGTCATGCCGAAACGAGGCGGATACAAAGGCATACCGGTCCTGCAACATCAGTAAATCACAAATCATACGCGCAAAGGAGAAGATAATTATGTACACACCCAGCAGCAAAAAAGTTTTAGCCACGGCAGTCCTGTGCTCCCTGCTCACGACCAGCCCCGTATGGGCGGCGCAGCAGGCCACGACAACGGTAACCACTGACACTAATGTTTCCAAAGCTGATGATCCCTACAGCAAGATTGAGGTTAAGTCCACGGATGCAGGTGCTCTCGGTATAGCTGTTGCTGATTACAATAGCGCTAATCTGCACGTCTACATGAGCACGGACGGCGTGATCAATGTCAGCGCTGCGCCAACGGCCAAGAATACATATGCCGATGTTACCGGCATCCAAAACGTTCGTCGTGCAGCCAGCCAGAGCGATACTACCCTGACCGTGACCGGCCCCGCTACCCTGACGGTGAGCGCCACCGGCGGTGAAAATACCGGCGGGAACAGTGCTACAGGTAATGCCTGGGGGATAGATTTATCGAGTGCTTCCCGTACCAGTTTGGAAACCGTCAACGCCACGGTTACGGCTACCGGAGGCAAGGTTACCGGCGTGGTGCTGGCGGATAGATATTTGGCTACGGAGGCAACTGCTTGCGGGGTGCAGGTTGAGGTGGCGAACCTGACTACCGGCGCGGCTAGTTTTACGGTTACGGCCCAGGGCGGTACGGTGAGTGGCAGCGCCAGCAGCGCTAAGGCTTCAGCTTACGGGGTTAAGGCTTGGGGCGGGACCACGGCCATCGGCGGCGATTTAGCGCTGACGATTAAGTCTGCCGGCGGTACCGTGGCAGAAAACGGCGAGTTAGCAGTAGCCTATGCAGATGCTTATGGGGTGCGTATCAGTCCGTACATGAATCCCGGTGCTACTTATCCCGGTTCCCTGACTGTAAACGGCGCCATTACCGGCAGTATCACGGCCCAGGGGGGAACTGCTAAACTCGCAAGCCCTGATAACAGTTACAATGGTGGTAATCTTTGTAAGGCTACTGGTATCGATAACGACAGTTCTACCCTGCAGGCAGACGGCGCTTCTTTAACGGTAACGGCTGCAGGCGGCGCCTTTACCAGCAGCTTAGCAGAATATGTTAGTGCCAGTGCCGAGGCGTATGGTATCGCTACTTCAGGCGCGCATACCACTTCCATTACCGGCGCCACCAAGCTGACAGTGACAGCGACCGGCGGCACGGCTACCACTAAGACTGATGCTGCTGATGATTCTGGTTCTGCTTATGCTTCTGCTGAGGCGTATGGCGTTGGTAATTCCTATAACCTTTATGCGCAGACTAGTTCAGGGTTAACAGTTTCTACCCTGACCCTGGGCAGTTTGGCAGCGGAGGTTACCGCCACGGCTGGCAACGCTCAGGATATAGGCCAGCCTAGTAAAAATTCCTCGGCCTATGCTACTGCCTTTGGTATTAGCAATGGAACTAACACGACTGTGCAGAATACTAATCCTACGGCCACCATCAAAGCTGCCAGCGCAGACCTGACGGTGACGGCT
>CAXYYS010000110.1:0-4574 GCA_964293585.1 uncultured Acidaminococcales bacterium
TGAAAATAAAAGCAAAAAGCTTTGTCCCAGGCTACCGCAACCCGGCAAGGCTTAGGCTCCGGCAGAACTAAAGGCACATACGGCAAAGGCGCCGCGGTCTGGGCAATCGTAAAGAGTCCTTCAAAATCAAGGCTGGCTTCGGCTGCCGCCGCCAGCTTTTCCACGATCACATCCAGGTCCTGAATCTCTCCCCCCGTAACCAGACCCAGGTGCCTGCTGGCAAAACTGCAATCTTCCAGCGGCGGTAAAAATCCCAGCAGCTTGGTTTCCGCTTCCTGTTCCAGAACCTCTTTATAGTAAAGATAAGACATCTTACGGACATTGTTTAAGATCACGCCCTGGATATTACTATCCGGACGGAAAGTCTTAAAGCCTTTAATCTGGGCGGCCAAAGATAAGGCGGCACCTTTAGCGTTCAGGATCAGGATAACCGGAGCCTTAACCGTGCGCGCCACATCATAGGCACTGTCTTCCGCCGTTCTTCCCAGCCCGTCGTAAAAGCCCATGGCTCCTTCCAGCACGGCAATATCTTTGCCGGCAGCATTTTTGGCAAACAGGCGCTTAATATTTTCCCGCCCTGCCAGAAAAAGATCCAGGTTACGGGATTCCGCCCCGATCACCAGGCTGTGAAACATGGGGTCGATATAGTCCGGACCGCTTTTAAAAGCAGCCACCTTTAATTTTTTATGGAGCAGCGCCCGCAGGATAGCGCAGGTCACCGTGGTCTTGCCACTGCCGCTCTGAGGCGCCGCCAGTAAAAACCTGGGCGTCGTACATTCTTTAAGCATGATAGTTTTCCTCTGCTACGGCGGTAATCACATAAATAGGATTCTGGGCCATCATCAGGTTATAGCGGCCCAGCTTTTTATTCTCAGCCGCAAAGATTTGCACCACATCTAAAGTGTACCCGGCCTTCTGTTGATAATAACTGATTACTGCCGCCAAGGTTTCCAAGGCGATAACGTTGATCACGATACGGCAGGCGGGATTTTTAGCATACAGCAAATCCAGGATAGCCGCCATATTACCACTGGAACCGCCGATAAACGCACCGTCCGGTGCCGGTAAAGCAGGGATAGAGGCCGAAGCTTCCCCGGGCACGATTTCCAGATTTTCCGTACCAAAAAGTTTTTTATTTTCTGCCAATAAGCCCAGCGCTTCCTCTTTTTGTTCCAGGGCATACACTTTGCCTAAAGGAGCCTGCAGGGCCATTTCCACCGAGCAGGAACCGGTACCGGCGCCCACATCATAAAGAACGGCGTCCCGGGCCGGATTTAGCTTGGAGATGCTCACACTGCGCACCTCTTGTTTGGTCATTGGTGCCTTACCCCGTAAAAATAAACTATCGTCCAGACCGTGCACCCTGGTACTAAAAGCTTGTACCGGCTGAGGGTTAAGGACGAACATCACCGCCAGGGAGGAAAAGGTCTGACCGGCCAGTTCCGCCGCCGTACCCCGGCTCAATTTTTCCTCCGGATAAGACAGACTCTCGCCCGCATAAACCTGTAGCGCTCCCAAACCGTGCGCAGTCAATTCCGCGCACAAACGCGCCACGGAATTTTCGCCGCCGGTCAGGGCAAAAACTTTTTTATTTTCCCGTACCGCCCGGACCAGGTTCTGGTTGCGTCCGTGCATACTGATAATCTTGGCATCTTCCCAGGCCAGGCCCAGTTTGGCAGCAAAATACACCAGACTGCTGATACCGCAGTACCGCTCCACCCGGCAGTCCGGCAGTTTGCCGGCAATAGTCTGTGCCAGGCTGAAAAAGCCTACATCCCCGGAAACCAGGATACCCAAAATATCCCGCTCTGGATCGGCAGCCTTGGCAATCTCCACCAGCTCCGCCGTTTTTATGGTCGGGAATAAACGTTTACCGCTGCTTTCCAGCTGGGACAACATCCTTTTATCACCGGCCAGGAGCGTACATGTGGCTAACGCTTTTTGCGCCGCGCCTGTTAAAAGTTCCGGATTCCCGGGACCGATACCAATCACCTTCACCTGTAACATGTTGTCCTCCTTAGCGCTCATACCTGGCCTGCAATTTTTGCAGGACTTCCTGATAGCTGCTGCCCTGCTCCGGACTCCTGGCAATAACCACCAGTTTGGCGCCGGTCTTCAGCGCCGCGGCTTCTTTTTCCGGGAACCCGCCGGTAGCGCCGGAATCTTTGGTTACCACATAACGCGTCTCAAACTGGGCAAACATCGCCGTGTTTACCGCCTCGGAAAAAGGTCCCTGCATACAGATGATACGGCTGCGCTCATACCCCAGGTCCAGAGCTTTCTCTAAAGACTCGGGCATGGGCAGGATCCGTACCACCACTCGTTTACTAAAATCAGGTAAGTGGGTAAAATCAGGCAGGTTCTTACTGCCGGTAGTTAAAAAAATCGTACCCGTAGTCTGGCTCAAAACCTCTACCGCCTCAGCAAAACTGTCTACCATGATGCAGTGAGCATACTGCCCCTGCGGCCGCACAATCCGCTGATACTCCACCTGTTCCTGCTGGCAGGCCTGCTGCAAAGTTTGCGTTACCACCGTGGCATACGGGTGGGTAGCGTCCAGTACCAGTTCCGGTTTTTGCTCCTGCAAAAATTTTCGCATAGCCCCGGCATCCATCCGCTGCTGCAAGATTTTCACCTGCGGCAGTTGCGGCAGCAAAGCCGCACCGTATGCCGTAGCCACCGAAACATAAATTTCCATGTCGGGGAAAGCGGCTAAAGCCGTAGCCAGCTTCCGTCCCTCCGTCGTCCCCGCTACTAACCAGAGCACATGCTTCATGCTAGTTTATAACCTCTGGGAGTTACCAGCTTGCCATTAATAACCTTGGTCTGGCTGTTGCCGATAATCACCGTCGAGAACATATCCACCTGTTTTTCCCGCAGTTCCTGCAAGGTGGTCAGTTCATAATCTTCGCCTTCGCGGCCGATATTCCTGACGATACCGGCAGGAATAGTGCCCTTTTGGTATTTCAGGATGATGTCGCAGGCTTTTTGCAGATAATCGTGCCGTTTAAAACTGGAAGGATTATACAAACAGATGACAAAATCAGCTTCCGCAGCTGCGGCCAGCCGCTTTTGAATCTTTTCGATAGGCGTTAATAAATCGCTGAGGGAAATCAGGCAGAAATCGCTGATGAGCGGCGCACCTAACACAGCGGCGCCGGAACAGGCAGCCGTGATCCCGGGTACGACCTCGATGGTAACTTCAGGATGTTTAGCTGCTATTTCGTACATGATACCTGCCATACCGTAGACACCGGCGTCACCGCTGGAGACGATGGCTACCCGCTGACCTTTTAACGCTTCGTCCAACGCCATCTGGCAGCGGTCTACCTCTTTGCGCATCCCCGTAGACAAAAACTTTTTCTCCGGAAAGGCCTCCCTGATTAATTCAATATAGACATTGTAACCGGCAATAACGTCACAGCTGTTCAAAGTTTTGATAGCCCGCTCCGTCATCTGCTCCACGCCGCCGGGTCCCAAACTTACCACATAAATTTTATTTTCCATCTTTCTTAGCCTCCGTAAGCCTGCTTGTGCAGGTCTGCTTATTGATTGAAATCTACGGTCAGGTTTTCGCAGGCAAGCGCCAGGGTAACCCCTTCCTGACTCGTCTTTTTTAACAGGAGCCTACCGCCCCGGCTGTCCAGGACCGCCGCCCGTTCACACACATTATCCACACCTACGGTTTTAGCTACAAAGGCGGACGGGGTAAAAGTACCCTCTACCTGTTGTAACTGTGCCGCCGTATAACAATGGAACGGTAAGGCATATTCCCTGGCAAATGCCAAAAGTCCCGGCTCGTCTTTCTTCACATCTATAGAAGCGATGCCCGTCACCAGACTTAAAGTCAGGTTGAGCCGCCGCAGTTGTTCCAGGACCAGTTTCTCGATGGCATCCATGGTCGTCCCTTTACGGCAGCCTATACCAAGATGCAAGATCCGTGGCCGTAAAACCAGCGTATCTACAAAAGGCTGTACTCCCTTGTGTAAAGAGATGGCTACGCCGACTGGTCCTTCACAGGCCAGCTGCAGTCCTTTCGGCAGGGGTTCCCGTACCGGAAAGTCACTGCATACGCCTACCGCCTGTCCGTCTACCAGATAGGCCGCAAAAGTTTTGGCGCTGCTTAAAGACGAGATGGCCATATTATGCCTGGCCGCCCATTCATCCACCGCAAACAGTTTATTAACATCCGTGGCCGTGGTCAGCACCGGCGTTGCTTTAAGCTCCTGGGCGATTTTCAGGGCCAGGGCGTTAGCGCCGCCGATATGTCCGGAAAGCAAAGGAATCACAAAAGTACCCTGCTCATCCAGGGACAACACCGCCGGATCTTCAGCCTTACTCTTCACATAGGGTGCGATACTCCGGATCGCTATGCCCGTCGCCCCGATAAAAACCAGTAAGCGGTCTTCCTGAAACGCCGTCTGATAAACGTCCGCCGGATTTGGTCCCAGATCCAGGGCAGGCATACCTCCGGTCAGGAACTTGGCCAGGGTAAAAACCTGGGCCTCAAAACCATACACCGTCAGTACCTGTTTAATTTTTAACGCTAAGGCCGCACCATGCCTGGTGTAGGC
>CAXYYS010000111.1:0-4488 GCA_964293585.1 uncultured Acidaminococcales bacterium
AAAGGTGTCATTGGGAAATAAGAGCCCTGTGGAATATCGGCAAAGTCTTGGGATTGGCGCCTAAAGTGTCCAAGAAATTGTCCGCACCCCCTTGTTTATCCAGCGCCAATTTTACAGGTCCGGACAACAAAGCGCTAAACTCTGCCGCGGGTACGGGCCGTGCGTAAAAGAACCCCTGAACATGACGGCAGCCTATCTCATACAGGAAGCGGGCCTGGTTTTCCGTCTCCACGCCTTCTGCGATAACCTCCAGGTGCAGGCGTCTGGCCATGGCCACAATGGTTTCCAGGATGCACCCCGCCCTGTCGCTGGATTCAAATCCTTCCAGGAATTTCATATCGATCTTTAAAATATCCACGGGGATATCTTTTAAGGTATTGAAAGAAGAATAGCCGCTGCCAAAATCATCCAGCAGCACCGAGATTCCTTTTAATCTTAGTTCCCTGACAATCGTCAGGATTCGGTCCGGATCATCAGTATAAGCGCTCTCGGTTACTTCCACCCGCAACAAATTATCCGGCAGGTGGTGGTTTTTGATTATCTCATCCAGTTCTTCCAACAGTGTAGTGGTAAAAAAATCTACCCGGCTCACATTGATGGACACCGGCACACAGGTTTGTCCTGTTTGCAGGCGCCTTTCCATCTCTTCTGCCACCTGGTTCCATACATATTTATCCAACTGGCTGATCAGTCCATTTCTTTCAAAAAGACTTATGAACTTGACAGGTGGAATCAAACCATGCACAGGATGCCTCCACCGTACCAGGGCCTCGGCACTGACAATCTTGCCGCTGCCAATATCATAAACCGGCTGCAGGTAAGTCTGAAACTGTCCTTCCGCCAGGGCAAAATTCATCTGCGAAAGCAGATACTGGTCTTCCAGCATCTGCTGCCGCAGGTTCCGGTCATAATAAGCGTAGGGCTTACCCTGCACCAGGTTAAATTCCGCCACGGACTGCTGCGCCAGTTTTGCCCGGTCACACATCAGGGTAATGGGCACCTTCCTGTCGGTAATCTCATAAATACCAAAAGTTGATTTAAAAGTATAGGCTGCCGTATCACTGATCAAGGTTATATTAGCACTTTCCAGCAGCCATTTTTTATGTAGCTGCTTCTGGGGCACACAGAAAACAAATTTATCGTCGCCCAGACGGCCTGCCGTTCCCTGTTTAGCAATTAATTTTTTCAGCTTGGCACTGATATTTACCAGCACCCGGTTCCCGGTGTCGCTGCTAAACACGTCATTAATAACCTTAAACCGTTTCACATTCCAATATACAAGGATAAAATTTTGTTCCGGATGAGTATCGAGCATAATCCTGGTCCGCTCCGCAAAATAATCCGGCTTATCCAGTTGCGTCAACGGATCGATATTCGTCAAGATAAAAAGCTGCCGTTCCAATTCTTCCCGGGAAACCGTCTGGTTGTTAGATTCGCTTTGCTCAGTTTGTTGTTTTTTTACAACCTGGTCATGATGTGTATTCAAAAGATCCTCCCGCCTTTATGTTCATATGCAATGTGCTGATATTGCCGTAATTTTTCTCATGTAGTCTCCGGTTTGGGATGTATTGTCTCCTGCTCCTTTCTTAATTGCATTTGAGGATTATAGATGGCAAAACTGCCTTTACCATGACGTTTAACATGATACAGGGCCGTATCCGCCTGCCTGTATAACGTAGAAAATTCTGTCTGCCCCATACGACCGATAGACAACCCCATGCTGCAGGATAGCGGCCAGAGTTTTTCTTTATCCAGGTAAGTGTTCGCCAGGATATGCAACAATTCCCCAATGTTGCGATACAAAGTCTTTTCATTGCTCAGTCCGGGTAAAAAGGCCACAAACTCATCGCCGCCCAGACGCCCGATGATATCAGAACTACGAAAATGCTTTTTTAACTGGTTAGCCACCATTTGCAGGGCAGCATCACCCAAAGCATGTCCCAGATGATCGTTTATGCCTTTCAGATTATCCATGTCCAGCAGCAGGAAAGTACAAACATTGTCCTGCTCCAGGGTCATACGCAAATTGATATAGCGCTCGGCGCCGCCGCGGGTATACACCCGGGTCAGCCCATCCAGTTCCGCCTCGTGCAGCAGGCGTCCGTAATGCTTGCGCTTTTCCTCGATATCGATGATGACCACCACGAACCAGCGGCGGCCCTGCTCATCCGTATAGAGCCTGCCGGCATCAAATACCCATTTTAGTCTGCCGCTCTGGGTTTCAATCCTGTACTCGCAACTATCCGTGCCACCGGTCCGGGTCAGGTCCGTACGGATTTCGTTCAGCACCCGGTCCCGGTCTTCGGCATAAACCATGTTGGCAAACTTATTTGCAAATTTTTTACGGAATTCCTCCCGGGTATAACCCAGCATTTCCAGCATATTCTGGCTCACGTAGTCAATCTCGCCGGTTTCCGCCCGGTAGCGGAAAATACCCCCCGGCACCACTGCCAGCAGTTTTTGCAAATCCAGATCCGTGCCCGCAGCGTCAGACTCCGCCATTAAATCCGCCTTAGGTTTGATTGTCAGTTGCTTTTCCACCTTGGACTGGCGCAGCAAAATTTCCAGGGATTCCGGAGCCATCGGTTTGGCAAACAAGTATCCCTGCATATAGGAGCAACCCAGTCCCTCCAGATAGTCCGCCTGTACAGGTGTTTCCACACCTTCGGCTAAAACCGGCAGGGACAAATCACTGGTCATATGCACCACATTTTCCAGGATACTGGCGCTGCGTTTATTTTTTTCCGCATTAGCGACAAACTTCATATCCAGTTTTAATAAATCTACCGGCAGCTGCTTCAGCATATTCAAAGAAGAATAGCCGGTGCCAAAATCATCCATGTCTACCAGGAAGCCTGCCTGTTGCAGGACGCTCACCGTATTCACCAGCTGCTCCGGATTATCCATATACGCTGATTCCGTGATTTCCAGACGCAGCATCCCCGGCTGCAGCCCGTATTGCAGGATCAGGTTGCGGAAAACAGTTTCCAGGTCGTGCCGGTACAGATCCGTACGGCTCACATTCACCGACACGGAAGGAACAGCCAGGCCTAAATCCAGCCAGCGGCGTAAATATTTACAGCTGGCCTCCCACATGTAACGGTCCAGCTCATAAATAAAACCATTTTTTTCAAAGACAGGAATAAATTTGGCAGGCAATAACAGGCCTTTGGTAGGGTGCTGCCAGCGGGCCAAAGCTTCCACGCCGATCATATGACCGGTCTTGTAGTTATATTGCGGTTGAAAATAAGGAAGGAACTGTCCCTCCTCCAGCGCTGTACGCATATCATCCGTCAGGCTGGCTTCTTCCAGGATATGCCGGCGCATAACATCATCATACCAGGCCCAGTATTTGTCGTAACTGTTCTTGACGCTGCGCAAAGCTAAGAGCGCCCGGTCACACATCAGTGCCACACTGACACCGGTGTCATGGACCAGGTAGAGCCCTAACCGTACGGTAAATTTATAATTGGGAGCCAAATGTTCTAATTTTTGCTGCACAAAATCGTGCAATGCTTTCTCATTAAAGGTATCCGCCTGCCAGCAGGCCAAAAAGTGATCCCCGTAATCGTGCCCCTGCATCACCAGGCTGCTAAAATGGATTTCCTCTTCCGCCGAGGCCAGTATCTTGCCCAGGTCCGCGATCAGACGGTCGCCGGCTGCCGGGCCAAAATTTTCATTATAAACTTTAAACCGGTCTAAATCCCATAAGCTCAGAACAAATTCCTGCCCCGGCCGGGTAGCAAAATATTTGCCGGCTTCCCGGCAGAAAGTCTGCTTGTTCCATAAACCGGTCAAATTGTCTATTTCTGCCGCCCGTACCAGCTGCTCCTGCAGTTCCAACTCGTCCTGCAGCCGGATAGACTCGGTCACGGCTATGATATTGTCCACCTTGTGCCGGAGCATGGCGCCGCTAAAAGGTTTAAACATCACGTCCATGGCGCCCAGGGAAAACGCTTTCTCCTGGGACAGCACATCATCGCCGCCGGTAATGACGATAACCGGCAGACGCAGACGGCCGTCAGCCTGCCGCAAAGCCTTGAGCACCTCAAATCCGTCCAGCCCCGGCATTACCAGATCCAGTAACAGCACCGCCACTTCCGGATGCCGGTTCAGCATCGCCAGTGCCTCCTGGCCATCTGCAGCTTCCAGCACCTTATATTCGGTTTCAATATTCTTCTTTACAATCAGACGCGAGATGCGGTCGTCGTCAGCCACCAGCACCGTCTTGCCAGCCATCCTGCTACCTCCCCTGTATCCGGGTTCCGCTCCCAGGATTTACCCCGCTCCTATACATTTCTATTTTTTAATAAATCATTATAATTAGAAATAATTCTTTATTCTATTTTACATCATTTCTTGCAGGAATACAAAAAAATTTCTAGCGCATTATAAAATTCAGCTTAAAATATGTTTTAGACATAAAAAAACACCAACGCAAAATTGCGTCGGTGTTTTTAAATTTAGCTTTAAACTGCCTTAGCTTCT
>CAXYYS010000112.1:0-4424 GCA_964293585.1 uncultured Acidaminococcales bacterium
ACCGTGGATGAAGCGCTCAATTTAACGGTTACCGCGGCTACGGCAGCTACGCCTGCAGGTACTAATATAATTGTTAATGCCGTGGGCATTGGCAATTCTAGGGCAGACCTGACCCTGGGCCGGGATGGTGCTAATAATACCATCACCGTCAAGGCAGATGCAGGTACCTATACCGGCGCTGAAGCAGGTAGCAGCATGGCAAAAGCTGTCGGTATCACATCACAGGGCGGCGCTGTTACTATCAGCGGCGACACAACCCTTAATGCCAGTGCCCAGGGGATGACCCCCGGCGCCGGATCAAATATAGGCAGAGCTGAAGCAGAGGCAAACGGCATTGTCTGCAGCTTAATACCTATTCCCATAGGTTCTACCAGTCATGCGCTCAAGTTAGGCGGCCTGACGGGTACCATCAGCGCCCAGGGCGGCACGGTTAACACCGGTAGCGACAGTTCTGCTTCTGCCAGAGCCTACGGAATTGAAAATTCCGAAACTACCCTGACCGCCGACAGTGTCAATTTAACCGCCCAGGCCACCGGTGGTACTGCTGGCGGGCAAGCAAGTACTGTTGATGTTGCTGCTCGTGCCAAGGGCATTGTACAAAATGGTTCTACAGAATATGGTACGACTGCGCAATTGACCGTGACCGGTCCTACCAGCTTAAAGGTCAGCGCTACCGGCGGCGGCTACGAGGGAACCGGCAGTGCCAAAAAAAGTTATGCCCTGGCTTTTGGTATCGGCGACATGGCTGTAGCGTCATATACGTCGGGCATCGAAAATAGCGGTACCTATAAGCTGAGTGATGTCACGGCTGTGGTCAGCGCCACCGGCGGTACGGATAATGCGGGCAGCACGGATCCGGATAACCCCACTACCGGCGGTGATGTTTCTGCGGCGGCAGCAGGCGTTATCACCGGTATCGGCAGCCTGACGGCCAAGAACCTGGACCTGACCGTGTCGGCCCAGGGCGGCACCGCAGCCGGGGAAGATGCTACGGTTAATGTTGATGCCGAAGGACTTACGCAAAAGGTTTCTCCCGCGTCCGCTTCTGACAGCGGGTCGGTCCGGGTCACCGGTGCTACCAGGCTTAATGTCACGGCCACCGGCGGCAATACCACCGGTACCGGCAGCCGTATCGCAACCACAACCAGCGCTACAAGCGCCATAGGCATAAAAAATGTTTTCTCAGAAAACAGTTCACCTTATAATCCTGCCGCAGCTACCATGGAGTTAGGTACGGTGGAAGGCAGCGTCACCGCTACCGGTGGTACCGTAAACACTGATGGCGTAAGCACTGAAAACTTTGCTATTATTACCACTGCCATGGGCGTTATGAACGGGGTCCAGGGTGAGGGTTTTGGTAATATTGACGGCGGCAGCCTGTCTCTGGACAGCCTGAAGCTAAATGTTACGGGTACCGGCGCCAAACTGACCGGCAGCACCGAATCTTCCCTGACACAAGTTTGCGGTATAGCGCAGAATAGTAATGATAGTGAAGAATACGGCCACACCACCCTTACTATCAGTGGCGCCACCAATTTAGATGTGACGGCTACCGGCGCTGAACCGGTAGGTTCGGGTATCCTGACCCAGGACGATACGTCTGCGAACGGTTTTACTTATACAACTAGCAGTGGTGACGTCAACTATGAAGGAGCCAATCTGGGGCCGTTTACCGCGACGGTGACGGCTGTGGGCGGTACGGTTAACGACACTGAATCTGTAATTGAGACGGGTGCAACCGGTATTATGTATAACAACCAGGTAACGGCGCAGAACCTGGACTTGACCGTCAGTGCTACCGGCGGCACCGTTAAAGGTACCACGGACGGCAAAGCGAATACGGCTGCTTCGACGGTGATGGCTTATGCCATTATGAATGATACTGGCAGTACTTCTAGTCTGTTCAAACTGACGGTTCCCGGCGACGTTAATTTTAAGGTTACGGCCACGGGGAGCAAGGCTGCGGAAGGAGCTGCGGTAAAAACAAGTACTGTCAAGGCTTACGGTATAAATTTATCCGGTTCAAAAAATGGTACTGACGAAGCTACGTTGGGTTCTGTTACCGGCACCGTAACTTTAAACAACGGCGCCGCCACGGATCCTGATCCCGATGAGGGTGGAAGCATTGCTGCGGGTATTCTTGTGCAAACTTCTGCGGATTTGACCAGCACCGGAGACGTGGATTTAACCGTTACGGCTAATGGTACGGAGGGTAATAACTCCGTTGACACTCTTTATGCCTTAGGTATGGCGGCTATCGAAGACTCTCACATCCAGGTGAACGGTAATGCTACCATTAAGACCGCGGTGAACCCGGTAGCGGGTACAGATGGCTATGACACTTTTGCAGCGGTGGCCCTGGAAGCAGCAGTTGTTGGTTCTACCATTAATCTAGGTACGGACGGAGCGGGGAACTCTCTTAATACCACGGTCCAGTTGGAAGGCGGCGTCCTTGCTGTCCAGGGCGGCACGGTGAACCTGACCCTGGACAACAGTGCGTCCTACCTGCAGGGCAACGTATATACGACCTCCTTTGAGGGCAGGACTATACCAGCGGGAACGGTGAACCTGGTAGTAGCCAATGGCGCTACCTGGCGGCCGGTGTACGATAACCGCAACGGCGATTTTAACAATGGGACAGTTAATCATGCTCCCGATTACACGGTAACAGAGAACAGCATTGACACCCTGACCTTAAAAGACGGCGGCATCGTGGACCTGACCTGGGACAATCCGACCCGCAGCAGCGAGTTCCGCACTTTGGAAGTTAAAGATTTGACAGGGGACGGCGGCGTGTTTAAGATTAATGCCGACCTGGCAAACAACAAAGCCGACAGCATCAGCGTGGGTGAGGGCAGTGCTTCTACCCAGGCGTACATTGATGTGGCGTATGATCCTTATTTTGCCAGCGAAACTTTGAGTGCAGGCAAGTCTGTCACGGGTACGGCCAGAGTGGTTACGGCTTCGCCCACGACCATGACTTTTGCCGGCAAGCAGGATTCCTACAACCTGTATACCTACACGCCTACCCTGGTGAACAACGGGGACGGCACCTGGGATTTGACGGCGCTTACCATTGACAGTGCCAAGACCAGCGGTCATGTGAAGACTGCCGGCGTGGACCGTCTGGGTTTGAACAGCTTATTCCAGTTTGAAATTAACAGTTTGAGCAGACGCTTGGGCGAGTTGAGAGATGCGGCGACCAACGAAAATGCCAGCGGCAAAGTTTCTAGTGCTACTGCAAATGCTAGCGGCAAAGTTTCCAGTGCTACTGCAAATGCTAGCGGCAAAACTGCTGGCGCAACTTCTGACAGCGATAAAACTTCCGGTATCTGGGCCCGTTACTACGACGGCAAACTGGAACAGGGAGACGCCAGCTTAAAAGTCCATCTCTTCCAGGCCGGTTACGACAAGAGCAGCATCGGCGCCAGTGAAAAAACTTATCGGGGCGCAGCTTTGAGCTACGCTAAAGGTGACGGCACCTACGCTCTGGGCACCGGTGATGTGAAAGAAACCACGTTCAGCTTGTACCAGACCGGTATCAAGGACGACGGCCGCTACTACGATGTAGTTTTAAAAGCGGGCAAGTACATGAACGATTACGATGTGACCCAAACCGCTAATCCCAGCAGCGCCGATTACGATACCTGGGCCTACAGCATCAGCGGTGAAATGGGCAAACGTTATGACTTAGGCAAAGGCTTGTACGTGGAGCCCCAGGCCGAACTGATCTTAGGCCGTCTGAACGGCGCCGATTACACGACTTCCACGGGCATGAACGTCAGCGTGGATGCGCAGAATAAAGCCATTACCCGCTTGGGTCTGGCCTTTGGCAAGAGCTACACCCGCGGCAGCTTATACGGCAAGTTCAGCTACTACCATGATTTCGGCAGCGGCGTAAATCTGAACGCAGCCGACGGGGGCAACTCTGTAGGTTACAGCGAGGACCTGGCCCGCAACTGGACCGAGCTCACCATCGGCGGCAGCGCTAAACTTGGCAAGAACGCCAACGCTTACGCCGAAGTTAGCAAGTATATGGGACAGTTATCCAGCAATGTGCGCTACAACATTGGCGCAAGGTGGTCGTTCTAAGACCAGACTTGGCAGTTAGCGGTCCTGCGCGCACAGCGCCTGGACCAAGTGCAAGAATGCTTCTCCTTTGTGAACCACTATTACTCATGGTTCACTTTTCTCCAGCTCTCCAGTAATATGGGGAGCTGGCTTTTTTTATGGGTTAGTGAATAGTGCCCAACCAGTGGACTTTGTTGCCGCGCAAAACAGGACTGGGTGCAATCTCTACGCTCAGTACTACAGGATGCTGTTTTAGTGGTTGGCTCAGCTGCTCGCATGCTGTTTCCGGTCTACGGCCGGGGCTTCATGCTCGCCCCGCCTCGCTAACCCCCTAAAACTACCCCTCCCTCCCC
>CAXYYS010000113.1:0-4259 GCA_964293585.1 uncultured Acidaminococcales bacterium
AAGTCAGCAAGTATCTGGGGCAGCTTTCCAGCAATGTGCGCTTTAACATTGGCGCACGGTGGAGTTTCTAACGCTTCTCCTTGTGAACCACTATTACTCATGGTTCACTTTTCTCCAGCTCTCCATTTTATGGGGAGCTGGCTTTTTTATGGTTAAGTACATAGTGCCCGGCCGGTAGTCTTTGCTCCTGCGCAACGGATGCGACATGGATGTTCTTCGTAACATTTAGCCGCCGCCGCTTCGGCGGCTTTGTCGAGCCGCATCACGGCGCTCACAAAGACTACCGGCCCGGGCATTTTTGTTTATGCGTAAATAAAAAGGCAGCCCCGTCTGGGCATGTATATCTCAGTAAAAAATACAAACAGCGCCTCGTACTTTCACAAGTGCGGTGCGCTGTGTTGTTATTTACCAATCTTTATTTATCCCTGTAATGTGATCCGCATTGTACAATCTTTATTACATCGCCGTCAATACGATAGACGATGCGATTTTGATCATCAATGCGTCTGCTCCAATAGTCCGATAAATCACCCTTCAATCTTTCGGGTTTACCAATTCCTTGATAACCATTTCTATCTATGACTTTAATTATCTGCAAGATACGTTTCAGTATTTTTCGGTCCTGCTTTGTCCAATATTCAAAATCTTCCCAGGCTAAGTCGGTCCAGGATTTAATCATCTTCAACTACCTCGTGGACCGTGCCTCCGGTTGCCTCCATTTGGGCGATGGATTTACGCAATCTGGCCATATTTTCCTGTGAGTAAAAAGGATCCACGGCTACTTCAAAGGGAATACGTTTCTCTTTGGTAACCTTCGTAGCAAAAATAGTAAAAGCCGTAGTCATGCTCAATCCCATTTCCCTGCAGACATGTTCCATGCTCTCTTTTAATTCTTTATCCATACGAAAGTTTACCATTGCTTGTGTCATAGTAGCCTCCCCACGGCAAACCCGTGTAACCAAACATCTTAGTGCAAATTTCTTTCATTCCTATAATAACATTCTGTAAAGCATATGTCAATTTTTTGCTTTACATATAGATTGCTTTTCAGATTCTGCAACCCTTTATTAGGGGTGCGATGTTAGTTATGGTTAGCCTGTTTAAGTTGTTGGTAATACTGGGATCCCTTTTGCGAGCCATGTTCTATATCCATCAGGTCCCGGGCCCGTTCGTAGGTAAAACCGCAAAAGTCTGCATACTCTTTGAGAGGGTTGCCCCGTTCCTGCCGCCGTGCCTGCATATAGGCCCGGCGCTTTTCCAAGTCCATCCCGGTCACGGCTTGTAAATCTTTTTGGCGGCGTGCATAACGAAAGACCATGTACTTTTGCGATTGCAGGGCTTCGCTTTCAGTCATCTTGCCCTGGCGTACCAGTTCTTCAAAATAATAGTGGGATACGCTGGGCGTATGGGGTGACGTGCCCTTAAGCGAAGCTGGCACCGTCTTGGGCTCCGGCATCCTGGCATAAGCCGGGCCATGGCTGAGCGTCATTCCCAGTGTCAGCAGCAGAGCTGCCAGCGCCAACATTTTTACTTTTCTTAGTTGCATGTAAGTTCCTCCCTGTTAAAATTCGTATTGTACACCGATGGTGTAAGTCCGGCCCGGCGCCTTGTACCACAAATAATAATCCCGGCCCAGCAGGTTGTTCACCGTAAAAGTAGCACTGCATTTTTTATTAAACTTATAGCTGATGCTGGGATATTTGGTGTCGCTGCCGGGATTGTTGCCGTCAAGGTTCGGCGGGTGAGAGTAAATTATTAGTAACTATTACTAATAATAGCATTTTGCAGGGAGGATGTAAAGGAGGGGAGGCGGGGCGGTTTTGTCCTCAATCTAAAATTACAAACGGCGCCCTGCACTTTTTACGAGTTGCAGAACGCCGTATTTCATTTTAGATGCCGATGGCTAATTGTTTTTCCAGTTGCTTTCTGGCCTTAGAATTATTCACAAAGATCGCCTCCAATTTCTCTTCTCCCAGTTCAGCCGGTCTGCCCGGTTTCTCCCTGCCGTTACAGCAGCCAGCTTTTATTAATGTTTCATGCTCGCGCCTATGCTTCGTTGTATAGGTAACATTTGTATACTATTATAACTCTTTTTCCCACGGGTGACACACGCTTTTGCACAAGTGGTCGTTTTTTGACAAAAGTGGTCATAAAATTTAACATAACTTATTTTGGTATTTTTGTGTTTGTAATAAATGTTACAAATTTTAGGTGGCAGATGGTGTTGTTCCTTGGCAACTGGGTGCGTGCCCAACTACAGGATTATTGCTTGCAGTAGTGCTTTGAAATTTGCGCAGTTGTCTTGTGGCTTAATTTAGGGTATAATATAGCCACGGAAAGGGAGGCTGAGCTTATGCAGATAATTCCGATGCGTGATTTAAAAAACACAGTAGAAGTAGAACGTCGCTGCGCCGAAGAAAATGGCCCTGTTTATGTTACTAAAAATGGCTATGGTCGGCTTGTTGTCATGGATATCGAATATTATGAACGTACTATGCAGAAGATGTGTGAGGCTAAGACTATCCTAGAAGGCTTGGAAGATGTGAAGGCAGGACGGACCCTGGATGGTGAAAAAGCAATCAGTAAAATAAGGAGCAAGTATGGTGTCTAAATTTGGGTATAAGTTAACTCAAACAGCAAATGCTGACTTAGATGACATCGTCTCTTACCTTGCGGTAGAACTAGCGAATCCTAAAGCTGCAACCGATTTCATGGATAAATTGCAGTCTGCCATTGGTGAAGCACGGGTTTTCCCGGAAAGCGGGCCCCAGGTAATTAACGAGTTTCTGCGTATAACTAATGTAAGGAAAAAGCTGGTCGGAAGTTATATTTTATATTATCTGCCTGACTTCACCCAAAAAACGATTTTCGTTTTGCGCATCGTGTATGGCAGACGTAATATGGATGAAATTTTGAGAGAGTTGGATACACGTTAAAATAAAATTTGGAGAAATAAGCGGCAGCGCTCGTACTTGTAAAAAAGTACGGAGGCGCTGCTTTTTTTGCGCATACACACAAGGCGTCTTACAAATTGTAAGACGCCTTCGTGTTTTTGGTATTTTTACGTTTGTAACAAATGTTACAAATTTTAGGCAAAAGCGGTGCTGCTCCTACGACGTGCACCGTTGCGCCAGGCAGGTGACCAAAGTGGCCAGGCCAAAAGTTATAATAAACGCAGAGAGGTGAGAGCATGACCCGTTACCGCTACAACAAGCTGACCCACAAAAAAGAACAGGTGCAGTGCCCCTACTGCGGGTCCACCAACATCAAAAAAATCGTGGATAAACCGGAAGGCACTGACTTCCGGGAGAGGCTGGAAGTAAAAGTATAGCAGGTGCTTTTGGCGCGTGGTTATGGTATAATTAATAAAATATATGCACGTGCCGAAAACCAAGGCGAGGTGGGATAGGAAGTACCGATGAATAAGACGCTGGCTTATTATGAGCAGAACGCCAAAAAGTATATTGCAGAGACCGTGGATCTGGACATGAGCGAAGCCAGATCCAGGGTTTCTATCTTTTTACCCTACAATGGGAGAATTTTGGACTTAGGCTGCGGCAGCGGCCGCGATAGTCTGGCTTTTAAGAAACAAAAATACAACGTGTTGTCCGTGGACGGCTCGCCCGAAATGGCAGGACTCGCCACCAGGTACACCGAGAAATTTGTGCTGTGCCAGACTTTTAACAAGCTAAAATTTCCCCCGGAGATGTTTGACCTGATTTGGGCCAATGCCTCGCTGCTCCACCTGCGGTGGCGGGATTTGCCAGCTTTTATGATACGCTCCTGCGTGTGGATAAAACCGGGCAGTTACTATTTTGTGTCTTTTAAATACGGCGACTTTGAGGGCGAACGGGACGGCAGGTACTACACGGATTTGAACGAGAAAAAGCTGAACAAGCTGATTAAAAAGGTTAAAATCTTGAGAATCCTGGATAGCTGGACCTGCTGGGGCGGCAGACAAGATGCCAGAACCAAGTGGCTGAACGCCATACTGAAGAAAACGGATCTGGAACAGGAACAGGAAGCAAAAGAAGAGCAAAACAGGTTATGCTGGGAAAAACTTAATAAAGAAATTGAAGAAAAGTTTAAGAAAACGCATGCACAATCCCAAGGCTAGAATAAAAATCATCCCCAGGGCCAAACCGTAAGGCAAGGCTGTGGGGATGATTTTGATAATAAGGTATGGTATAATTAATCTGTTCCGTGCAAGCCTGGCTGAAGAAAGTATATGATTGGCCAAGCGTGGCAACTTATGTCTA
>CAXYYS010000114.1:0-4168 GCA_964293585.1 uncultured Acidaminococcales bacterium
CAAGCTTCATGTTTAAGGCTTCATGTTTAAGGCTTCATGTTTAAGGCTTCAGATTTTCGGCTTCAGGTTTTAGACTTCTGGATTCAGGATTTAGACTTCAAGCTTTAGACTTCGGGCTCGTTGGCGCCGCCAACGGGATATAAATACGGGTGACAAATTCTTCCGGGATGCTGGTCATGGTCACGCCGCACAGATATTCTTCGATAGAATAATCAACCAGCTGATAGCCATGCTCCCGGGCCCAACGCTGCAAATGCAGGTACACCGGCCGCATATACCGGTAATGCCCCACGTGCACCGTAGAAACTGCCGGCAGCCCGCCGATCTTCAGCACCTGGGTACAACCTTTCGCCTCCCGGACCTGCATGCACACTTCCAGGTCCCCCACCTGGTCTTCCGGCTCAGGACTGAACTGTTTCAAATAGTCGCCGTGGAAAATAGCCATGACGGATCCGAAAGTCTGTAAGGCATTATCCTCGATAAGCTTGTACAGCTCCGCCCGCCGGTCGATAAAGATGGTGTCCGCGTTCCAATAACTGGGATGACGGCTGCTTACCACCTGGTAGACCGGCATCTCCACCAGCTGCACCTCTTTAATATCCTCTGCCGGCACCTGGGGCACGCCCTTCAGCTGAATGATGTCGTTGACCCGGAGCAGCGTATCCACGGTCTGGTCGTAATATTCCCGGGCCTGAGCCAATTCCCCCCGGGCCTTCTCCAGACGGATGTGCAGCTTCTTTTGCATGAGCAGCAGTTCCCTGTCGTTAAGCAGGGACGCAATGTCCTGCAGGGAAAAATCCAGCTTTTTCAATTCCTTGACAAACAGGATGTCAGCCAGCTGTTTTTCCGTGTAGTACCGGTAATTGGTCTTGGTGTCCTTGTATTCCGGGGACACGATATGGTTGGCATCATAATAACGCAGCAATTTAGTGGTCACATTACAGATGCGGGCCATCTCGCCGATGGGATATAGTTTTTTCGTACCAGCCATAAGCTGTCACCCCCTTCCCCATATACACCTATTATAACATAAAAAAGCATCCCCTTATAGTTGGTCCGGCACCCGCACTGTTGCATGACACAACATGCGGGCTGCCGGATAGCTAACCGGGGGATGCCTTAATTTTTAGAAACTTAGCGGAGCAGGAACGTACCTACGAAAATACCGTAGTAGTTGCCGATGACATAACCAAAGGTGCCTACCAGGATAGCCGGAATAATCAGCTCGCTCCAGCCTTTGGCAATGGCGAAAGCCGCCGCCGTGGTCGGACCGCCTACGTTGGCGTTAGAAGCTACCGCAATCTCTTCCAGGTCAAAGTGGAAAATCTTGCCCAGCACAAAGGAGAACACCATGTTCATGCCTACGATGATCGCGCAGAACACCAGCAGGAAAGGCGCCTTAGTGATGATCAGGTAGATAGACGCCGGTACGCCGATGACGGCAAAGAAAATATGGATAAGGAAAGTACCGATTTCCTGGGCGCCGCCGATATTCCCCGTAAAGTTGGGGAAGAAAGTGGCCAGGAGCATGGTCAGGGTGGTAATAATCAGATACTTGTTGCCAAAGAGGCCGTTCATCAAATCCAGAAAGAAATTCCCCTTAGGAATAAGATGAGCCAGGAACTTGGCCACATCGTTGGACACAGCCACTACCACGAAAGCTATTGCAAAGGCAAAGGCAATATCCTTTAAAGAAACCGGTTTCGCCGTCCAGTAATTAGCTGCGCCGCCGGCACTTTCGCCCCGGGCAACCTTGGCCTCCATCTCGTCCATCAAAGGATGGCCGAAATGTTTGCGGAAGAACCCGATAGAAGGAATGGCGATCAGCACGAAGAAGTACAGCGCCATCAGTAAGTTATCCGCTACCACCGCCGTGGAAACCAGTGTGCCGGTAGCCTTAAAGGCATCGGCCATGGCCACCAGGTTCACGCTGCCGCCGGTATAAGTGCCTACCATCATGGCTGCCGCCGCATGGACCTGAGGAATCTTATCTTTCAACAGAAAAGCCGCCAGGAACGCGCCGGCCACGCTGCCGAAACTGCTGAGCATATAAATAGCCAGCATACGGCCGCTGTCTTTCCAGACCTTGCGCATATCCGCCTTGAGCAGCAAGAGCGGGATAGAAAGAGGTACCACGTAATCCCAAACGAAATCATAAGCTTTGGCATCCAGGGGGATAATGTTCAGGTTGGACAGGATCATAGCGCCAATCAAGGCGATGACGCAGCCCGTAACCTTGGAGGCCCAGGCATATCTTTGTTCCAGATAAATAGCCAGGGCAGCAATAGCTACCAGGATGGCAAACAGGGCCCAGGTGTTTTCCGCACTAATAAGGGAATGCATAACATCACGCTCCTCAATTTTCTTTTAGGCTTATTATATCATTTTCTTAAATGAGAGTCACCTTTTCTTGCAACATATTTTTTATAAGCTCTCCAGGTAGTAGCAAATTTCTTCCAGCTGGTCAGCCCGCTTTCGTCAATCTGGGTGGCCAGAGCCGCCTTATGAGGCGCCGTCTTCACCAGCTTGGGATTAGTCCGTGCTTCCTGGGCGATGGCCTTGAACGCTGCCACGAACTCATCAATATCATCCTTGGAATAACTTTCCACCGGCTCCGGGGTAAACGGCTCCGGGATAACCCGGGGATGATGGCTGGCAAAATAATCTTGGAACCCGTAATCCAGGATGCGCCGGCAGATGTCGTCAGTGGTGACGCCGGTTTCCTTGGTCAGCTCTTCCCAGCTGAGCCGTGCCTGTTCCATACGGAACTTGCCCGGTGCCCAGGGCAGGGTCAAACCTTTAATCTCCAGCAGCTTTTTCAGCATATAGTTGTTGTTGAGGATAGACAGCTCGCCGATTTCTTTCATGCCGTCCGGACCCAGGCTGCGGATAAAAGCATACACCCTCACCAGCACCGCAGGCACGCCGTAGAACTTGCGCAGCTTGCCGATACTGTCGGGCCGATCGTAATCAAGATAATACTTCTTGCCGTCAAACTCCACCGTAGGTACGGCGATGAACGGAGCCAGTTTTTGGGAAACGCACTGGGCGCCTGCCGCCGGTCCCTGGCAGCCATGGGGCGAGGAAAAAGATTTGTGCAGGTTGTAGTGACACATATCAAAACCTGCTTCCTTGGCCCTGGTAATACCGAAGACACCGTTCAGGTTGGCCTGATCATAAGAACACAGGCCCCCCGCCTTGTGCACGATCTTCACAAACTGCTGAATGCGGTGGTTATAGATACCCGTATCTTCCGGGTTGGTGATCATGAGGGCGGCCGTATGTTCGGACACGGCCGCCTTTAAAGCTTCCAGGTCCGGCAAACCATCCGCGCCGGGATAAAGGGTGATAACCTTGTAGCCCAAAGTAGCTGCCGCGCCCGGATTAGCCGGATGGGACAGGATCGTGGTAATAATCTCGTTGCGCTGCTCCCCTTCGCCCCGGGACTCATGGTAACGGCGGATAGTTTCTACGTTGGCAAAGATAGCCTGGGAACCGCCGCCGGCCTGCAGGCTGACCTTATCCATACCGGAAATCGCTTTTAGATACTGCTCCGTCCGGTACATAATCTCCAGAATGCCCTGGGTGGTAGCATCGTCCTGGCAGGGATGCACCTCCGCCAGCTTGGGCGAACGGACAAACTGCTCGTTAATCTTGGGGCTGTACTTCATAGTACAGGTGCCCAGGCCGATATCAATATTGATATCCGTGCCGATGGTTTCCTGGGACAGGCGCATATAGTGGCGCAAGACCTGCATCTGGGACATTTCCGGCAACTGGGGCGCATGTTTACGGCGTAAGCCCGCCGGAAGCAGTTTGTTCACCGGTCCGGCCAGACGTGCCACCTTGGCCGCCGCCTGCGGTACCAGGATGCCCCGTTCCCCGGGATTGCCCAGCTCCAGGAGGATGGGCTCGTCCCAACGGGCCTGCTGGTAATTACGCTGCGTTTTATAGTAACCCATTATGCCCGCCTCCCCGTAATCTTCTTTAAGGCGGCAACCAGATTATCCAGCTGCTCCGCCGTCGTCAGTTCCGAAACACAATACAAGGCACATTGGCCCAGCTCCGGGAAATCCCCGCTCATATCCTTGCCGCCAAAAATCTTGGCTCTGAGCAAAGCCTTGTTAATGGCCCGCACCGTTTTGCCCGTGTCGTTAAAATCTACCAG
>CAXYYS010000115.1:0-4088 GCA_964293585.1 uncultured Acidaminococcales bacterium
CGATAACGCGATTGCCTATTCCGGTAGCAAATCTATTAACAACAAAGCAATCTTTGTGCAGGATGAGTGGCAGTTTGTACCTACCTGGAAACTAAATACCGGTGTACGATATGATCATCATTCTACTGCTGGCGGCAAAACTACCGGTAGCGTAGCTGTAAATAAGAAATTTAATGAGAATAGCAATGCTTACTTGTCCTGGGGACAAATTTTTAAGGCTCCCAACATTGATGACTTGTATTATTATAATGTTAGTACCTGGGGCGGTATGTACGGCGATGAAAATCTGAAACCGGAAACCGGTGACCAGTGGACCTTGGGTTATAATGTGCAAACTTCACCCAGCACTACTTTAGGTATCAGTGCTTTTTATGCCAACTTGAAAGATGCCATTGATTGGGTTTCTCCGGATTATTCTAATTATTATGCCACAAATATTAATAAGCAGAAACGTCGTGGCTTGGAATTAACAGCCTCTCACAAGCTTAATGATAATTTTGACCTGGAAGCATCCTATGACTATATCAAAGTTGAGAATGATAAAGCTGATGGTTCAGGATATGTAGCTGATACAAATGTTGTTCCTAATCTTTTTAAAGTGGGCGTGCGTTATCACAATGCCAAATGGAATGTAGATCTTTATGGCAGAGGTGGTTCAGGAGCAGATACAGTATCTAAAGTAAGCTGGGGTACGACTACGGCAAGTTATCTGGATTCCCATTATTTTACACTGGACATGGCAGCCAAATATAAGATTAATAAAAAGTTGGGAGCTTATCTGAATTTATATAACATTACTAATGCTGCCTATGTAGAACAAGCAGGTGCTAGCAATGGTTATTATAAATATCCCATGGCCGGTCGCCGCTTCATGGCCGGTGTAACTTATACTTTCTAAGATTCCATCTAAATTGTTTAAGTTCAAATTCTCCGGAGCCTTGCGCAAGCAAGGCTCTTTTTTCATTTATGGGGCAGCCTAATTTATTGAGAACCTGTATTAATAATTGTTAAAAGCCTGAAAATGTGTTAAACTTAATGCATGAATTTTTCATGCCTAGTTACAACCTTGGTAAAGCAGGTGAAAATGAATGTATAGAAAACAGGCGCAGCTGGTCTTGCTGGTGCTGTGCGTAGTTTTGCTGATAGTGGCCTGTGTCTCGGTAGGCGTGGGTCAGATTGCTATTAATTTTAAAAATACCCTGGCGGTGGTGACCAGCAGCCTGGGATTAAATTTTTTCAGTGCGGCTGATTACACAGAAGAACAAAAAGCGGTCATCTGGTTTATCCGCATGCCGCGTTTGATTGTAGGTATCCTGGTGGGCGGTGCCCTGGGGATTTCCGGAGCGGTGATGCAGGGTGTTTTTAGCAATCCCCTGGCAGATCCGGGCATT
Source organism: uncultured Acidaminococcales bacterium (assembly GCA_964293585.1). Classification (GTDB taxonomy): domain Bacteria; phylum Bacillota; class Negativicutes; order Acidaminococcales; family Acidaminococcaceae; genus JAKVKY01. The sequence continues at coordinate 1,392 of CAXYYS010000115.1, forward strand.
ATCGGCGTGTCCAGCGGCGCAGCTACGGGCGCAGTGTTAGCCATTGCCCTGGGCGTCTCGGCTGACAGTATTTTTGCCCTGCCCATGTTCGCCTTTGGCGGCGCCATCTTTGCGGTGGGGCTGACGGTGCTTTTGGCTATGCGTAACGGCAAGATCCCGGTGATGACTTTGCTCTTAGCCGGTGTGGCTGTAGGCATGTTCCTGGGCGCCATCACTTCCGGCCTGTTAACTTTTATGAACGAACAAAAATTACAGCAGTATCTGTTCTGGATGGTGGGCGGTCTGGATTACCGCCGCTGGGAACATGTGTATATGGCGGTGGGACCTGTGGTCATCGGTTCCGGCCTCATGTTGCTTTTAGCCAGACATTTAAATATCCTGGTGCTGGGTGATACCGAGGCCAAGGCGGTGGGCATGCGGGTTATGCCTTTCCGGATGGGCCTGCTGACAATCGCGGCCTTGACCACGGCGACCTCGGTCTGCGTCAGCGGCAATATTGGTTTTGTGGGCCTGGTGGTACCGCATATGATGCGGATGCTGGTGGGACCGGACCACAGGGTGCTGCTGCCGGCCAGTGCTTTAGCCGGGGCAACTTTCCTGGTTTTCTGCGATACTTTGGGACGGGTAATCATGCCGCCGGCCGAAGTACGCGTAGGTATCATGACGGCGATCCTGGGAACACCGTATTTCTTATATCTGCTCCGCCGGATGCAGAAGACGACTTTTTAAATGTCATGGCGGTTAGAATAAACGAAGCTCGTGATGGGAGGGTGGCAGTACATGGCTAAGTCTGAGCCTGTCATCAGTGTCAAAAATTTAACTACCGGTTACGGAAACCGGGTAGTGGTTAAAAATATTAACGCCGATTTTTTTGCCGGGGAACTGGTGGGCATCATCGGTTGCAACGGCGCCGGAAAAAGTACGTTCTTAAAAACTATCCGGGGCCTGCTGCCCAAACTGGGCGGAGAGATTTCCATCTTAGGCAAACCGGTGGCGGAAATGGAAGAAAAAGAATTCGCCACCCAGGTAGCCTATCTGCAGCAGAACGTGGAAATCGGTTTTGGCTACACGGGTAAGGACATCGTTTTGGCAGGACGCTATCCCTATATGAAATGGTGGCAGAAAGAGAATCAAAAAGATATAGATCTGGCTTTAGCCTGCCTGCAGTATACGGGTACCCTGGAACTGGCGGATGAGCCGGTGAATCAGGTGAGCGGCGGCCAGCGGCAGCGTATCTTTTTGGCGAAGATCCTGGCACAGCAGACGCCTATCTTGTTCCTGGATGAACCTACCACGGGGCTGGACATGGTGTATCAGGAAGAAATTTTCCGCTTCAGCCGGGAATTAGCCAGGAAGGGTAAGACTATCCTGATGGTGGTCCACGAGCTTAATTATGCGGCGGAATATTGCAACCGGATCATTTTGGTGGGCGAAGGGAAAATTTTGGCGGACGGCAGGCCGGAAGCCGTGTTGACCTCGGAGCTTTTGAGCCGGGCTTATAATGCCAGGGTGACCGTGGAACGTAATGCGGCCACGGGGAGCATTGAGATTCATACTTCTACGGCAGCGGCTGCCATTAACGGCAATAAGGAACTGCTGGAGAAAATTTGTCAGGTGGATTATACCCATGCGGAATGAAGGCAGAGGACGGAACAAGTACTGGCGGTGGCTGCCGGTTTTGCTGCTGGTAGTACTGGCCTGGAGCTGCGGCGCCTGCGGCTCGTCAGGCGGGAGTAAGGGTAAGACCACAGCAGGTGCGGGAGCGTATAGCGTTACGGACGAGGCTGGGCGTACGGTACATTTTACCGGCAAACCCCAGAGAATCGTTTCACTTACGTACGGCACGGATGAAATTTTAACGGCGCTGGTCGATGTAAAACGGCTGGCGGCTTATAGCAAGTGGGCCGGCGACCCGGAAATTACTTTTATCACACCGGAGCAGGCTGCCAAAGTGGGGCACAAGCTGGCCGAAAACAATGCGGAAGCGGTTGTGGCTTTGCAACCGGATTTAATTGTGTTGTCTACGTCTAGTCCCGAAGGAGCGGCCAAGACTTTTACCGAGATGGGGCTCAGGGTTTATGTGGCTTCCAGTCCCAAGACTTACGCCGAAATGCAGAAAAAGATCAGAGGGCTGGCAGCAGCAGTTGGCGAGCAGGAACAAGGCCAAAAGATATTGGCTGGCATGGACCGGGATCTGGCGGCTGTGCAAAAACCTTTGCAGCAGCTTAAACCGGAACAGGAACGCGTGGCCATGGCGTTTTCTTTTATCGGCGCCATCGGCAGGCAGGGGCAATTGCTGGATGAAATTTTTAAGCTGGCCCATGTGAAGAATGGTGCCGCTATGGCAGGCTTGGTACAAGGGGCGCCGCTGCTTTCTAAGGAAAAAATCGTAGCCATCGACCCCCAGGTCATGCTCCTGCCGACCTGGAACTTTGAAACGCCGGAAAATGATGTACACAAATATGCGGACCAGATCAGGCATGACCCGGCCTTGCAACAGGTACGGGCCATCAGGGATCATAAACTGGTCTTTGTATCGGACCGGTACCGCTACGTGGCCTCCCAGCATGTGACAGACAGCGTGGCTGCGGTGGCTAAAGCGGTGTATCCGGAATTGTATCCATAAAAGCGTGCTCCCGGGAAGGGAAAGGAACGGTAAGATGACAGGCAGGATTAAGATGCTGGTGTTAAGTCTGA
>CAXYYS010000116.1:0-3933 GCA_964293585.1 uncultured Acidaminococcales bacterium
ATATCCCGGCGCACGCACACCAGATGTTTTTTACGGCTGCTGAGATAGAACCAGCGCACGCTCTTAATCTGCTGGGAACCGTCCTGCGTACGCACACCATAGTTAAAGGTATATTCCTTGGGGCCGGCCAGCCCGCCGGTGATGGCGTTAAGATTAAAGGCCTGCCGGCAGCGCGGCAAATCCTCCGCACAGATATGCTCGTACAGTTCCAGGTTGCGCAGGAAATTCTCGTACGTAAATTCTTTTTCCAGATGCCGTTCCGTATTCTCGCCGCTAAACTCGGCCTGCACCGTCATGCCGCCTTCCAGGTCCACGTACATGACATAATCCACCTCGGTGCCCAGGGAGCGCTGCAAAACCAGCTGTTCCAGCTGCTGCACCGACAAATCTTCCGTATACATATAGGCCAGGACCTGTTTGGTTTCCAGCACTTCCATCATGGTGGTCGTGGTGCTGACCCAGCTGGGTTTCCCATCCGGCATCAGCCGCAGATATTCCATGCAGACACTGGTCTCGCCTTTCCGGAAACGGTTCATCAACTGCCCCGGCGTAAAGAAATTCAGGAAACGCTGGCGTTCACCCTCGTCCACCAGACAGCCGGACACCAGGTTGACCGCGTCGTCGATAGACATCCCCTTAACCAGCTTTTTCTTTAATAAATCCTTCTGGTCAAAATCTTCCACGATGCCCCGGGTCACGTTCAGCTGGATATAACCCAGCAGAGAACTTTTTGCCGCCACCCGGTTGGCGATGGCCTTTTTATAGTTGGCCTCGGCTTCCATCTTGTCCGTGATATCCTGACAGGTGCCCAGACCGCGTAAAGGACGGCCCTGCACATCTTTCAGGATCGTATACTTCAGCCAGCCCCACCACCATTTGTCCTGATTAGACATATCCTGGCTCTTGAACCTGATGATGGCGTCGGCATAATCGGCGCCTGCCTTCAGCCGACCGTATAAATCTCTAAATGCCTGCACGTCATCCGGATGCACACGGCCGTTCTTCAGCAGCTTCTCCGGCAGACGGTCGGTTTTCAGCAAAGGCGTAAACATCCCCGTGTCGCTGATAATTTCTATGCTCTTATCCTTAAAATTCAAAACCCAGCTGGCCACGCCGGCCTGGCGCATGGTCATCCGGAAACGTTCCTCGTATTCCTGTTCCTTGCGCACCTGCTCGTCCACGTCGGCAATATTGGCAAACAAAGTATAGAGCTGGCCTTCGTTCCTGACCACGCGACCGTGCAGGTTAGCCCAGATATAGGTTTTCTGGTCGCCGGTAAGCAGGCGCACCGTAGCCGAAAAATCGGTATGGTTGTTAATGGCCTCTTCCAGCCCGGTACCAATCAGGAGCCGGTCCTCCGGATGCACGGCGTTCACCGTATGGGCGCCGCTTAAATGTTCCCGGCCCTCGGGACTGGCCTTAATCAGACGGTAATACCCATCGTTCAGATATACCTGGCTCAGATGATGGGCTGCCCGGTCATACAGATAGACGCCCACACCGCCCGGCAGGTTATCGATAAATCCCGCTAAATCTTCCGGTTTGAATATGTTTTTGGGGATTGTCATGGCTACCGCCTCCCGGTGAATGCTACCCTGCTGTACGCTACAGCTCTTGCCGGTATTACTTCTGGCTGACGGGCAGAAATTATTTCCTTATATAAAATATATTATAGCATATTTTTAAATATATTTTGAGAATTTTCAAGTCTTTGCAGAAACCGGCCTGCTTTTTTCGGAGAAAACGGGCGCAAAAAAAAGCCCCGGTGGCGTGCCGGGGCCTTCTGGTTCTTCCAGATTAGCAAACAACTAAATTAATCAGTTTTTCCGGCGCCAAAGTTTGACCACTTCGTACCAGGCCACGGAGCCGCAGGCCAGCAGGCACACTTCTCCCAGCTGCACCAGGGTCAGGGGCGCCATTTTTAAATAAAGCGCCAGCGGCGAATAAAGACTGACCGCCAGCAGGGTTAAGGTCCCCGCCACCACGGCCCACATGACCCGGTCCCGGGCCAGCCGTTGTAAGGAATGTACTGCCAGCTCCTCTTCGGAACTGTTCACCTGCACCAAGAACAAGTTGGCCAGCATGATGACCGCCAGACCCATAGACCTGGCTGCCGGAGCGTTGAGCTCGCTGCCATCCAGGGTGTAGTAATATGCGCCGAAAGATGCGGCAAAAATAGCCAGCCCCTGGCCGATACTTTTGGCCAGCAGCGCCGCCGTTAAAATTTGCGCCTGGGGATCCCGGGGCGGCCGGGACATGATCTCCCGTTCCTCGGGCTGCCGTTCCAGGACGATGGAACAAGTGGGGTCGATGATGATCTCCAGCAGCACCACATGCAGGGGCAAGAGCAGCAGCGCCGCCGGGGCGATGCCCAGGAACGGCGCCAGCAGGGACGCCCCCGCCACCGGAATATGGATGGTGAACACGTAGCCTATGGCCTTGCGGATATTATCGTAAATCCGCCGGCCGTCCCGTACCGTTTCGACGATGGTATGGAAATTATCATCCAGCAGAATCAGGTCGGCGGCTTCCCGGGACACTTCGCTGCCGCGCTGGCCCATGGCGATGCCGATATCCGCCCGCTTCAAAGCCGGCGCGTCATTGACGCCGTCACCGGTCATGGCCACGATGGCGCCGTTTTTTTGCAGAGCGCTGGCGGTACGCATCTTATGTTCAGGGATGACCCGGGAAAAAATCGTCGTGGTACGTACCGCCGCCTGCAAAGCTTCATCGTCCAGGGCATCCAGTTCCGCCCCGGTCAAAACCTGACCGCTGCCTTCCATCCCGATCTGCCGGGCGATAGCTGCCGCGGTGACGCCGTTATCGCCGGTAATCATAACCACCCGGATCCCGGCTGCCCGGCAGACGGCAATATCTTCTGCCACCCCAGCACGGGGCGGATCCGCCAAAGCCACCAGACCCTGCAGCGTCAAACTGTAATCTGTCAGTGCGGCCGGTAAAGCAGCGGCGCCGGGCGGAGTCGCCGTAGCCACGGCAATTACCCGCAGCCCCATGCCTGCCAGTTGCTGCAGTTGCTGTGCCGCTGCCCCCCGCTGCATTTCTGTCAGCCGGCACAAAGGCAGCACCCGTTCCGGACTGCCCTTCATGGCCAGCTGCACACCTTCCGGCAGCTGCCACACATGTCCCATCATCTTCAGCTCGTTGGTAAAAGCATATTCATAGACCAGCGGCTGGGCAAACAACGCCTGCGTGTTTACACCTTGCGCCTCGCACCAGGCCAGCATGGCCTTTTCCATAGGGTCATAGGTCTCGCTCTCACAGGCCCGTCCCAGGATCAGGGCCAGGTCCCGCTCCGTACCGGCGGCCTGCCAGGTTTCCTGCACCGCCATCTTGTTCAGGGTAATGGTCCCCGTCTTATCCACGCACAGCACGCTGACCGCCCCTAAAGTTTCCACGCTGGGCAGTCGGCGCACCAGAGAATTTTTCCGGGCCAGACGCCAGGCGCCCATGGATAAAAAGACCGTCAGGATCACCGGGAATTCTTCCGGGATCATGGCCATGGCCAGGGTCACGCCGGACAGTACGCTCTCAATAAGCCGGTCCTTAAAAGCGTGGTCAGGCAAATCCAGCCAGGTAAAGATGCCTACCAGGACAAAAAGCACCCCGGCCAGCACCGAGCAGGAACGGATCAGCTGATTAGTCTGCTTTTGCAGCGGAGTGGCTGCCGGAACCGTGGCCACGATGCCGGCGCCAATCTTGCCGTATTCGCTGGCGGCACCGATCTTGTCCACTTCCACCATCGCCGAGCCCTGGGTCACCAAAGTTCCCGCATAACAATAATCCAGGCGCCAGTAATCAGAAGGTACAGTACCGGCAACAGCCGCACTTGGGCCTGTGGTAATTTCCGCCGCTGCCCCTTCTGCCCGGGGCTTTTTCCACACGCCGGCCGCCTCGCCGGTCAGAGACGACTCA
>CAXYYS010000117.1:0-3631 GCA_964293585.1 uncultured Acidaminococcales bacterium
GAACACGCTTATTTGCAGGTAATGAATTTGTGTAGAAGAGGCCTACATCTTTTTAGTGTGCTTGTCCGGCGTCAGGTTTTTCAAAATTTTCCACGAAACTTTCCAGTTCTTCAAAGGACATAGGCGTGGGTACAGTTAAATCCTGATTGTTTAGTAAATCCTGGGCTAGTTGTTTATAAACATCGGCCTGGGATGAATCCGGGGCATATTGTAAGACTGTTTGCCTTTTGATTTCTGCATCTTGGACAATTTGTGCCCGGGGTATAAAGGCCGTTAGTTTGGTGTTCAATCTGGCGGCAAAAGCAGTCAGCAGTTCTTTTTCTTTAGGAGTGTTGCGGCTATTGCCGATAAGGCCGCCTAACCGTACCTGGCCCCGCAGGGCAAAACGATGGATGCCTTTAGCAATATTATTAGCGGCATACAGGGACATCAGTTCCCCGGAAGTAACAATGTAGATATCAGAGGCATATCCCTCCCGGATGGGTACGGCGAATCCACCACAGACTACATCACCTAGCACATCATATAAAATCACGTCGTCGCCGTCGTTGGCATGGAGGGTGGCTAATTGTTCTAAGGCTACGATGATACCACGACCGGCGCAGCCGACACCTGGTTCAGGACCACCGGCTTCGATGCATTTTATGTGCTGGTAGCCATAGTGGATGATTTGCTCTGCCGTGACATTGCCATCCTCTGAGGCGCGTACAGCATCTAAGACCGTTTGGTGACAGATGTGGCCCAGAAGTAGGCGTGTGGAATCATTTTTAGGATCACAGCCAATCTGGCAGACCTTTTGGCCTAGAAAACTTAAGGCAGCTGAAACATTAGCGGCAGTGGTAGATTTACCGATACCGCCTTTACCATAAAAAGCAATTTTTTTCATCATGATTGACCTCAACTTAATAGAATTGATTACTATTAATTAGTATAACTTATCCAGCTGGAACTGGCAACATTATCTTGGTTTATTTAGCAGAGCAGGTGTAAAATGACAATCAGGACACGCAGATTTATCTCCAAAAAACGCAGTTGTAGCTGTAGTATGCCTGGGGTTTGGCGGGCAGTAGCATTTATGACAGGAGCAGTGGTGGTTTTTCATAGCCCTCGTTCCTGTGCTCATGTGGCCAAGACCATGGATCTGAACGCTTATTACCGTGGCCTGGCGCGACAGGAAAATTGTGCCGGTAACGCCAGCGTGCCCGTGGTATCCAGCCTGCTACAAGAAAAACATTCTATTTTTGGCGGTACTAAGCAGTTAGAAAAATGCTTATACTATGTAGTGGAAAACTATCAGCCAAAATTTATCGTCATCGCTAACTCGTGTGTGGCAGGTGTTATTGGTGATGATGTGGAGGGTGTAGCTAAGGATGGGGAGGCAATTTGCCACGTACCTATCCTAACTGTACCCTGTTACGGTTTTTTAGATGGAGAATATTATGCCGGTTTTATGTATACCACTTTAGGCATTATTGATCGTTTTATGCAGCCAGCATTGTTATGCGAACCGAATACAGTATTGCTGCTAGGAGATCAGGGAGGTCCCCAGGCACCATATGCTAGGGAACTGGAACATCTGTTGGCATATTTTAATTTAAAGGTGGTGGGACAATTTCCGAGTTACACAGCTTTCACAGATCTGCCTCGAATTAGCAGAGCTTCTCTGGCCATACTGATGGGCGGACAAGGACCAACCAGTACCTGCCTTACTACCGTCGCCCAAAAGCTGCAGGCCAAAGTTGGCATGCCGTATTTTGACGGCGGCTACCCGCTCGGATGGTCTGGCACCAGGGCCTGGCTGGAAAATCTTGGTGAGTATCTGCATAAGGAACAGGCAGCAAATGCAGCCATAATACAAGAACAGCAACGTTTAACACAGGCGGTGATGTCGGGTAAAAGCAAATTGCGCAAGAAAAAAGTTGTCTTCTGTATGGGACGGTTACTGGATTATTTTCAGCCGCAGTGGGTGTTGGAGATCATTGAACTTTTGGAACTACAACTGACGGGAATAGTAATTTTTGATAGTTACACGCCGGAAGATGCGGCCCGGGTACGGGAGGAACTGAGTAAATTAACAGCGGCGCCGATTTACAGCCAGCAGGCGGGAACAGACTTGCTGGAAACTGCGGATTTGATTTTAACTACACACGAAATTTTTGATAATGACAAGCAATTATTTTTGCCAATGCTGCCTTCGATAGGCGTAGGCGGAATTCTGGATTTTGTGAGTAAGATGAGGAGGGCGCTGGCACGGCACGGTCACAAGGGAGGCATTATCTATGGGTAAACAGGAAAAATGGGATGATGTCTGCCAGCGGGTCATGACTTGTGCACTGACGGGAGCAGCGGCTTTTTGTGCTGGCATTCCCGGTGCCCAGATTATTGCCAACGGCCCTTTGTGGTGTTACTTTTACGCTTTGCGCCATCTAGAAAAGGCTGACCCGGGGATAGCAGAACGGTTTAACGGAACCCAGCCTGATAATAATGCGGTAGTTTATGGTACGGAAGCATGCCTGAAAGAGGAACTGTCCCGTCGAAAAAAATTGCCGCCGGCCAGCATGCTGCTCATAGAAAATAGCTGTGCCGTGAGCCTGATTGGAGACGATGTGGCAGGCATTGCCAGAGAAGTGGAACTACCCTATCCTGTAGTTTGTCTGGACAGCGGCGGTCTGAAAGGCGGTTTTGCAGAAGGTTACAGTTTAACCGGCCTACGTTGTCTGGAGTGTTTGGGATTGGCACCAAGGCATAAAGTAGAACTTGGGACCGTGAATCTTTTAGGCCTGTCGCCGGCTTATTATAATGGTGCCAATGATGTAGAGGAACTAAAACGTCTTTTACATATGTGCGGGTATAAGGTTTTAGCCTGTCCGGGTGCTGGTAGTACTGTGGCTGAGATACGGCAGTTGACACAGGCGGAGTTTAATATTGTGCTCAATGAAGAACTGGGATTAGAATTGGCTCAATTTCTGCAGAACAAATATGGCATGCCTTATAAAACGGCGGGATTGCCTTTTGGCTGTGCAGGAACTTTAAACTGGTTGGAAACTGTATGCGGCCGGGAAGCTGTAGGGGAAACTGTGCGGGCAGAAGCGAGGGCGGTCACCACGAAAATCAGTAAATCGGTAAATGAGTTGCGCCTGACCTGGGGTGAACCATGGTTTGATGACATTGTGGTGAGTGCGCCGGCAACATTGGCACTTTCTTTAGCTATGTCGCTCAGGCGGGAATGGTTTGACACAGAATCCTTGACCGTAATCGTGCAGGGCAAGGCTGGCAGCCGGTACTTGGCCGAGTTTTTATCGATAAAGACAGAAATCGACCGTTTCCTGGTGGCAGATGAGGATGACAAGGAGGTTAAACAGATTTATGCCAGGTTGCAGTCTGGACTCCTGCTGGGGAGCAGTGAAGAAAAGGTACTGCTCTTACAAAACGGTGTGACAGGTGTAGCTTTTGTGCCCATAACTTATCCTGTCCTGAATGAAATTTTATTGATAGATGTTCCTTTTATGGGATTGAGGGGTGCACTTTACATGGTGCAACGCCTGTGGAACGCTAAGATTGCCTGCATGCTGGCGCAGGGAAAGGAACGGTAAGATGACAGGCAGGATTAAGATGCTGGTGTTAAGTCTGA
>CAXYYS010000118.1:0-3621 GCA_964293585.1 uncultured Acidaminococcales bacterium
AAATCAAAGTACGTATGGGGAAAAGGTTCGCCCTTCAAAGAGTAATGCCACCACTCTTCCTGCAAGCTGTTAAAACCGTTCTTCTCCATGATCTTCCGGATAAAGGCGCGGTTGGCCTGCTGGGTGGGCGTCACCCCGGTAAAATCGTGGTGGGACCGCACGCCAAAATAATCAAAATGCTCGCCTGTATCCAGAATGAGTCCCGTCTTCATGTTGACCACCGTCATATCGATAGTGCTGCCGCGGGAATGCCCGCTCCTGGTGGCAATATACTCATGCAGCAGCTTATCCTTGCCCAGCGTGGGGTAAAAGTAGGCTTTCATGCTAGTAGCGGTTGGGTCCTGGACCCAGCGCATAAAATGGTTCACCGCCCGTTGGGGCCGGTAGGCATCGTAGACCTTGATCACATAGCCTGCAGCGCGAAAATCGGCGGCGGCATTCTTTAAAGCAGCGGCCGCCTCCCGCGTCAGCAGCGCGACCGGTTCCTCGTAACCGTCAATCCTGGCGCCCACAAAATTATAGGCCGAGTAATAACGAATCTCCTGCTGCAAATCCGGGATCTCGTCCGCCAGGACCACAAAATCGCTGCTATCGGTAGGCGAAACAGCCTGAGGCGCCGCCGCTGCAGGACCGCTCAGACAAAATAAACAGCACGCCGTAACAACCAGGCTCAGGACCAGCTTGAGAGAACGCATCTTACTTACCTCCTTCACCGGGCGCAATAATAATCCACGCCCCCGGTTGCACCGAAACCATCAAAGTACGCATCACGCGCCGCGCCACACTCACGCAGCCCGCCGTATTCCAGCTGTCCCCTTTGCAGTGGAGAAAAATGGCCGAGCCCCGGTTCTCTACCACAGGGTTGACATTATACCCGATCATGATGGCGTAATAATACTGCGTCGCCGCATAGTCCGCCAGATGCTCACCCACTACGCGCCTAGACCGCTCCACCCAGGTATTATAAGTGCCGTCGCCTAAGGCGGAGGAGAACCAGGAGTTGGCGGTAATCTGCCGGTAGGGCAAAAGCGCACCGGGATTCTCCTTGCCAAAAGCATACAGCAAAGGATAACTGCCCACAGGGGTGGTGCCATCCCCTTCCCTTTTAGCCGCGTTGTACCCCTTGTAACCATAGCCGGCATACGCGGAGAGTTGCTCCGTCCATTTCCCCGCCTGCCGGTTCCATAAGGACAGCTGATGCCCCCGCACCAGGACAATCTGGTCCGTACGCTGCGCTGCTTGAGAACGGTCCAGGAACGCCGCCGTAGCAGCTTGAGCCGTCAGAGACGCGGCGTCCACACCAGTGACAACCGGCTTAGTAATTTTACCCGTCCCAGTGGCAACCTGTCTTGCCGTTTTAGCGGCGGCAGCGGCCGGACCACAGTCGGCAGCCACCAGCGCTAAAATAAGCAGCCATAAATATCTTTTCTTCATTAAAATTTCTGGCAGTCAAAATGTCTGAGAGACAGCGACCTTCCTTCGTGAATTATTTATGCTCATTATAACACAAAGTCAGGGAACGATGAAAAAGGTGCTGCACCGTGAGATGCAACGCCCATAAATATTGTGAACGTCTGTTTATTTTTCTTCGGATATATGTTAAGCTTATATTTGTAAGAGGTGCGGTAAGCCCCTTTCCGTTGGAAAGGGGGTGTTATAGATGACAGCATACGAAATCTTATCCATCGTTTTGATGATAATTTCTTTGTTTGTCGTTATAACGTTCCATTTGCTGGAACTATTTCTTAACAAAAGAAATAACCGCCCCTATCTCCAATAGTTCGGCGGTTATTTCCACTCAACTAGCGGAAGGGGTGCCTAAGCACCTCTTACCTGTACTTTTATTATAACATAAAACAAATATCCGTCAACACGACAACGAAAGGCGCTGCACCGTAAGATGCAACGCCTTTAAATTTTAGGGCAGTCTGTGCGTACGCTTTTTCGTCCCGCGCAGCTTCTCAATCAGCTTATCCACAATCATGGTCGAGATATCGTCCGGCTGCAAAGCGCGCAACGAAGTGTACAGCACGTCCGGCCGGTTGAAGAAAGGATAAATGTAATTATTCCTGGCGTACAAACCCAGAACAAAATGCTGCTGAAAAACATCCAGCTTATGGCTACGGATGTAGTCCTTGTCCTTAGCGTCCATGTTCAGGAACATATCGTCCGCCACCTGCTCCACAAAATCTTCTAAAGTAATATCGTTTTTTAATTCCATCGTACTGCGCCTCCGTCCTGATATCTAAATTATAGCAGGCAGCAAAGACAAAAGGTCGCCGCCAGGGCGACAAAGGAAATCTATCAAACTACATCGCCCTGAAGATTAAAAATCACTTAGAGCTTACTTTTCCGGTTAAAAAGGCGCGGGTCTGTTTGGCTACCTCACGCATACCCTTTTTAAAGGCATCCCGTTTGGCACGCAGCTCGTCGTGCCCAGAATCATCCCGGGTGACATTAATAACCTGCAGGACACTCTTATCATCGGTCAAGAAACAAAAAGACTTCCCCTCACGAGGAAGTCTTGTGTGTGGACTTAACTTTATTAATGTACTTCATATAAAGCCAGAAGCTCACGGCTACGCATAAAATCCTGCGCCGCAGCCTGGCGTAAATAAGCAAGGGCCTTTTGCTCGTCCCGGGGTACCATAGCGCCGGCATTATAAATCATAAAGCATTGATACTGGCTTTCAGCATCTCCGGCAGCCGCCTTTTGTTCAGCCACAGATAACACATCATACATTGAATCTAACTGCTTTAACACATCTTGCTTTTTTCCCATCTTCTTTCATACTCCTTTGTTTATTTTTTGTCACTAGTATATTATATTTTGATTATACCATAGAAAGTGTCAACAAGCCAGCTGCGCGGGCTATGATTCCTAAATTCTATTAAAGTTGCACCACGGTCCATACACGCCTCAACGCCTTTTCTCCCCTACAACTAAAGGATGATTTTGCAAAACTTGCAAAAAAAAATATCACATTTCGGCACAAAAAAGCGTCATTATTGGTGAGAGTTAAAGTTGCTTAGGTTTTAAAAGTTTTGGTTTTGGTTTTAGCTTTCTCTTTCTTTTTTCTTTTTTCTTTCTGTTTGCTTTTTAAAATCTCTTTTATTCCTTAATGTTTCTTGTAAGTAAAAACTTGTACGTACAAACAGTTAAAAATATGCTGTTTACAATTACACAAACAAGAAATTACTGATGATTTTTAAAAATATGTGTTAAGTTCACAAATAATTCACAAAAAAAGTGAACATCTTCTCAAAAAAATCCGTATATATAAGTGAGAGGCAAAATTACTAAAACTTAAAATTATAATTTTACCTTTCAAACTTGTTCTTTCTTTTAATATTTTCTTTCTGGTTAGCTTTTAATTCATACCTTAATGTATCTTTTAAGTAAATTCTAACATCGTAGTAACAATAAAAACCTCAAACAAAAAACTTCTGTCTTTTTTAAATTGCTTTTATTCCTCTAAGTTTCTTGAGGTAAAACCTTGTACGTAGTAACAGTTAGACAGTAAGAAACAAGCTTCGGCAAGATTTAACATAAAGGGTAATGCCACTAAGTTTTTGGCAACCAGGAAAACTATACCCGCCTAAACAATCTTCCCTGCACCA
>CAXYYS010000119.1:0-3454 GCA_964293585.1 uncultured Acidaminococcales bacterium
GGGGTGTAAAAGGGGGTGTAAAAACAGGTGTATTTTAGGGGTAAAGTGTAAAAACGATATCTAAATAAAAAACCGGGCGGCACTCGCTTATGCCCACCCGGCTATAAATTAATCAATCATCACCACCACCGCTGCAAACTTTTGTTCCAGGTACCGGGCAGATAATTCCTTCTCGTCCCCTTCCAGAACCTGGCAGATCACCGTATTGCCCAGAGAAAATTTTACTTCGGCAAAACTTACTTCGCCCACCTTATCGTACAACCGGCCGGCGCTATAAGTTCCCCTGGCCACCGTGCGCCACTGGTTGGCAATGTAGCCGGCCTTGCCCACGCCCGGCAGTTCCACCCGGATAGCTTCGTCATCAAATTTATTCTGGGGTTCCTTGACGCATTTAAAAATTGCTCCCGGCAGAACCGTTTCTTCCACATGATGCTGCAAACCGGTAATCGTTACGAATGTTGTCATCTTGCTCAACCTCTTTTCTTTTCCTTAAGCTTAGTATAACAAAGAGGTTGGACAAAAGGTCGCCTGGCAAACGACAAGTCCTGCACAATTTTAGTGCTTACTTTAAATTATGTTTCCCGGTAATTTGCGTCAGCACCATTTTATAGACCCGCACCGCCGGAAAGCCCTGACAGTTTTTTACCTGATAGGTGGAAAAACCGTAATGATCCACGATGCTCTGCAGACCTGTGATTATTTCTTCCCCGGTGACCGGTTCCACCTTGCCAAAACCGATAACACTTTCGTATCTGGTAGTGATGCCGTGTTCCGTAGGTTCCACCTTAAGAAAGATATCCCCTTCCACGCAGACCTGAGGATTCTTGGCCAGCAGTTCGGTCTTGTAACCCCGGGGTCCCCCGTGAAAATACAGGGTGACCTTGTTTCCTTCCACGCACATGCCAAAAGAAAGCGGCACCACATAAGGATAGTCGCTGCCAAACAGGCCCAGTCGCAGGGTATCGCAACGCTTCAACACGTCCACTATGGCTTTAAAATCCGTAATCTCCCGATCTTTTCTTAACATGATAAGTCGCCTCCGTCCCGCTTACTTTTTCTGACGTTCTTAATTATAACATAAGTTACAAGCTCCCACCCGGACCAGCAAAAAATCTCTACCAGCTTTCCCGTCTACGCCCTGTACGGCAGATAATCCAGGAACCGTTTCACCGCCTGGGAGGCGGTCTTTTTTTCCCGCAGGGCCAGCCCGATCTTGCGGAAAGCCGGGATTTCTAATTCCTTCAACACCAGCTTGTAGGGCACCCGCCGCAAAATTAACCGGGGCAGGATGGCGATACCCAAACCGCTTTCCACCATGGACATGATGGCGTAATCATCCCAGGTGGTGAAATGCACCTGGGGCCGGATGCCGCACTGCTCTAATAATTCTCCTACTTCGGACTGCTCACCTTTATCCAACAGCATGAAGGGATAGTTCAGCAGTTCCTGCACCGGCACCTTGGGCAGCTTAGCCAGCGGGTGCTTTTGTGGCAGCACCACCAGCAGGGGATCCTGTTCCAGGAAAATCGTTGCAAATTCCGGCCGGGTCGGCAGTTTTAAAAAACCGCAGTCCACCCGACCTTCCGCAATCCAGGTTTCAATTTCCGTGTAATCTCCCAGGAGCAGTTCGTAATCAATGTGGGGATAATCCGCCTGAAACTTTTTGATAATCTTGGGCAGCCAGTGGGTAGCCACGCTGGAAAAAGTACCGATACGGATCAGTCCCGCTTCCAGGCCGCTGATCTCGTCCACCTGGGCCTGCAGCTTATCGTAATCCTGGCACACCTTTTGCGCGTACGGCAAAAGTTTCACCCCGTCCGAAGTCAGCCGCACGCCGCTGCGGCTCCGTTCCAAAAGGGCCACGCCCCATTCCTGTTCCAGATCGTTAATCATGCGGCTGATGCCGGACTGGGAATAATTCAGGATGGCGGCCGCCTTGGTAAAACTGCCATACTCCACCGTCTTAATCAGCGCCAGATATTTTTGCAGGTTCGTATCCATAGCAGCCTCCTTGTATCTGTTTTTATCATAAATATTATGCTAAACATTCGCTTTTGTAATTAATATAACTATGTTAAGCTATCTTTGTCAAGCAAAATCAGCAGCAGCACTTAGTAACCGGGGAGGCAGCTTATGTTTTACGTCAGTACCATTAAGACCGGGGCGCCGTCAAAATTTTTCTCGCCACTGCAGGCCCAAGTTTACGCAGCCTTAGCGCTGCTCTGTATTCCTTTTGAACGGGTAGAAACCGACGAAGCCATCACCATGGAGGACTGCGTGGCCATTAACGCCGCCCTGAAGATGAAGATGGTAAAAACTTTATTCTTATGCAACCATCAGCACACGGAATTTTATCTCTTTGTCACCTGCGGGGACAAACCTTTCCGGGCCAAAGATTTTAGCAAGGCTTTGCACGTCAGCCGCGTTTCTTTTGCGCCGGCAGCACTGATGCTGGATATGCTGGGCACCCCGGTGGGCGCCGCCACCATTTTCAGCGCCCTCCTGGACGTGGACCACAAGGTGCACATCGTCCTGGACCAAGATGTAATTTGTGAACCCTGGTACGGCTGCAGTGACGGACTCACCACCAGCTATCTGAAAATCCAGACCAGCGCCATCGTGCACACATTTTTAAATTATACCGGCCATGCGCCGCAGATTATCGAGGTATAAAAATTATGGGACTATATCAAAATCGTATCGTGGTAAAAGTGGGAACTTCCACCCTGACCAACGAGCTGGGTCAAAGTGATTTACGTGCTTTTGACCGTTTGGCCTGCGTCCTGGCCGACATTCAGAACCAGGGCTACGAAGTCATTCTGGTTTCCAGCGGCGCCATCGCCGTAGGCAGGAGCAAATTACATCTGCCCCACAAACCGGAGACCCTGCGTTTAAAACAGGCGGCTGCCGCTGTGGGCCAGTGCAGCATCATGTTCCTCTACGACAAATTCTTTCACGACTACGACAAAACCATCGCCCAAATCCTGCTCAATGCCGAAGACATGCAGAACGAGGAGAAAAAGGAAAACCTGGTCAACACTTTTAACACCCTTCTGGAAATGCACATCCTGCCGGTGGTAAATGAAAACGACTCCGTCAGCTACACGGAGATTGAATCCGAGGAAAAACTCTTCGGGGATAACGATATGCTTTCCG
The DNA here is from genome assembly GCA_964293585.1 of uncultured Acidaminococcales bacterium. Taxonomy (GTDB): domain Bacteria; phylum Bacillota; class Negativicutes; order Acidaminococcales; family Acidaminococcaceae; genus JAKVKY01. Next base: position 3,157 of record CAXYYS010000119.1, read on the forward strand.
CCGTGGTGGCGGTTTTATGCCAGGCGCAAAAGCTAGTCATCCTCTCCGACATTGACGGTCTGTACGACCATGATCCCCGGCTCTATCCCCAGGCTAAGTTAATCTCCCGCATCGCCACCATTGACGAACAGGTCTTAAAATTGGCCGGCGGCGCCGGTTCACGCCGGGGCCGGGGCGGTATGCGCACCAAGCTCCAGGCGGCACAACTTGCCACCGGTCAGGGCATAGACACCATCATCCTCAACGGCAAAAACCCGGCCGCTCTTTACGATTTGATTCAGGGCAGGACCGCCGGTAC
>CAXYYS010000120.1:0-3405 GCA_964293585.1 uncultured Acidaminococcales bacterium
TTGTCCCAGGGGTTTAGTCTGCATCAGACGGCCGTCAGCCAGTTCGCCCTGTCCGCGCAGATAATCTTTGAAAACCAGGGCGGTGTGTTTATTGCCGGAGGTGAGAATCTGGACCTGGCCGCCAAAGGTAGTGTCGGGGAAATCCCAGTGCTGATTTTTATAACTGGCAAAACTTTGGGCGCGGCCCACATACAGGTAGCCGCTCAGGTCAGCGCCGGGATGGGTGTAGCTTTCACCAGGACCGGGCAGCAGCTTGCCATCCTGGAAAACTGCCGTGGCAGTACTGACCCTGCCGGTGGCAAAATTAACATCCAGGGCTTCCAAATAAGGGGACTGGTTCTGAGTTTTACCGGTGGCGTTGCTGAACACCAGCTTATCCTGCCATCTGGTTAAACCGGGAACACCGTCCAGATTGGTAAAGGTAAGGGAACGTCCCTCCAAGTGCTGGCTGGACAGGATGGTATTACGGATGTGGGAGATGACAGTACCTGTTGTCGGCAGGGCCGGATCCAGTTCCGGAGCGTCCAGATCGGCACCCATCTGGATGGTGGGGCTTTTAGCGCAGCCGGAAGTCAGCAAAAAAAGGCTCAGCACGCACAGGGCCAGGAAGACAGACCGGTTGCAATATCTGTACACGATGGTGTTTCATCTCCTTTACACAGCTTGTAACATTTATTATAACTTTAAAAGCCGGTTTCTGCATAGTGATTTTGTAAAAAATATGCCCCGGGAAATATGTTATAATAAAAATAGAGGATCAAGGTAAGGCTTTAATTAATCCAACAAGAAAAGGAGGCTTATTTATGCAGAAATTTATCCTTCTGGTTATCCTTTTATGTCTGGTAAACTTACCCGCAGAGGCCGGGGTACAGGGTATGACAATCAAAGGCGCGCACTACGAGGCACATTACCCGGTGGTGACGGCTAATAACCCTGCGGCTACTGCTGCTATTAACAAGGATGTAAAAAAGTATGTGGACAGGTTTGTCTCGGCCATGGAGCAGGGATCGCCTATGGGTAAAGAAGGGCCGGACCGGCTGTATTACGTGGACGGTTCTGCCAGCTGGAATCTGAACTACGAAGACGAGAACGTGATTTCTCTGCATTTTCAAGATTACTATTTTAGCGGCGGTGCTCATGGTATGCATTATGACCATGGTATGGTCTACGATAAGAATAACGGCGCCAGGATTCCCCTGGAACATTATCTGCGTATCACTCCGGAACAACTGGCGGCAGAGGCTGCCAAGCATCTGTACACTCTGGACGGAGAACTGCTGGATACCAAATGGATTGGCACTGTGAACCGGGTACCCCAGGATTACTTTTTGCTGCCGGGAGGCACAGTTTGCCCCGTGTTCACCCTGTATGAGATCGTGCCCTACGCTTACGGTTCACCCATAGTAGAAATCTCAGCACGCAGGGCCGCCTTTTATAACAGGATCAACCCCAAGAAAGGTTAACCTGCAAAGTAATTATGGCAATGCCGGTTTAGCCGGCAGATACTCTATGAAAGAAAAAAATTCTATGTTATAATGACTACGCATTATTACGCAGAGTTATACATAATATAGAATGAGGTAGAAAGTATGAATATCTTATTAAGTTTAGAACAGACAATTAACCGCCAGCGCTGGCTGCGTCCCCTTATTGATACCGCCATGCTGGTGCTGTATATCGGTCTGATGCATTTCAGCCTGATTGGCGGTCATCCGCATAAGGCTCTGGCCGGTGCTGTAGGTATTTTGTTTGTAGTGCACGTACTGTTAAACTGGCGCTTCGTGTATAACCTCCGGCAAGGGGAGTGGAACCGGTTCCGTCTCTATATCCTGACGGTGGATGTGCTGCTGATTGTGGCTATGGTCATCACCTATGTCAGCGCCAAAGGCGCAGGACAGCATGCATTTTTTAACCCGGTGATGCCGATGGCATTAAAGGTGCATCAGGCGGCTGCCTGGTGGGCGCTGCTCATCATGGGCTGGCATCTGGGTATCCACGGTAAGATGTTTGCCCGCTTTTTACCGGAAAGCGAAGGCGCCCGCAACCGGGCCAAGATTGTTTTGTACCTGGCAGCGCTGGGCGGACTTTTTATGGCCGGAGAATTGCAGCTTGGTCAGAGGTTATGGGGATTATATGATTTTAGGTCGGCTAAGCCGGAAACGGCAATCCTGTTTTACGGCGGCTGTTTGCTTTTAGTAATCTTTAATGCGGTCATGAGTTATCTGGTGCTGCAAATCTTGCAGCGCCGCCGGGACGATGCCGGGACCAAACAGGCTAAACCACGTAACCGGGCCGAACGCCGTCGCCTGGACCGGGCTGCGGAAAAACGTGCCAAACGGGAAGCTCAGGCGGCAGAAAAAGAGCAGGGGTGAGAGGATCGATTTTTGAGTTTTTTGCTCGGAAACCGGCTTCTGGCCTGAGGTGGAGAAGATAACTCCGATTTTGGGGAAAAGTCCCTAGAAAAAAGTTAAAGCTTAATCTATAAAAAATAAAATCTTTTCCCGATTTTGGGAAACATCCTCTCCCAAACAGTCTGGGTGCGGGTAAGTGATGTTAAAACCTAAAAAATTCTTCCTCTCCTTTTTGTGAGGAAGTTTTCCTGGTAAGTCAGGCCGAAAAATAAAATTAGGCAAGTTGCCCACAATAGTGCACACTTTTTTCAACTAAATTAGGCAACAAAAAACCACGCAGCTTAAAAACTGCGTGGTTTGTGTTTTTAGAATGGTGGCCCTGGAGTGATTCGAACACTCGACCTTTTGGTTCGTAGTTGCCTTGAGTGAATATCTTATTTTCCATAGTTTCCAAAACTGCATGAAATAGGCATTCTTAGAAACCAGCAAAATCATGAAAAACAAATTTTGGGGTAAAAAACAAACAAAATTTTTAAAGTGGCTCACTTTTTGGCTCACTATAGATATTTGGTATTCATGTGGTGTAATTATAAAAAATAATAATATTAAGCATAATTATGAGTATGAAAGTAAAAAAAGATATTAATTATTGAGTCACTGTTAATCCTATATGAGTTAAGAAACTGTATTCGAAATTAACATAAAATTAGTTTGTGTCATTAGAAAACGGTATGTTCATATATAAAGCATATGCAAGATTCCTTGCCTCTATATAGCGTTTTAAATCACTTACAATGATATGTTGTATGTGATTTTCTGCTGTAGTGCCTTTTAATATTGCAATTGCTTTGTCTAAAACTCGTATTTCTTCATCATACATGCCAGCAATATGATAAATTTTACCTAATGTAGCACAATTATTAGCAATATTTATATTAGGTGGTGTGCAGAGAATTGCGGTTTCTAAGCATTTTATAGCTTGTTTGTAATCCATATTTATCTAAAATTGCAAGTTCAAATTGAACACCTTTAACCAAATAATTTAAGCTGCATA
>CAXYYS010000121.1:0-3362 GCA_964293585.1 uncultured Acidaminococcales bacterium
ATGATTGACCTATGCCACGCCGTTGTCCGCGGCGTTCCAGCCTAGGGCCTACGCGCGGGCTCCGGCAGCCATGGCTCCCGCACTGCCACACTTCGCCTGGCAGCCACCGGTGGCGCCAGCCAGGGAAGCACGGCTGGCAATAACCTGGCCGATACCGCCGGCTACCACCAAAGCTTTTTCCAGGTCCAGCTCCGAACATTTACTGTGTTTCTTTAAGGCAAAGAGCACCCCCGGCAGCACGCCGCTGGCGCCAGCGGTGGGGGCCGCCACGATCCTGCCCATGGCCGCATTGCTTTCAGCTACCGCCAGAGCGTAAATAACTGCATCTTCCGCCACAGGTCCCAGCAGATGCGGTCCCCGTTTTTCTGCCAGCGCCGCCTGCAAGATTCTGGCACTGCCACCGGTAAGCCCGCTGCGGGATTTGATTCCGGACAAACCAAAAGCGATAGATTCCTCCATCACCTGGAGCATCTCACCCATCTTGGCCAACAGCGCGATGTCCGCCGTTTCCATTTCCGCAGCCGCAACCTTGGCCACATAATCCGCAAAAGATTCATGCGCCGCTTCTGCCCCTGCTATCCAGTTAGCTAAAGAAAGTTTTTCGTTACTCATGCTATCCCTCAAATAATCTCAAGTCACAACCGGTACGCCTGACTACGGCCGCCGGCTTATCTCACAACACCCTGTCAATGAAACGCACCGCCGTCACCGCTTCAATCTCTGCCACGTGGGCAAGCATATCCGGCGTCAGCGCCTGGTCGCATTCCAGAACCATGCTGGCCCGGCCGCCTTTGTTATCCCTAAACACGCGCATACTGGCAATATTGACCCCGTGCGTAGCCAGAACGCTGCTCACCTGGGCGATAACCCCTGGCTGATCCTTGTGGGGTACCAGCAGCGTAGGCAATTTGCCCGTCAGTTCCACCGGCGTGCCGTCAATAGCGCTCACCAGTACCTGCCCGCCGCCGATGGATGAACCCGTGACCTGACAATGAGCGCCTTCCTTGCCCGTCAGGCGGAAGCGCACCGTGTTGGGATGTACCAGCTCGCCCAGGTTCACCGTTTCAAATTCGTACTGCAGCTTGGCGGCCGCAGCAAATTCCTTAGCTTTGGGAATCCGGATGTCATCCGGCAGCCAGCCCATCAGGCCGGCCAAAAGCGCCAGGTCTGTGCCGTGCCCCCGGTAAGTACGGGCAAAAGACCCGTGTAACAATAACTCTGCCGCCATCGGCTCCTGCCCCAAAATGCCCCGGGCCAAAAGTCCCAGCCTGCAGGCACCTGCCGTATGGCTGCTGCTGGGTCCGATCATCACCGGACCGATAATATCTAAAATATTCATACTGACTCCCCTCACAGGAATAAACTGACTGCAACGGCGTAGATGACGCCGCGATATATTTAAGTTTTTACATTATTCGTCTGCGGCGATGCTACGATGTGCCAGGCTCACGCATAGTTCGTCCAGGTTCAAAACGCCTACGGCCATATAAATTGCTACGCACAAATGCTCGCCGCTCCGGGCGATACCGATCTTGCCGCCTACGTTAAAACCCAGCGCTTTCTGCTCCAGCTGGGAAAGCGCCTCGTGCGCCGCTCCCGCCACCGCGCCGGCGCCTACATGCGTCTCGGTCACCACACCCTGGCGCTCTGCTGCAACCACGGCCCGCTCCACAATCTTGACGATGCTGGGAATAAACTCTCCGCCAAAATCCACTGCGGTACTGCGAATTCCCCGCCGGGCCAGTTCATCCTTTACCTGCTGCTCTTCTTCACGGCTGGCCGTCACGGCCAGTCTTACGGCCGCCCGGCCGATCACGATACTGGTCAGCCCGCCCGCCGGTTGTTTTACTACATTAACCATCTTCTCACGCTGCTTTCTGCCATCCTGCCCTGCTACCTGCAAACTTTACGATTAAGGTCTGAGACCATTATAACAAATTAAAGCGGCCACAGACAAGGAATTTTGCTTTTTCTGGAGAAATATATAAAGATTATAAACAATAATTATTGACAAAAACGTCCTGACTAATTATTATGGGTAACAGCCCCTGCCGGCGGCTGTTTTTGTCCGGCAAATCTTACTCCAAGGAGCACTTTATGTATACTTATAAAACTAACGGGACCTGTTCCCGCGCCATACATTTTGATATCGTGAACGGCAAGCTGCACCACGTAACTTTTGACGGCGGCTGCCCCGGCAACCTGAAAGCTCTGGGCATCCTGGTAGAAGGCATGCCTGCCCGGGAAGCCGTAGCTAAACTGGCCGGCATCACCTGCGACACCAAACCCACCAGTTGCGCAGACCAGCTGGCCTGCGCCATCAAAGAGCATCTGTAAGCTCGGGAAAGGAGAATCACCATGTACAAGATTCTCAAAAGCACCACCACGGGGATGGATGAACTAGATCTGACCCAGCTGGAAAAAGGTTCCTGGATTGACGTAGTCGCTCCCGACAACGACGAGTTAAAAACTTTGGCCGCAGCCACCAGGATTCCCCTGGATTTCTTAACGGCGCCTCTGGACCGGGAAGAAAAATCCCGTGTGGAAATTGATGAAGGCTGTCTCCTGGTCCTCATCGACATTCCTTTCTTCCGCAGCAACAAAGATTACGAAACCATGCCTCTGGGCATCATCGCCACCCCGGATTATCTGGTAACCCTGTGCCTGGAAGCCAACGCGGTTACCGTAGATTTTAACAACAACAGTTCCCGGACTTTTAACACCATGAAGCGGACCCGGTTTTTGTTCCAGATCCTCTATAAATCTGCAACCTTATACCTTAAATACATTCGTAACATCATGAAACGTACGGATGATTTGGAACAACATCTGCGGCAGTCCATGGAAAATGCCCAGCTCATCAGCATGCTGGACTTACAAAAATCCTTAACCTACTTCGCCACCTCTTTAAAAAGCGACTACATGGTCACCGAAAAATTACTGCGGCTCAGACTTTCCGCCCAGGCCCAGCACGTGATCAAGATGTACGAGGAAGACGAAGATCTCCTGGAAGATGTTATCATTGAATACAAACAGGCCATCGAGATGGTGGAAATGTATTCCAACATTCTGAACAGCATGATGGAAGTATTCGCATCCATCATCAGCAACAGCTTGAACCTGGTGATGAGATTTTTAACCAGCGTCACGATCATCATCGCCATCCCCACGTTCATTTCCAGCTTGTGGGGCATGAACGTGCCGGTACCTTTTGCAGATAATCCCCACGGTTTTTTCATCCTGGGAATTTTAGCCACGCTGATCACGGCCTGCGCCGCCTATTGGCTGTGGAAACGAAAAATGTTTTAATCAATACCGCCGGCAAAGCCGGCGGTTTGAGTAGCCCCTATAAGGGGCTTTTA
>CAXYYS010000122.1:0-3316 GCA_964293585.1 uncultured Acidaminococcales bacterium
CGCACAACAGCACCCGTAAACCGGTCAAGTCATGTTTAGTCTGCACCGGCGGCGCTGCCTTTGTATCTGCCACCAGCACCGGCAGATGCGGCAGATGCACCCTGAAAGTTGAACCGGCGCCTAACTGGCTTTGCACCTGAATAGTACCGCCGGCCAGCGTCACCAGGTTATGCACGATGGAAAGTCCCAGGCCAGTGCTTTGCTCATTATTCGTTAACGTATTGCGTTCATGTTCAAAGGGTGTGAAAAGCCGCTGCAAAAAAGCTTCGCTCATGCCGATGCCGTTATCGATTACCGACAGGGTCACATCCATAAAATTGCCCTGCTGTTTATAACTTTCCAGTTTTAGCTCTACCCGTCCGCCCCGGGGCGTACATTTAACCGCGTTGCTGAGCAGGTTGGTAAAAATCTGGTTAAAGCGCAGCTTATCCACACATAAGATACGTTTATCCCAGGTGCCGAAATCTCTGATGAAAGAGATGTTGCGATGATCGCACAAAGGCTGGATAACCGCATCCAGATAACTGCAAAATTCCTCCAGCTTGTACGGCTCCACATACAATTTTACTTTCCGGCCTTCAATCGCCGCCATATCCAGGATATCATTGACCAGCCCCAGCAGATAATGACCGGAATCCGCAATCTTACCCAGGTAGCCTCTGACCACGGTAGGATCCGGTTCCCCCTGGGCCAGCCTGGTCATCCCCAGAATCCCGTTTAAGGGCGTCCGGATATCATGACTCATGCGGCTGAGAAAATCGTTGCGGGCTTTAACCGCTGCTTCCTGGGCTTCCATGGCCAGCAAACGGGCTTTCAAATTGCCAATCAGCGTCACGGTAACCAGGAGAGCGATGACAATCATGACTACTTTTTGCACGTTCACCGTGTCATACACAAAAAGATGCCCGGGCGTGGAAAAGAACCACAACCCATAGGCACCCATAATCACGGCGCTCAAAGCGCCGGCAATATAACCTTCAGAAAAAGTAAAATAGATAACCGGTAAAATAAGCAACATCATAGGGTTAGGAATCTGGAAGATATACGCCAGCAACACGAACAACAGTGATACCAGGATACTGGCAATACGATAGGCCAGATTTTTATGCAGGGTACTCATTACCTGTACCTTCTTTCCTTATGCCTACTACTAAATATCTATATGCTATTACTTTATATTTCTATCATACCCATATTTGCCGGAAAAGTCAAAACTTTACTACTGCTTTCGCCATCCTTAACCGCTGGCAGAATAAAATTCCCGGGCTCCTGAGAACCCGGGAATAAATTTTAACTTTTACCGCAACCTGTCAGCCTACCGCTAACAAATTTTGTTCCAGCTTCTGGTCGCCAAATTCTGCTTCCACATCTTCCCAGATAATCACCCGGGCTTTGGCAAAACCGTTAAAGTTGCAAGCGCTGGCGCTGGTATAAGCACCGCACGCGGGCACCAGGAGCAGGTCGCCCATTTCCAGGGGCGCCGTCAGTTTGCCCCGGAACATGATATCCAGGGAATCGCAGCTGGGACCGGCAAAGGTAGCAGCTACTTTCTTGCCTTTCTTAAAGCTTACCAGGTCAAAATCCCACTGGTCAAAAATAACACCGGAGAAAGTTCCGTACAAACCTTCGTCCAGATAGTACCAGGGATTGCCGCCGCGCTCGGTCACGCCGATGACGCTGGTAATCAGGTTCATGGCGGTGCCGCACATATAACGGCCGGGCTCGGCCCAAATCTCGGTATCCGGGAAATCTTCGTCCAGCCGGGCGTTAATCTGGTTCAGCATTTCTTCCAGGTTAAAACGTACCTTGGGTTCGGGGATGGGCATGCCGCCGCCGATATCCAGGATGTGCAGGTTGAGACCTGCAGCCTTGGCCTGGTCAAACAGTTCCTTGGCGGTATCCAGCGCCCGCAGATACGGATCCGCGTAGCAGGTCTGGCTGCCTACATGGAAAGCGATGCCCGCCATATTCAGGCCGGCAGCTTTAGCTTCTTGCATCAAAGCGAGAGCGTCATTTTTGTCAGCGCCAAATTTTTTATTTAAATCTACATGAGCAGAAGAATTATCAATGCGTAAACGCAGGAGCACGGTAGCTCCCGGCAGAGCGTTAGCGATCTTGTGAATCTCCGACGCGTTATCAAAAGTCATTCTGGAGACGCCCGTCATCTTGCAGGCTGTCAGTCCGGCCGGACGCTTAATGGGGTTGGCGTAAATCATGCGGTCGCCTTCCACGCCCATAGCATGCAGCAGGTTAATCTCGCCATCACTGGCTACATCAAAAGAAGAGCCCATGGCAATCATCCGTTCCAGAATCCGCGTATTAGGGTTAGCCTTAATCGCATAGAACAGACGCACCCTGGGTAGATGAGTCCGCAATAACATATAGTTTTTTTCCACTTGTTCCAAAGAAATAACAACCAAGGGGCTGCCAAATTCTTGAGCTAACTTTCCAACTTCTACTTTACTGAGTGTGAAGATATCGTCACGTTTCATATCCACCCTCCTCATAGCCAGGCGCCGTAGCGCGTAATGGTGAGCACCGAACCCCACGTTCCAAATGCTCTATCTTTTTCGCTTTGATTATAACAGATTCATTTGAAAGCGCAAGAGCAAATTTACCCTCAGTGTCCAAAAAATGCAAAGCTTTCGTGAACTTTGCCCCGATTGCGCTCAGGGGCGTGTGAGGGAGCCTGAACTCAAAAACAGGCGCTTGCTTATGAACAGGCCCCTAAATTCCAACCAGCTCTATATATAATGAAGGAAACTTTTTATAAAACTAGTTCTGTGCCAATAGATATCATACTTAGCGCTGTTGCAAAAAATAATTTCTTAAAGATACTACTTTAGTAGTAGGCAGTCACCCTAAAAAGCACCTTTTTGTGCCAAAAACCGCATTTAAATCCTAAAAACCATTTTTTAGGTAGAAAAAGCTTTTTTATGGTACAATAAAAACAGCATCAGCGTCACTACCCGGAAAAGTTAAGTTTAGCTGCGGAAGGATGTGGACAGCATGGTTTTTTTTACTGACGAAAAATACGTAACGGTATATTCCGCCCAGCACGGCGTCAAACAATGGGAACAGGCCCAGGCAGTTTTAAAAGAGGCCGGCCTGACTTTTAAGAAAGGCCACTACGAAAAAGATTTACCCGTAGGCGGCTGCGGTTGCAAATTGGATCTGCGCAACTTTGGCCCCAGGGGCACGATTGACCGGGAAGTTTATTATCTTGATGTGCCGGACGGCGAAGAGTATAAGGCCGTGGATCTTTTGGACATGGCGGGCATAGACGGACTGGTGATTCCGAAGTTGAAGAAGTGAA
>CAXYYS010000123.1:0-3218 GCA_964293585.1 uncultured Acidaminococcales bacterium
ACCAGGGGCGGATACGGATATCGTAGGGCGTTTGTAATTTTTGTCCCGTCAGCCGCTGGTAACGGCTGAAAATAATATCCTGGGATTTTAACTGCCCGATGACTTGTGCCGCGCTGATGGCGGAAGAGGCGGTCATGGAATCCGAGGCATCCACGATGACCTGCACCGCTGCCGTACGTCCATGTTTTAAATTTTCCGCAAAATCCGGCGGGATGACCACCCCGACCTTGGCCCGTCCGGAATCCACCGCATCATTCACCTGCTGATATCCGTTAGCCACTTCCTTCACATCAAAATAGCCGCTGGCCGTGAACGAAGATAACAAATCCCGGCTTTCTTCCTGCAGACACTGATCAAAAACAATGGTAGAAAGATGTTTCACATCGGTATTGATAGCGAAACCAAAAAGCAGCAGTTGTACCACGGGAATCAGGATCATCATAAAGATGACCGCCTTGTCCCGCTGCATCTGCAAAAATTCTTTGACGAGCAGTGCCTTCAAACGGATCATGACTGCTCCTCCCCTCTAAACTGCCGCAGATAATATACAAACACATCTTCCAGCGTGGGCCGGATCTGCTCCGGCTCATAAGCTGCAAACGCCGGCAGGTCAGACGGGGCCGCCAGCACATGCAGAGCCGTGCCGTAGGGATATAAATCCTGGACCGGTGCGTGCTCTTCCTGCAGCTGTTTTTTTAACAGCAGCGGCTGATCGGTTTTAATTTCCAGCAGCACGCCCTGCAAAGTTTTTTTCAATTTCGCCGGCGCGTCATCCACCATCAGCTTGCCGTCAAAAAGAAAACCCACCTTATCGCAGCGTTCTGCCTCATCCATCAGATGCGTAGTGACCAGGACCGTAGTGCCGGCTTCTGCCAGCTCGCTGATGATTTCCCAAAACAAACGGCGGGCCATGGGGTCCACGCCGCCCGTAGGTTCATCCAAAAATAAAACCTGGGGCCGGTGCAGGATAGCACAGCCCAAAGCCAAACGCTGCCGCCAGCCGCCGGATAAAGTTCCCGCCAGCTGGTCCACCCTGTCCGTAAGATCCGACATGGTCAGCATGGCGTCAATCCGTTCTTTTTTAACAGCGCCTGTTAAACCGTACATGCCGGCATAAAAATTGAGATTTTCCAAAACCGTCAAATCCGGATAGAGGCTAAACTTTTGTGACATATAACCAATCTGGTAACGGATGGCGTCCCGGTCTTTGACAATATCGCGGCCCATGATCTTGCCCGTACCTTCGTCCGGCGCCAAAAGACCGCACAGCATCCTGATCATGGTAGATTTACCGGCGCCGTTAGAACCTAAAAAGCCATAGATACTTTTAGGCCTGATGGCCAGATTCACATGGTCCACCGCCGTCCGGGCGCCAAAACGCCGCGTTAAACCCCGGGTCTCGATGGCTAAGCTTTCCGGTTTCATAAAATTACCACATCCGCCGGCATACCCGGTTTAAAGATGCCCTCCCCGTTATCCAGTTTGACCTTGACAGCAAAGACCATGTTGGCTCTTTCCCGTTTCGTGATACTTTGCCGGGGCGTATATTCAGCGTTCTGGCTGATTTCTTTAATCTTGCCGGTGAATTTGCGGTTAGGGAAGGCATCCACCCGTACTTCTGCCTCCTGTCCCACCTGGATTTTGCCCAGACTTCCGGAATCCACATAAACTTTGACCCAGCAATCCTGCATCTCCCCCAAGGTAGCAATGGGCGCGCCCGCCGTCACATATTCGCCGTCTTCAAAATTCTTACTCAAAATTAATCCGTCCGCCGGACAAGTTACCACCGTATCCGCCACCTGGCTGCGGCTGGCCGCCAGCACCGCCTGTGCCTGCTCTACTTCCAGACGCTGCGCTTCAATAGTTTCGCTGCGGTTGCCTTCCTGCACCAGGCTCAGTTTAGCCTGGGCCGTTTTTAAGGACCGGGCGGCCACCTCATTATTCAGCCTGGCCGTATCCAGCTGCTGCGTCGCAACAGCGCCCTGACCGTGTAAAGCCTCATACCGGTTGTAATCTTTGCGTGCGTTGGCCGCTACCGCTTCGGCAGATTGTACCGCAGCTTCCGCTTCCAGTACTTCCTGGCTCCGGGACCCGTTTTCTAATTCTGCCAGCTGGGTCTTGGCTTTCGCCAGCGCCGCCTTGTCCCGCAACAATTGGGCTGTCAAATCTTTACGCTCAATGGTTAATACCGTCTGCCCCGCCTGGACCTTGGTACCCACGTCAAACTTCAGGCCGCGGATATATCCGCTCACTTTCGGCGTGATGTCTGCCTTGGTTACTTCGATGGTACCGGTAGCGGTAATGCCCTGATTTTGCGGCCGGTAAACTTTGTAAATGGCCGCACCGGTCAAAAGTATGAGCACCACTATACCGATGATGATGCGTTTAGGTATTTTGAGAGACATGCTCCTGCCTCCTTACTCCCTGCAAAAAGATAGATACAGCCTGCTCCACATAAGCCCCCTCGTTGCCGGGACGCTGAATTACCCGCTGCCGGATAGGCGTAACTATAAAATACATATTGATGATGGCTGACAGGGAAAAAGCCGCGTAACCCACATCCAAATCCTGACGAAATTCTCCCTGGTCCACGGCCCGCTGCACGCCGCCGGATAAAAACTGATAGAGTCTGGTCAAATGCTGTTTGACAATGCTGTCACTGAATTTGGTAGGGTTGACCATTTCCATATACATATATTTTACTAAATAGGGATTCTGCTTGTGTATGGCCACGGCCCGCTCCGCAAAATGATGGACAAAGTCCGCACCGGCGTTTTGTAACAACTGTTTTTCCATGATCATCTTATCCACCGGTGCAAACAGGCGCTCCAAGACGGCGCCGTACAAACCTTCCTTGCCGCCAAAATAATAGGAGATAGCCGCGCTGTTGACCCCGGCCGCTTCCGCGATGGCCCGGATGGACACACCTGCATAACCATATTGGGGAAACAAAGGCAGTGCTGCCGCCAGTAATTTTTCTTTTGCGTCTTTTTCCATGATTGCACCTCCGGTTTAAATCATTTGATTAAATCAATCGTTTGATTTATTATAGACATCAAAAGAAAATTTGTCAAGCGCCGCCCGGTATACTAACAGCGGCACAAAATATGTTATAATAATAAATAATTTGCTTAAGGCGAGGATGTGAAACGTCATGAAAAAATTTTTTAATTCCCGGAAAACCGGTAAAATTATCCTGAGTGCCCTGACCGTTTTAT
>CAXYYS010000124.1:0-3205 GCA_964293585.1 uncultured Acidaminococcales bacterium
GTACCACGTAACATTTTGATTTCTGAGGTTATTTTAAGCATCATGGGTGGCGTTTTGTTGAAGACGTTTTCAGTTCTTTTGATTATGCTGATCCTGCATTTTGTTTTCCGGTACCTGGGCCAGCAAGATCCGTTGTTTCATCAGGTGTTTTTGCAATCTTTATCACATAAACCTTATTACAAAGGCTAGTTAGGAGCGTGAGTATATGTTTGGTTTTGGCGGTAAGAAAAAGCCGTTTGTTGGTTTTACACATAAGGTTGGCGGTTTTGAAGAACCAGAAACCGTATCTTCGCTCTTAAATTGGTCTTTGGTTGATGATAAGGCCGAGGTTGTTATGTGCAAGGATACCTCGCTTTTAGCGGTTTTTGAGTTTCGTGGACCTGATATGGATAGTTCTACGAGGATGGACTTGAAGAGTTTCAATGCTCATTTAAACGGTATCGTAAAGAGTCTGCCTACGGGGTTTGTATTGTATTTTGATGCCAATAGGCATTTCGCAAGGGCTTATGACCGGTCTAAGATTGATGTTCCCCTTGTACAGATGATGGATGATGAGCGTGCTGAGTATTATTCCGGTCAGGAACACTTCGAAACTTCTTATTATTTTGTTGTGTACCAGGAACCGCCACAGGTTTTGAAACATAAGATTGTTGATGCATTTATCCAGGACAAGAAGAACGAGCTTAAGGATAAGGCTAATGGGTCTACGCTTAAGGTTTATTGGGAATATTTAGATAAGTTTTTATCTACGGCTGAGCGACTTGGTAATTTGCTGGATGCCCGTGTTTCGGATCTTCATAGGCTTAATGGTACGGAACTTGTTACTTATCTTCATGACTGCGTTTCTCCTTCCCGTCATCTTGTTAATATCAATCCTGATCGTGAGTTGTCGGAGTATTTGTATGAGGCTCCTGGACTCACGGCCGGCAATGACATGAAGCTTGGCGATAAATACTTAAAGATTGTTACGATTTTAAATACTTTTCCGCCTTTTAGTTATCCGGGTTTGTTTGATGCCTTTAATAACCTGGATGTTGAATACCGCTGGGTTTCAAGGTATGTCTGCATGAGTAAGGCTGATGCCCAGAAAGAACTTGATGATTACCGTGTCAGGTATTCCCAGATGGCCAAGAGCCTTATTGCTTACGTCCGTGAGGCTATTACCCATGAGACTAGTGAGACTGATATTGATGAGAATAGCCTTATTAATAGAGATGATTCTGCTGAGGCCTTGCAGGAGCTTAACAGTGATTTGATTGGTTACGGCTATTACACCATGACCATTACGGTCATGGATGATGATAAGGAACGCTGTACGGCCAAAGCTAATCACTTTGTTGAGTTATTACAGTCCATGGGTTTTACCGGATACGTTGAAACCTTTAACAGCCTTGAAGCCTGGTGGGGGAGCCTGCCGGGGCATTATAGGGCGAATATCCGTCGGCCGATAGTGAACAGTTTGAATTTCTGCCATTTTTCACCTGCTACGGCCGTCTGGCCGGGTGATATTAGGAATGATTTTTTGAACGGCCCGGTACTCTTATATACGGATACCAATGGTTATACGCCTTTCCGTTTGTCTCTTCATGTTAATAGTGTTGGGCATACCATGGTCGTCGGTCCCTCTGGTTCCGGTAAGTCTGTACTTCTTAATACTTTGGAAGCTCATTTTTTAAAGTACAAGGATAGCAAGGTTTTTATCTTTGATAAGGCGGCTTCCAGCAGGGCCTTGACCTTGGCCGTTGGTGGTAATTTTTATAATCTTGCCGCTGAAGGTAATGGAGTGCTTTCTTTTCAGCCTCTTGCTCATATTGATGATGAGAATGAGATTAAATGGGCTAATAAATGGATATTAGCTTATTTACGCGATAAGAATATGGAAGTTGGTCCTGTCGAGGAAAATTTTGTCTGGAATGGGCTTCTAAGTCTAAGGGAAGTGCCGGTTAATTTGCGGACAATTACCAATTACTGCACTATGGTACAGTCTCCTGAGATTAGGGTTGCTTTGCAGCCTTTGACCAATGATGGAAGTTATGGGCGTATGTTTGATAATTCTTCTGATTTTACCGGTGCCGGCCGCTGGCAGGTATATGAGATGGAGACGCTTATGGCTACGCCTGATGTGGTTCCGCCTACGCTTGATTATCTTTTCCACCGTACTGAAACTGCATTGAAAGACAATACTGGTCCTGCGATTATCGTTCTGGACGAATGTTGGCTCTTTATGGATAATCCCGCTTTCCGGGATAAATTGCGTGAATACCTTAAAGATATGCGTAAGAAAAACACCAGTATTATCATTGCAACTCAGAATCTTGCCGATATTGCGGCAAAACCTGATTTACTGGCGACCGTCTTAGCTGAATGTCAGTCTAAGATTTATCTTCCGAACATTAATGCTTCTAGTAGTGAGATTAGTAAGCTTTATCATGTGTTTAACTGTAATGATCGCCAGATTGAGCTTATTACTCAGATGACGCCTAAGCAGGATTATTATTACGCAAGTTCTAAGGGAAACCGTATTTTCCGTTTGGCATTACGTCCTATTGAGGTACCGTTTGTCACTGCTACCGCTAAGTCAGATCAGCTTGCCATGAATAAGATACTGGCTGAGCATGATAAAAAAGATTTTATTCAGGAGTGGCTGCATTATAAGGATGCAGATGATGAATGGGAAAAATACTACTCTAATTACATTCATATTAAAGAAGGCGAGTAATTTGTTTAGGAAGTTTGTTGTTGTTGTTGCTCTCATCTCCTCCCTCATTTCCGCAACCTGTTGGGCGGCGCCAATCACGTCGCCTTTCGGGTGGCGGGTTCACCCGATAACAGGGAAATGGAGTTTTCATAGTGGTACTGATATTGGTTATTCCTACGGTGATCCTGTTAATGCAATGCTTCCCGGTAAGGTTGTTTATGCAGCTCCCTGGGGCGGATATGGCAACTGCGTTATTCTGGAACATGCTGGTGGCGACCATACCTTATATGGGCATATGAGCGCGATTCAGTGCTGGTATGGCGAGGAAGTAGTTAAAGGTCAGCAGCTTGGCCTTGTGGGCGCTACTGGTAACGCTACTGGTCCGCATCTTCATCTTGAATGGTGGCATAACGGAGTATATACAGATCCCATTGGTTTATGGAATTTGTGAGTTAGTGAGGTTTTTTATGGCGATTGCAATGATTGTTCTCGGAAAGCAATATAAGT
>CAXYYS010000125.1:0-3042 GCA_964293585.1 uncultured Acidaminococcales bacterium
TTATTTCCCGGCCGGTACGTAGACGATACCGTTGATGCCAGTATCTTTGGTCACCTGGTCAAAAGTCCTGGCGCCGGCTGGAATAAGCACGTCGGTATCGGCACTCTTTTCCGCGGGCAAACCTGTAAAGAGCATACCACCCAAGGAAGAACTACCCGGGGTAGCTTTGGTCTGCTGCCGGGCATATTCGCCCAGGTTCACTGGTACTTCACGGCCATCCGCGGCGTAAAGCACGGGGCAGATAAGCGCCAACTTCTTATTGCGTCCCAAAAATTTTTCCAGCGCCGAGCCGTTATTCGCCATCACTAAGGCAGAGCCTGCCGTACCTCTGGGTAGCACTAACACGTCGTTCACATACAAATTATCCGCTGTACGGATGGTCACGGGCTCGCCCGCTTTCACATCCTTATTCAGCACCGCCTTGGGGAACACGATTTCAAACACAACATTAGCCGGTAAGGTTACATACCGGGCTGATACCTTGTCCGCCTTATACGTGGTCGCAATTAATTTATCTAAGCGGCTCATCAAAGGACTGCCACTATAATTTTTGCCATACAAGCTTTTTTCCAAAGTCTCCAACCTGCTTTTAGCCGGCCCCACGGACTGGATTGCGTTAATGCGGCTGTCCACGCCGTTCAGTTGCAACAGGAAAGTATTCGCTTTGCCATCTTTCACCGGCACTGTGTCTAAAACATATTTATGGAGACGGTCAATCCTGTACAGCACATCATAATTAGTTGTCAACCCATAGACATCTGTTTCCATGCTGTCCGTCCAGGCAGCCAGGGAACCTTCCTGCACGGCACCGTACAACACCCTTTCGGCGCTTTCCACCTGTGCCGCCGCCGCCATTCCTGTACCGGCAGCCCAGGCCGGCGCTGCTATAAAAGCGCACATCACAACAGTTACCAACAGTGTGAGAAATCTTTTTTGCATACTTCAGCCTCCTCCAGGTAAAATCCCATCTTTTTTCGGTACTTTGTCAGACAATTCTCTCTTTGTATTATATCATACCTCCGGCTAATTTCAAGCAAAAAGCAGGACCGCACCCGTAAAAACGCGGATACAACCCTGCCATCACGCCTAAATCATTGGAGCCAGCCGGCAAAACTTTGCGTAAAGGCGGCGTCAATCCGGTCCAGCCGTTCAAAACGGCGCCGGTGCTGAGCCCGCTTGCTGGGTTTTAACTCGCTCATGTCCTTGCGATGTTCCGCCACGGGCATCAGATAAAACCGTTTATCCGCCGCCGGCACGCCTTCACATTCCTGCCAAAAATCCGTGAACGAAGTCTTTAACTTGCGGTCGCTGCGAAGATGGTTCATGGCGTAGTAGCCATCGTTAGTCACCGCATAAATTTTAGTGCAGCCTAATACCCTGGCCACGTTACGGATGCCGTAGAAAATTAAATTCTTGGTACGGTAGCCAAAAAAGTCCTTGGTCAAAGCCTTAATCACATCGTTGGCATGGACAGGTCCCTGCAGGGCGCCGATAAACAGCGCCGGTTCTTTTTGGGCATCCGGTCCCAGCCAAAACATGATCTGATACAGTTCTTCCGTACCCAAAAATAAAGCTAAAGACAGACAGCCCTCTTTGCGCTGGCCGCCGTGAAAATATAAATCCAGATGTAAGGGCTGGCCCTGGTAATCTTCCTGCCAGCACACAAGATGTTTGTTGTCTGCGTACAAGGTTTGCAGGAATTCCGGTTTACATCTGCCTTCTAAAAACTGAACATGGTTTTCTATGAGTGCGATACGATCTGGATAATCCGAATCCTTATAGAAAAAGGACCGGGTGGCCTGCTCTACAAAAGACGGCGTGCCCTCAAGCAGCTTTTCCCGCAGCGGCGTGGCTTTAAAAAAGTTCACCAGGCCTTCCATCTCTTCGCCATGCATCCGGCAACGCACCCTAAAAACCAGGTAGCGCTTCATCTCTTTCAAATACTGCGTCTGATATAATTTTTTACCTACGTAACGTAAAGTTTCCGTGTCCACTGGTCCACTACTCCTCGCCCAAATATTTGCCGCGCCGAACCGGCGCACCCTTTGTATTTAATCTTAA
This sequence comes from uncultured Acidaminococcales bacterium, assembly GCA_964293585.1. Taxonomy (GTDB): domain Bacteria; phylum Bacillota; class Negativicutes; order Acidaminococcales; family Acidaminococcaceae; genus JAKVKY01. The sequence continues at coordinate 2,062 of CAXYYS010000125.1, forward strand.
CATATTTCCCGAAAAATAAACAGGGGCAGAGCCGCATTAAAAATTGCGCTCCGGAAAAAGTAAAAATCAAACTGCTTTGGCAAGACGAACCGCGTAACCCCAACCCATTTTTAGTAAAACAAATTTTCTTTGCATACAAAGAAGCGGAGCAGAAATTTTAGTTTCTACCCCGCTTCTTCAATTGCCACTTGGAGCTTTATCTAGTTTAATTGAACCGCAGCTTAATTATATGTACCCCTAAAATTGGGGTCAACTTAGAACGTTACAGCCAGTTCGGACCAGATGGTCTTATCGGAAGAGCTGTCGCCCTTGTGATCCAGGTCGTAATATTCTACTGCGCCTACCATATGCGGCGCAAAGGTATAGTTCAAGCCGGCGCCCCAGCCTTTAAAACCGTTGGTACTGTACGAACCGTTCATGGTATGAGCAATCACCGTGCCCATGCCCTGGTCGTAGAACTTGCCCCACAGACCCCAGCTGCCCGGTTTCTCTTCATCGGCTCCCATGATAGTACCCGTTACGACGATACCCTTATTGCTCAGGTTATCACCCATGCTGTCCACATCTAAATCAGACTTCATGTAGATAGCGCCTAAAGAAGCCTTGTCGTTAAAGTTGTATTTGGCACCTACATTCCAAACGCCATTATCATCCAGACCGGAGCCAAGGTCAGCTTTTGCTTCTGAATTCGTAAACTTATCGTAACCGGCTGTCAGGTTAAAGCCGCCCAGATCCGCACTCACATTAGCGCCCCAGGCCTTATTATAATCAAAGCCCTGGTTACGATCAGCATCATATCCTACCTGGTCAGTAGGACGACCATAGTAAGCGCCCACTTTTACCTTATTGCCGTACACCAGGTTCACGCCATCCAAAGGATTATCATACAAGTTGCCGTCTACCAGGAACTGATTGAAACGGCCTGCGGTAACTTGCATACCACCTAAACGGCCTTCCAGATAAGCACGCTGGAAATGAGTT
>CAXYYS010000126.1:0-3040 GCA_964293585.1 uncultured Acidaminococcales bacterium
TTTGTTTTTTTGCTTGTGCTTATGCTTGTATGGTCAGGAAGCCGTGGTCCTGACGATACGGATTAACTTTTCGCGGCTCAGCTCTTTCAAACTAAAATACCGGGCCTGCATAGCCGTGGCAATCTTCCGCGCCACTCCCAGCTTAATAAAATCTGACTCCGTATCAATGACGATAGATGTAATCCCGGCTTTGCCAATTTTGGCGGCGATGTTTTCCGCCTCGTCCACCGGATCCTTGCCGCTGTCATCCACAGCATTGGCGCGTCCGTCTGTGACCAGGATTAAAATGGGTTCCAGGTCTTCTTCCTGCTTGTTACGATTATACAGTGTTAAGAGCGCCTGGGCCAGTCCATCCGCCAGCGGTGTCTTGCCACCTGTAGGCATATCCTGCAAACATTTTTCCGCCAGGTCGATGCTCCTCGTTATAGGAAGCAATACTTCGGCTTTCGTCCGCCGGAAGGCAATCATGCCTACCCGGTCTCTTTTTTGATAGGCTTCCTGCAGCAAAGCAAAGATGGCACCTTTGACGGCCTTCATCCGTTCCCGTGCCCCCATGCTGCCACTGGCATCCACCACAAAAAGGAAAGTGCTGCCGATACGTTTTTCCCGTATCTTCTGCCGCAAATCTTCTTCTTTAATATTGATGGCGCAGCCGTTGGCCGGACGCCATTTCTGATGAGGCGCTGCCGCCCGGATCGTGGCATCAAAAGCCAGGTCCGTCACTTTTTGATTGGTCATGGCCGCCCGTACATAGCGTCCCTGTTTTAAATCGGTCTTGGTCAGGCTGCGTTTGCCGCTGCCCCGCCTTAATTTACGGTCCTGCCCCAGATCAAAGAGCAGCTTGGGCATCAGCAAAGAACGGTCGATAGCGCTGACCTGCTCTTCCGGGGCCGGAGCGTTGGGATCATGCTCCTGATTTTCTTCCGGCTGCTCCTGCTGGTCCTTGTCATTCTGGTTAGCATCGTCCTGGGGCTCGTCCTGGTTCTCAGCCTGCGTTTCCGGATCAGGAGGCACCGGCGGCAGCTGCTGATCCGGTTGCTCCTGGTCTTCCGGCTGTTCCTGTTTCTGGTCCTCAGTATTGTTCTCCGGTTCCTGATCAGATTCAGGCTCCGGCCGTTGTTGTTCCTGTTGCCGCATCCGGTGCGGCAGCACAAAAGTGGCCGCCTCGTTCACATCCTGGGGCAGCACATAGTCACGTTTGGCAAGTGCAGCCAGCGCCCGTGCCGTCTCTAACAGATAGATATCGGCCCGGTGCCCGGCGCACAAAGCTTCCGAACACAGATTAGCTGTCAGCTGCATCATGGCTTCGCTGGCTTCCACCTGGGGCAATAGCTGCCGTGCGGCCGCCACCTGTGCCGCCAGTTTGGCATTCGCTCCGGCATAAGCTGCCCTAAAAGCGGCCCTGTCCCGGCTGTAGTCCAGCTGCCGCCGCATAATTTCCTGCCGCGGGGCCGTCTCTGTCAAATCTTCCGTGTTCACATACATCCCAAAGCGGTCCAGCAGCTGACTGCTTAAGGAACCTTCTTCGGGATTCATGGTACCGATAATCGTCGTGGCCACCGGATGACTGAAACTGATGCCGTCCCGCTCCACCAGATTAAACCCGGCAATATTGGCATCCAGGATAGCTGTCAGCAGTTCCGTCCGCAGCAAATTAATATCATCCACATATAAAATATTGCCGTTGGCCCGGGCCAGAATGCCCGGCGCAAATTTGCGTGCGCCTTCCTGCACCGCAGCTTCCAGGTCGATACTGCCAAAGATCATATCCTCTGTAGCATTCAGCGGCAGGTCCAGCAGCTTTTGGGCGGTCAGTTCGGCCACGCCCCGGGCCAGCACAGATTTGCCCGTTCCCTTGCGGCCGCCGATAAGCAGTCCCCCTGCCCGGGGATTGATCAGGGCCAGCAGCAAGGCGCGCTGTACTTTTTCCTGACCGGCCACCGCCGCAAAAGGATACAAGCTTTCCTTACGCATGCTGGGCCTCCGTGATTTTGCCATCCAGGATGTCCGTTACCTTGTCCATGCTTAACGTGCCTTCTTCAAAAGGACGGCGGCGCATACGGTGCGGCAAAGCCAGTTTGGCAGCGCCCTTCACGTCCTCCAGGTTGACCTTGGTCCGTTTAGCAAAAGCCGCCAGGGTCATGGCAGTCTTAATCACCGTGATATCCGCCCGGTGTCCGTCCACCCCCAGGGCTACAGCCAGTTCGGCCACCTTGGCCAGGATAGCGTCGTCTACGGTCACTTGCCGTAAAGTCTTCTGAGCCTGGGTGATTGTAGCCGCCAGGGTTTCCTGCTCTTTTTGGTAACCGGCAATAAATTTTTCCGCATCAGTTTCGTACGCCAGGCGTCTCTTAATGACTTCCACCCGCTTGACCGGATCATGTTCGCCGGTCACGGTAACCGAAAGCCCGAAGCGGTCCAGCAGCTGCGGCCGGATATCGCCTTCCTCGGGATTCATGGTGCCTACCAGGACAAAACGGGCCGGGTGGGAATAAGAAACTCCTTCCCGCTCTACCGTGTTAATACCCATGGCCGCTGCGTCCAGCAACACGTCCACCACATGGTCGTCCAACAAATTTATCTCATCCACGTACAGGATGTTACGGTTAGCCAGCGCTAAGATGCCAGCTTCAAATTTCTTTTCGCCGTGCTTGATGGCCTGCTCAATATCCAAGGTGCCTACGACCCGGTCCTCGGTAGCACTGACCGGCAGCTCCACCACTTTCATCTTGATGGTTTCCTGCGGCAGTGTTTCCTGATGCGCCAGTTTGCGGCTGCAATCATCACAAAGCAGGTTGGGTTCCGCCGGATCGCAGTGGAACTGACAGCCTTTCACCGCCGGCATGGCCGGAAGCAGTTCTGCCAAGGCGCGCACCGCCGTAGACTTGGCCGTGCCTTTTTCACCCTTAATCAGGACGCCGCCCAGGGCGGGATTGATGACGTTTAAAATCAGGGACAACTTCATATCTTCCTGGCCCACGATGGCCGTAAACGGATACACACCGACTCTCTTCATGTTTGTACGCTCCTTTGTTTTTTA
>CAXYYS010000127.1:0-2983 GCA_964293585.1 uncultured Acidaminococcales bacterium
TAGAAACATCTAAAATGATTTCTCGCCTGGATACCCTCCCACAGTTTCGTAAGCATCAAAAAAGCTGTAAAAAAACTTGAGAAAGAGGTCTTAAACAATGTTGCAAAAACTCCGTAACCGGCTTATCGTTTCCTGTCAGGCCCAACCGGACGAACCTTTACACAGTGCCTTTATCATGAGCCGGATGGCTTTAGCAGCCCAAATGGGCGGCGCCGGTGGTATCCGCGCCGAAAGTATCAGCGATATCTTAAAAATTATGGCGCGCAGTAAACTGCCTGTCATCGGCTTAATCAAAAAGACTTATCCGGATTCCCCTGTCTATATCACGCCGACCCTGACTGAGGTCGACGCCCTTTTAAACACCTACTGTCCCATTATCGCCCTGGATATGACGGACCGGCCGCGGCCTGCTAAATCCGGCGGTCTGAAAAGAATGATCAGGACTATTCACAATGCCGGACGACTGGTCCTGGCCGATATTTCCACCTGCGAGGAAGGAATAGCGGCAGCGGCGTTAGGCGCCGATGCTGTTTCCACCACCCTGTCCGGTTACACGCCTTACTCCCGGCACTTAGAGGGGCCGGATGTGGAACTGGTTCGGGAACTGACCACGCAGGTCAGTATCCCTGTCTTTGCCGAGGGACGTATCAGCACCCCGGAGCAGATTAAGCTGGTCATGGACGCAGGCGCCTGGGCACCTATCGTGGGCAGCGCCATCACCCGGCCCCAGCTGATTACCGCTAAATTTGCAGCCGCTCTGGCCTAAACCAGGACGTTGTTGTTAAAAAACTTGACTTCTATAGATATACATAACCGGTATTGTGAGGATAAAAGATGATTTGTTGTACAGGTTTTTTAATTTTACTGGGTTTTGTCGCGTTTGCAGGACTGATGGTCGCGAAACTGCTGCCTACCCTGCTGGCTTTACCGTTGATGGCAGCCTGGTGCGCCCTGGTGGTGCAGATGCCTCTGGTCACGTACCTGAACGAAATTTTGCTGGGCGGCGCCATGAAACTGGCCAGCGCCATGACCGTCGTCATCTTTGGCGCCATGTTTGCCCGGGTCATCATGAAGACCGGTATCTCTGCCAGCATCATTAAAAAATCAGCAGAGCTGGCCGGGGACAAACCTTTAGCTTTGGCCCTGATCATGACCCTGGCCACCGCCTTTGTCTTTCTGGGTATGAGCGGCCTGGGCGCCGTAATCATGGTCGGTTCCATTGCGCTCCCCATCCTGATGAGCGCCGGCATTGAACCGGTAGTAGCCAGCTCGCTCCTGCTTTTGGGTCTTACCACAGGGCTGATGGCCAATGCGGCCAATTACGGCACCTACCTGGGCATTTTTGGCGGCGCCGTGGTTACGTCTTACTACCTGCCCGCCTGCATCATCGCCCTTGTTGTTACCCTGGCCTTTATCTTTGTCAATGTGTCCGCCACCACGGGCCGCGGCACGCCCCTTCCTGCCTGGACGGCCCTGCTGTGGCTGCTGGGCGGGCTTTGCAAATTACCGGGGGTCCTGCTCTCTTCCTTGTGGGCTTACGGGCGGAGCCTGCGTCAAAATTCCGGTTCCAGCCTGCTCAAGAAACACCAGGAGGTACCGGCTGTCGCTTTGTTAGCGCCGCTGCTCCCCCTCCTCCTCGTTTACTTTTTTAAATATACTATCGGTTTTGGCGCTACCGCCCAGGGACAGATTAATCCCTTGGCCGCTTCCGTCTGCGGTTTCATCCTGGCCTGCCTGTACGCCATCCTGCTCACCCGTCCGTCCCAGCTGATTAATATTTTGGCCGGCGGCTTAGTCGAAGGCATCAAGGATGTGGCCGGCGTGCTGTTCTTATTCATGGGCATCGGCATGCTGGTGGCGGCAGTCATGAACCCGGCTGTAGCAAAAATTTTAAATCCGCTCCTGACGGCGGCAATTCCCACCAGCCGCTGGGGAGCTTTTAGCTTTTTCTTGATTCTGGCGCCGGCAGCCTTATATCGCGGTCCGTTAAACATGTTCGGCATGGGCGCCGGCATCGCAGCCATCCTGATGACCCTGCACATCCTGCCCCCGGCAGCAGCCTGCGGTATCTTTTTAGGCGTGCAGTTTATCCAGTGCGCCTCGGACCCGACCAACTCTCATAACGCCTGGATTGCCGGGTTTGCCAACGTGGATCCCCTGGCCATCTTAAAAAAGACGCTGCCCTATACCTGGGCCATGTGCCTGCTCATGCAGTGGTACGTAGTCTTCTGGCAATGGTGAGGTGTACTATGCGCAAAGTGAGGATTGGCATTGATGTAGGCGGTACTTTTACGGATGCCGTGGCTATCGACGACAGCACGTATCAGATCATTGCCCAGGAAAAACTGCCCACCACCCATGACGAAGCGGGTGGCGTCGCCACAGGTATTATCCGTATCCTGCAGGATCTGCTGCAAAAAAATCAGATTGCGCCGGCCGAAATCATCTTTATCGCCCACGGCACCACCCAGGCTACCAACGCCCTGCTGGAAGGTGATGTGGCCAAGGTTGGCATTCTTGCTGTCGGCAGCGGTCTGGAAGCTATCCGGGCCAGAAGTGACAGCCAGGCAGGCGTCATTCCCCTGGGGCAACATAAAGAGTTACAGACCGTGCATACTTTCTGGGAAACGACAGACGTAGCCGCTCATCCGGAGGAGCTGGACCGCCGGATCGCGACTTTACTCCGCCAGGGCGCCCAGGTCATCGTGGCCACGGAGCCTTTTAGCGTGGACCATCCCGAAAACGAGCGTTGTATCATTGACCGGGTCCGGGCGCAGGGGCATTACGCCACCGGCGGCAGCGAGGTCAGCCAGCTGTACGGTTTAAAAGTGCGCACCCGCACCGCGGTCATTAACGGCAGCCTGATTCCCAAGATGATGGAAACGGCGGATATGACGGAGCGCTGCGTACAAGAGGCCGGCATCACCACGCCCCTGATGATTATGCGCTGCGACGGCGGGGTCATGACCATTGCCGAAGGACG
>CAXYYS010000128.1:0-2982 GCA_964293585.1 uncultured Acidaminococcales bacterium
GGAAAAGCCGGAAGAACTGCAGGCGGCCCGGCAAAAACTGGCGGCCTCTTTAGGTACGTCTTTGCTGGCTATGGGCGATGCTCTTTACGGTGCCGGCCGGCTGGAAGATACCGATGAAGGTTTACAAAGATTAGGCGAGCTTGCCACACATATACGGGGCGGGATCGCTATAAACGACAATCGGGAAAAGTACGCATGGCCCAACCTGCCGGGTACCGGCAAAGAGGTGGATGAGGTGGCCGCTTTGTTCCCGCCGGATACACGGCGGGTTTATAAAAAGAAACAGGCTTCGGAAAAAGTCCTGCGCAACCTGGACCGGAGCGGAGAACTGGCCGGTTACAAGATCCTGCTTTTTGCCACCCACGGCATCTTTAATCCCAAGGTGCCGGAACTCAGCGCCCTGGTCTTATCCCAGGTGGGGAACCAGGCGCCGGAAAACGGCTACATCACCGTCAGCAAATGGATGGGATATAACCTGCGCAGCGACCTGGTATACCTGTCCGCCTGCCAGACCGGCTTAGGCAAAGCCCTGGACGGGGAAGGCATTATCGGCATTCCCTACGCACTATGCATCGCCGGCAACCAGGATACGGTCATGACCTTGTGGGAGACGGACGACGAAAAGGCCCGGGCTTTCTCCGTGTCCTTCTTTAAAAAGCTGCGGCTGGGACAAGGACCAGTCCAGGCCTTAAGCGCCACTAAACGGGAATTCCTGTACGGCCGCGGCAGCGACCGGAATCCCAATAGCTGGGCCGCCTTCCTGTTGTACGGAATTTAAAAGCAACCGCAGTGATGCTCCCTGGTAACAGGCAGGGAAGATTATTTTGCCGAAGCGTGCGGTGACTACTCGCACAGGCGTCGGCCAATTTCGATGACATTACTATTTTACCTATGCATGCGGTGACTACCCAAATTAATTATTGTGTGGTATAATCATTTTCCGTACGAGAAGTGTTTACTTGGCACCCACTTCTAAAATTAAAATCAAGAGGAGATTTGTGCATGTTTAAGACTAATGATCTGATTCGCAATGCGATTATCGCCGCACTGTATGCGGCGCTGACTATCAGCCTGGCTCCGCTAAGCTACGGTCCTATCCAGGTGCGGGTTTCGGAATTTATGACCCTGCTGGCTTTTACCAACCGCAAATGTATGCCCGGTCTGGTGCTGGGCTGTTTCCTTGCCAACATCGGCAGCCCTTACGGCGTCACCGATATGGTGATCGGCACCCTGGCCACTTTCCTGGCGGTGTACGCCATGCAGTTCTGTCCCAATCTTTTTACTGCCTCTCTGATGCCGGTAATTTTTAACGGCGTCATTATCGGCGCAGAGCTGGCTTACTTGGCAGCTATTCCAGCGGGAACTTCTGTTGTGGCTACCATGTTTTACATCGGCGCCGGGGAATTTGTGTCGGTATCCGTGCTGGGCATAATTTTGGCGAAACTGCTCATGAGGAACGGAGTTGTGCGGGCGTACTTGAGTGAGTGGTGAGAAGTAGTTGTTAGAAAAGTAGAATGGACCTATAAGAAATTAATTAGAGAAACTAAGCGTAAGAGCAAAATACGAAACTACATAAAAACTTAAAGTGCATCTCTGAATGTTAGCTACAAGAACATTTGGAGATGCACTTTTTTATCAACTATCGCAAATAGTGACAGTAACTGAACTAAAAACATGAAAACAAACATATTTCTAAGACATGAATGTAACTTACTGGGTTACATCCGTATCTTTTTTCATAAAAATGGAATGCAAATTACTCTCTGATATAGTATAATATACCTAAGTTATATAAAGGTCGGAATTAGTTTAATACTTCTTATTGGAGCAAAGCAAGCGAAAGCTTGCGACGCAAAGCTACAGGGTCTAAGTGGAACATATGACAGCCAGCTGCAAGACGGATAAATTTTGAAAGACGCTGACTATCAGGTTTAAGATGATAGTTAGGCGTCTTTTTGCTTGTTTTTGGGGTAAAAAATTTGGGGATGAGAAAATGAATAATTTATTAGAACATCCGTGGATTACAAATTTATTTGCACAATACTTTTCTCATAATGGTTGGGCAAAAGCATTTGGAGTATTATTATTTTTTTTTATTTTAGAAGAACTGTATGAAAAGGTCGTGTTTGCAAATTTAAAAAAGATAACAGATGATACAGATACATCTATAGATGATAATATTTTGCAAGGATTAAATGGGCCAATTAAACTTGTAATAATGTTGATCGGTATATATTACTTTTTTATTTTTTCACCTTTGAATTATTTATTTCAAACTCTAAATACAAATTCGCTTTGGCATACATTTCTGTGGTTAGCACTTTTATTGTTCTTAAATAATATTGCTGATGTGATTTACCAGACAATAGACTGGATTTTCAGGTCACGTGGGTTCACATTTCTCAAAGGCTTGCATGAAATTATTATTGCTGTATTCCGCATTATAATTACTTTAATTTGCATATTTGCTATAGCGAATGAATGGCAACAAGATTTGACGGGAATATTAGCAGGATTAGGTATAGGTGGTATTGCTGTTGCAATTGCAGCACAGGATACTTTAGCAAATATGTATGGTGGAATTTCAATCTTTATTGATAAACCTTTTATTAAAGATCAATTTGTTTCCATATCCGGTGTAGAAGGACGTGTAGAAGAAATTTCACTCCGTAGTACGAGAATAAGGACTTTTGACAGACTTCTTGTCTCAATACCAAATTCAATATTGGCAAAAGAGGCTATTACTAATTTTTCTAAAAGTAATGTAAGAAGAATTAAGTTTAAATTACATCTATCTTACGATACCACGGAAAATCAGTTAAACAATTTTATTGATAAAACAAAAAAATATTTATCAGGATTAGCTGAAAAGAAAGTGTTGTTAAAATCTGGACTGAATGTTACTTTTGATGAATATGGTAGAAGTAGTTTAGAAGTCCTTGTGATTTGTTATGCTTTTTCCAGATTTAAAATTAAAGATAA
>CAXYYS010000129.1:0-2965 GCA_964293585.1 uncultured Acidaminococcales bacterium
CCACGTCCTTGAGACGCTCCGGGATCTTAAAAAAGTTTTTGCCTATGACGCCTTCGTTCCCGGCCACGGGATAAGAATACGTCACCACGGCGCCCGGCATATACTGAATGCCGCGGATGCCGCTGTTAGGCGTATACACCAGCTGGGCTACCTGGTCAAAAGTTTTTTGGGAGATGTTGCCGTTCTGGAGTTTAACCACCGCGGCTAAAGTATCTGTCTTATGAAAAACCGTATTGATAAAATTTCCCGTCCGATCCGCATAATACACCCGGATCCGCTGGATGGTCTGCCGGGACTGCAGCTCCAGGGTATGATAATACAGTCCCGAACATAGCAGGGATACCAGCAGCAACACACACAGCAGCCAAATATGCTTCAGACTATCTTTCATGGTAGTCATGTTTGTATACCTCATAAAAGCGGACAGACTCACGCGCCTGTCTGGATCTCAGTAAAACCAGGTAAATTACTTGCCTGCTGCCGGGAACTCAGTCCCCCAGTACCTGCAGCAACGTCTCGAATAAATGGTTGGGGTCCACGGGTTTAGCCACGTGGCCGTTCATGCCTACGTTCAGGCAGGCCTGGATATCCTCGGGGAAAGTATTGGCCGTCATGGCCACCACCGGTACATCCGCATCGCGGCGGTTCAAGGCCCGGATAGCCGCCGTGGCCATCAGACCATCCATCACCGGCATGCGCACATCCATCAGCAGCACCGCAAATTCGTGCTCCCGGCTGGCGCTAAAAATATCCACGCCCTGCCGGCCGTCAGTCGCAGTCACCACTGTCATCCCCTGCTTCTGGAGCAGAGCGGTAGCAATCTGCCGGTTCAGTTCGTTATCCTCGCACAGCAGTACCTTTTTGCCGGCTAGACGGTCCAACTGCGACTGCGTGAGCGCACTTACCTCAGCAGCGCTGTCAGGAGCCGCCCCCGGCTGCAAAGGCAGCCGTACCGTAAAGGTAGTACCCTGTCCCTTAACACTGTCTACCTGGATGGTGCCTTCCATCAAATCTATCAGGCGTTTCACGATGGCCATACCCAAACCTGTACCGGCGTTGCTATCTTCCTCCTGGGAAAAAGCATCGTACAGATGCGGCAAAAATTCCGGCGCAATACCGATACCGTTATCCCGTACAGTGATAACCAGGTTCTGCTTCCGTGCAGCCGTTTCCTCGCCGGCCAGCGTAAACTCCACCTGACCACCGGCCTGTGTATATTTTATCGCATTGGTAAGCAGGTTCAGCAAAATCTTTTCCAGGTTCAGCCGGTCCGCCAGCAGATAGTCGCAAGTCAGACCGCTCCGGTCCGCCGTAAACTGAATCTGTTTAGCTGCAGCTGCTTCCCGGATGGGCACCACCACATCGTTAAAAATATCCGCGCTGGCTACCGGTTCTTGTTTCACAGCTACCTTGCCACTGCTTAACTTAGAAATATTCAGCGTATCATTAATCAGCCCCAGGAGCAAATTCCCGGAAGCCTGAATCTTGTCCAGATAATCTTTTACCTTGCCCGAAACCTGCTCGGACCTGGCCAGCAGGGATAAACCGATGATGGCGTTTAAAGGGGTCCGCATATCGTGGCTGATGTTGGCAAAGAAACGGTTCTTTTCCTCCACGCTCTTTTCCAGGGCTTCCATACGCAGCTTGTCCTGCCTGGTAGCCGCCGCCTGTTCCATGACGGCCAGTTTTTCCCGGGACTGGCGTCTGAGTGAGAGCAGTGCCACCGCCAGACCTGCAACCAGGGCCAGCAGGAATACGGTAAATCCAGCCGCATAAGCCATAGGCAGACGCTCCAGCAGGTTCCTGACCGTAGCCGTCCTTTCCACCCGGCTCTGGATAAACATTTCTTCTACTTCTTTAACGCTAATACAGCGGATGCTCTTATCCAGGATGCCGGCCAGACGGGTATCCGCCCTGGGGCCTACGCCCAGGGTAAAACTATAAGTAAAAGGCTGCAGCACCGCCTGCTTAAATTTGGTCGTCCCATGCATCTCCATCAAATGTCCCGCCGTTACCGCATCGCAGTAAATAGCGTCCACGCTGCCATCTTTCAAAGCTTTAAACAGTTCTTCCGGCGTGGGATAAAGCTGAAACTGCTTATCAGTACCTGCGGGCAGCTTCTTGCCATTCTGATCCTTCTTCTCCACACATTCCTGGTCCTGGATCAAATCCATCTGGCAATGTTCCTGCATACCCACCTTGGTAATCTTCTGAGTTTCCGGCCTGGTAACCTGCACCAGGGGCAGATAGGTATAAGGCGTGGTCAGCCGCAGATGTTCCTGCCGGGCAAAGAATAAATTATTCGTGATCCGGCCCACTACATCGGCACGGCCTTCCTGCACCGCCTTCAAAGCTGCCGCAGGATTTTCCACCACCACATAAGTAAACTTCAGTCCCGACAATGCCGTAACCCGGGCCAAAAGTTTGGGCAGCAAACCCTGATAGGCGCCGCTGTCATCCACGTAGGAAAAAGGCGCCGCCTGGCGCAAAAAGGTAATCCGCACCGGTTGGCCTGCGTTGATAAAGGCACTTTCCTTCTGACTGAACACCGGCAGAGGATTGGTCTCCCGGCCTGTCAGCTTTTCCATGGCATCCGCATAAAATTCCGGATTCAGCGCCGCAATCTGGCCCAGGGCAGAATCCAGCTGTACTTTAAGTTGTGGTTTCTGGGGCGCCACCGCAAAATACATTTCCTGAGGGGCAAATTCCATGATGGCCCGGTACTTGCGCGCCCGTCCGATATAGCTTAAGCCGGCCGCATCCACCTTGCCTGCGTCCAGCGCTTCCAACAGTTCCTTATTATCGCCGTACACTGCCAGCTGATATTTCAGTCCTACTTCCTGCGCCCATTTTACTACGTCGGCGGTATCCTTGGTATTGCGGCGAACAACGCTACGCATTCCCTGGAAAGAATCCAGGTCCCCGCAAAAATGGGTCCGGTCTCCAGCCCGTACCACTGCCGCCA
>CAXYYS010000130.1:0-2946 GCA_964293585.1 uncultured Acidaminococcales bacterium
GCCTGCGCCGCCATAGGCACGGGCCACGCCATCAACCGACGTAGCGTGTGCCCCGGCAGCGCCAATGGCGTGGTTGTGGGCAGTAATGGCCGTGCCGATCGCACCGCCAGCAGCGCCCATGGCAGACAGTGTCACCCGTTCTTATAAAGTACGGGTAGCCGTAGATAATATGCCGGCAGCAGCTAAGCTAGGCATGACCGCCAAGGTTACCCTGTCTACCGGTACACAAAGCGCTATCATAGTTCCAGCCAGCGCAATTTATCAGACCGGCGATACGCCCCACGTCTGGATCGTGGATCAGGATAAGAAAGTTAAACTCGTGTCCGTCAAGGTTGGCGGTTACGAAGGCAGCAACATTAAGATTGTCAGTGGCGTCCAAAAGGGAGATGTCGTTGTTACCGGGGGGGTTAACAAGCTGACAGAAGGCATGGAAGTCCGTGTCGAAGGCGGGGAAACGAAGTAATTTAGCAAAACAGGGGAAGCTAGTAAAGGTAGGGGAAGTTCCGTGACTTACGAAAATGAGACCTCGAAAACTATGCCAAAAGTAACGACTGAACCGGATAATGCCCCGGATAAGACCAGGAATCTGGCTGTCTGGGCCATTCATCACCGGCAGGTAATCTATTTTTTCATGTTCCTTTTGGCTGTAATGGGGATTTATTCTTATAATACACTGGGGCGCAGCGAGGATCCCAGTTTTACAGTTAAGCAAATGGTTATTAGCGCCGCGTGGCCCGGTGCTACGGCTAAAGAGATGGAATTACAGGTCACAGACAAGATTGAAAAAACTATTCAAACGGTTCCCGATGTGGATTACGTGACCAGCTACAGCCGTCCCGGCGTGGCTGTCATCACCGTGACCATGAAAGAAGCCGTCCCCGGTAATGTGATTAAAAATCGCTGGCAGGAAGTCCGTAACCTGGTCAGTGATGCTCAAAAAGATTTACCCAGCGATGTGTACGGTCCTTATTTTAATGACCACTTTGATGATGTGTACGGCAATATTTATGCCGTGACCAGCGATAGCTATTCTTACGAAGAGATGCGTAAGGTAGCCAGCAACATCAAAGACCAGTTTGTCCAGGTACCGGATGTAAAGAAAGTTGAACTGGTTGGTGTACAGCCGGAAAAGATTTACATCCAGGTAGCAAATGCCAAATTATCCCAGCTGGGGATGAGTATTGAGACTCTCGCCGGCGTGATCCAGGCCGAAACTTCTGTTGTTCCTTCCGGCATGAGCCACGATAAGGACAGCAACACCTATTTGCGTTTAACCGGTCTGCCGGATAGTATTAAAAACATTGAAAGCATTCCGCTTGCTGCCGGTGGCAGAACTTTCCGTCTGGGTGACATCGCAGAGATAAAACGTGACTACGCCGATCCGGCGGAACCCAAGATGTATTTTGACGGCAAACCCGCGGTAGGGATTGCCATTTCCATGGAAGACGGCGGCAACAATATCCGTCTGGGCAATAATTTAAATAAAACGGTAAAACAGATGCAGGAAAACCTGCCTTTAGGCTTTGAGCTGCATCAGGTAAGCAATCAGCCCGAGGTAGTTCAAAATTCTATCCATGAGTTTATGGCCAGCCTGGTCGAAGCCATCATCATCGTCCTGGTCGTAAGCCTGATGAGCCTGGGACGAAAAAGCGGTTATGTCATCAGCGTTTGTATCCCGCTGGTTTTGCTTTGCAGTTTCATAGGCATGTATATCATGGGCATCGACCTGCACAAGGTTTCCCTGGGTTCTTTAATCGTTTCCCTGGGTATGCTGGTAGATGATTCCATCGTCGTCGTAGAAATGATTGAATTAAAAATTAATGAAGGCTGGGAAAAAGTCAAGGCCTGCAGTTATGCTTTCCAAAGCTGTGCCAAACCTTTGCTGACGGGAACCATGATTACGTGCAGCAGCTTTATGCCCATTGCCTTTAGCAAATCTACGGCCGGCGAATTTGCCGGCAGCCTGTTCCCCGTTATCACCGTAACCTTGATGAGCAGCTGGCTTATCGCAGCAACGGTGGCACCGGTCCTGGGTTATGAATGGATAACGCCTGAAAGACCCGGAGATGCAGCAAGCAAAAAAGCCGGTTCTGCCGCTACTAAACTTCCTGCAACCTCGGAAGCCGTAAAGGACGCGGCGGTCACGACTGCCGTTACCAGTGATGCGAACTATTCCTTATTCAATAATCCTTTCTATGTGCATTTTCGCAAACTCTTAAACTGGTCCCTGCATAACCGGAAAACCGTTGTTCTTGCTTCTATCATCCTCTTTGGCGCCAGCATCCTTTTAGGCACGGTCTTACGGCAGGAATTCTTCCCTGCCAGCGTACGTCCGGAGCTTCTGGTAGAACTGAATCTGCCCGAAGGTAGTAGTTTTGCCGCTACGGACACAGCAGCTGCCAAACTGACGGACCTGGTTAAAACCGACAAAGATGTGGACAGCGTAGCTACTTATGTAGGTAAAAGCGCACCTCGTTTTGTACTGGTCATGGATCCGGTACAACCACGTGATAATTATGCCCAGCTGGTCATCGTGGCCAAGGACAGTGAGGCGCGGGAACGCCTGGTTAAAAAGGTGGACCAGCTGGTAACCAAAAATCTGCCGAGTGTACAAAGCTTTTCACGTAACATTCCTCTGGGACCTCCTACTCCTTACCCTGTCATGATTCGCGTCAGCGCACCTACCGATGCTTTAGCCAAAAAATATGCGGCGCAAGTTCATGATATCATGTTGCAAAACAAAAATATCACCATGGTGCGTTATGACTGGATGGAAAAGTCCCACGCTTTAAAAGTTACTATCGACAGCGACAAGCTGCGCCAGATGGGGCTGACGCGCAAGACAGTTGCCATCGCCCTGCAGGCCGAAGTCACCGGCTACACAATCAGTAATTACTATGAGGGCGACCAGACCATCAATCTGGTTTTCCGCTTAGAACCCCGGGA
>CAXYYS010000131.1:0-2921 GCA_964293585.1 uncultured Acidaminococcales bacterium
CGGCCACGATACCCTCCATTATAACCTGCTTTTATACACTTTGCTCCGGGAGAGAAAGAAAGAGGCTGCCCTGCAATTGATCACGGAAAGTGATGATAGTCTCCAGCAGACTGCGATTAAATCTTATTGCCTTAATCCCATCATCAACACGGCCTTATCCATTTATATTGAAAAAGCCCGACAGGAGCAGATACCTCTGGAATATAAGGTGGAGCTGCCCACCACCATGTCGTTGGATGAGAACAGGCTGGCGATTTTATTATGCAACTTGCTGGAAAACGCTCTCCAGGCCAGTTATAAGCAGCCGCAGGGAGCGCGTACCCTGAAGGTACTGGCACGTACGGATCACAGGCAGATGCTCCTGAGTGTGGCCAACCGTTTTGACAAGCCGGTTCTTTTTGGCGACGACGGACTGCCGGTGACCAACAGGAACGGGCATGGTCTGGGTATGCGTTCGCTGGCTCTGTTCCGGGATATGTATCAGGCTACGGTCCTGTGCAGCCACAAGGACGGCTGGTTTAAGACCATGATTTACGTGACAAATAAAAATTAAAGAAAGAGCAGTGAAGACTGCTCTTTTGGAATCTACCGGTATGGATGAGGGGCGCTGCTGTTCGGGCGCAAGTATATTTTCCTGTAAGCGCTATTTGCTGCCAAAATAAACCTGGTACCAGGAGACGATGTCGAAGAGCATGTTCAGACAGAAAAAGGTACGTTTGGGCGAGCCGGCATCTTCATGGACGGCCTTGTTGGAACTGCGGCGCAGTTCCTGCATCTGGTTGCAGGTAGCCTTGTCCACCTTGCCGGTGGCAGTCAGGGTATTAATATCCTGGTACAGGTTGCGCTGGCTGCGAACATGACAGGCTTCCAGGCACAGCCGGACGACTACTTCCAGGGCCAAACGCGCTTTGGTGAGCGCGATGATGGAGTCGATGGCTGCGTAATGATCAGCGTCCCGGCAGAGGGCGTAGAGTTCAAAGTTTGATTTGCGTAAAAATGCATAGCGGTCTAGTTGTTCCAGTTGCTGGGTATCCATATTTTCACCTCTAACGTTATAGCGACTAACGTTTATTTTTTTTGTAAAACTATTGCGCCAGCGCCTGATACAATTTTTCCGGTTCGATCGGTTTGGTCACATACGCATTCATACCGGCCTTCTCGGCCTCCTGGATACTTTCTGTGAATGCGTCCGCCGTCATGCCGATGATGCCGTTTAAAGGCGTACGAATGTCGTAGCTCATGCGGGACAGGAAATCAGATTTAGCCTTAAAGTATATCTCCGTAAAATTGAATTAGTATTACTATTATAACATAAGCAGGGGAAAAAGGAGCGGCGAAATTATTTTAGCACTGGCGGAGGTTGGCAGCTTTTTGTACGGCGGCATCGTAGGACTAACTGATGAAAAAGTTTTGGCGTGGCAACTTGTTTTTTGGGGCGCTTGCTGTTATGCTAAAGGTAAAGGACAGGTTGATAAGTATGAGTTTGAACGGCGTGATGATGCAGTATTTTGAATGGTATGTGCCGGAAGACGGCAAATTTTGGCAGCAGACGGCCCTGGAAGCGCAGCATCTGGCGCAGATGGGCATTACGGCGGTGTGGCTGCCGCCGGCTTTTAAAGGCCAGGCCGGCATCCACGACGTAGGTTACGGCGTCTATGACGTGTATGATTTAGGGGAGTTTGACCAGAAGGGCACCGTGCGTACCAAGTACGGCACCAAGACGGAATATCTGGCGGCGATTAAAGCTTTGCAGCAGGCGGGTATCCAGGTGTACACGGATATTGTCCTGAACCATATGATGGGGGCCGACGCCACGGAACAGGTCTTGGCGGTGGAAGATGCATCCAATAACAGGCTGCAGCGGGTGTCCGGCGACGAGACCATCGAGGCCTGGACGGTGTTTACTTTCCCCGGACGGCAGAATAAATATTCGGACTTTAAATGGAACCACAACTATTTTGACGGGGTGGATTGGGACCAGCGCACCCATAAGAGCGCCATCTATAATTTTGAGGGCAACAGCTGGGAGTGGGACGTGCGCCACGCCAACAACAACTACGATTATCTCATGGGGGCGGATCTGAACTTTTCCAACCAGGTGGTCATCGACCAGTTGAACAAATGGGGCCAATGGTATATTGACACCTGCCACATGGACGGTTTCCGCATTGACGCGGTTAAACATATCTCTTCCACCTTTTATAAGAACTGGCTCTGGAACATGCGTATGCACAACCACCAAAATTTCTTTGCGGTGGGCGAATACTGGAGCGGGGAACTGGATGACCTGCGCCGTTACGTGACGGCCACGGCAGGCTGCATGTCCCTGTTTGACGTGCCCCTGCATCTGAACTTTTTTAAAGCCTGCAACCAGTCCGGTACTTTTGATATGGCCCATCTGCTGGACGGCACCTTAGTACAGGATAATCCTACCAAGGCGGTGACCTTTGTGGAAAACCACGATACCCAGCCAGGCCAGGCTTTGCAAACTGTGGTGGCCGACTGGTTTAAACCCCTGGCTTACGGCGTGATCCTGCTGCGGCCTCAGGGTTATCCCTGCATCTTTTACGGGGATTATTACGGGGATGCCGAACACCAGCTGCCCTGCAAGAAAGAACTTTTGGAGCGGTTATGCCAGGTGCGCCGGGATAAAGTGTACGGCTTTCAGCACGATTATTTTGACCACTTTGATGTAGTGGGCTGGACACTGGAAGGAGATGCGGAGCATCCCGGTTCCGGCGTAGCGGTGCTGCTCAGCGACGGACCCGGCGGGGAAAAGAACATGTACATCGGCCTCAATCATATCGGCCAGACTTTTTATGACTGCCTTGGCAATTGCCAAAATGAAGTGGTCATCGACACCACCGGCAGCGGCAATTTCACTGGATCCGGCGGTTCCATTTCTGTGTGGGGGGGAAAGC
>CAXYYS010000132.1:0-2878 GCA_964293585.1 uncultured Acidaminococcales bacterium
GACTTTTTTTATACGCTTGTAAATCATATAAAGCAAGTATGATTGTTAAAATTTTGCAAATCTAAGCCTGTATTTACACGGATTATATGTAATTTTAAAATTGATACATAATTTGGCCAAAATCTATAAATTATAATAAACAATAATGGACGGGGACTGTCTTTGTATACGCCGTTGCTGCGACATGACTGGCTGGTACAAATAGTTAGCCGCCGCGGCGTTACGCGGCTTTGTCATGTCTTAGCATACGGCTGCACAAAGGCAGTCCCCGTCCTGATTATATGATTATCTTACTTTATGCCGAGATTCTAGTTTACGTTAGTTGTTTGACTTACGCTAGCTGTCCAGTAGCTGCGTCTTCCGCTTCCAGGTGCTCGTCAATCAGGCGCTGGCTCATGTTCTTGAAAAACCGGGCGTCCTCGTTGCCCAGTTCCAACCCCTTTTGCAACAGCCGCAGCGCGATGGCGATGTTGCGGGGCAGAGCATTAGTCGCCAGCAGGAAGGTGGCACCCAGGTAGATCATCTCCTGCAGGTTGCCGCGCTTGGCCGGAGCTACATACCGTCCCATATCCGTGGGAGCTTCCTTCTGGACCACGCCCCAAAATTCCTTGTCATTTAAGCTTTGGATAAATTCCCGGTTCTCTGCTAAAGCATTTTTAAAGTTAGTCATCTGTCCTCCTTGTCGTTAAAATAACTCGTTAACACTATCTCCCTACTTACTTTTTTGATCTTTCTTTATCATTAATCTGCGGCACATTTTTGTTGTACAGCTTGCGTGCTGCTTCGTGCCCCTGGGCTGCCGCTGACTTTAGCCACTTCAAGCCAAAACTTCGCAATTCTTCCTGTTCCTTGGCAGATTCACCATCCCGCACTCTGTTAATATATTCCATCCCTAATTGATATTGCGCTTCCACATCGTTCGTATAAACCTTACTCATTAACGATAAAAATTTACTTTTCTTCAAACCATCCATCCGGATGATTTCTTTATAGCCATATGGATTACCCAGTTCTGACACTCTGTTATAGGCCAGGCGTGCCAGACCACGTTCACATAAGCTTTCATAACACCTGCCCGCCAAAAATAAGGCTCTCAAACTGCCTTGTTCACCAGCCTTTTCCAGCCAGGTGGCCGCATTCCGCAGCTGTCCCTCCCGCATGTAGCTTATTCCCAGCCGGAACCGCGCATCCTTATTACCCGCCAAGGCCATAGGTGTTAAAAGTGGTACGGCCAACTGGGCATCTTTAGTACCATCGTTACGCAGGTAAAAGAAGGTACCCAGTTCTAAGGCTGATCCTGCCAATCCGTGCAACGTCCCGTTAAGCGCGTTCTCAAAATAAGTTGGTATTTCATATTCCACCATCAACTTATGGGCGCGGGAACTAAAATTTTTATGCAGTATTTCCTTCCTGGCGGCAGTATCTGAAGACATCTGCGTCCCTTGTTCCTCATCTATATAAAATACAGGTTGCTGCCTTTGCTCGTTAACTGCCTCTTGCTCGTGTTTTACTACTGTCTCTGCCATTTTTTCCTCCATTAAAATTTTCTTGGGGTATTTATTCAACGTTTATCAGGCGGTAGTTGAGGCGCGCGCGTCAGTAACGCGCGTTAGTACGCAAAGATTTCCGGTATTATTCCTTTCCCTAAAAAGGCTTTTTTCAGCCGTTTCATACCAATCTTTCTTACACGGGTCACATGTTCCCGTGAATAATGTAGTTCTGCCGCAATCTCTATATCTGAATAATTTTGCAGCAAAGACTTTTCCAGGACATGAAGCATAAACGTATCTTCGTGCAGCGTTTCCTGTATCTGCTGGTACAAGATTTTATCGGTAGCAATCTTACTGGCATCTACGCCGGCATTGCTCAACAAATCTTTAGAGTTAAGCAGCGTGTTGCCGCCTTCATCAATATTGTCTGTACCCATGCTGACAGGAATCTCGTTGCGATTGGCCGCTCCATGACGGCGGTTATAACTTATAAAACTGCTCAGGACAATCTTTTCAATATAATGTGGTAATGCTGAAATGTTCTTGATAGTTATCTTTCTAAGTTTGACAATCAGGTCGATGCCCGCATTTTGCAACAAGTCGTCCATAGGATAATGCTTGCCATAACGTAGTTGCAATTTTTGCAAGCAACAGATGACCAGAGGTCTAAATGTTCTTAAAAGTTCTTCGGTAAAACTTTGTGATCCCAGGTGGACGGCATTTGCCATTTCACGCCACCAATAAAGCTGTGGATCTGCTTCTTCTTCGGCCTCTTTTGCGGCAATATAGGCTTCTGCCGTCATCAAACCAGATTCCTGGTCGTTAGTTATTGGATTGCTCACTTAAAAACTTCCTCCTTAAATCAGTAATTTTTTAGTAGCTATCAGGAATAATATACTGGAACGAAAGCCATTGTATCTTACCGGAATATCAATCAATTTTCCTACTTATCCTCCTTTATCATAGAATTTATTTAAAGAGTGCCAGGCACCTTTAAAACATATAAAGTGTAATAAAGTATATTTTTACTTGTTCATTTCTTATAATTGTAAATTATTTAACAGAATAACATAATTAATTTATCATATTTGTATAATATGGGCAACACTGATTGTGTATTTTGTATACACAATCATACTTTGTATGTACAAAATTTAGTAACAGATCATCTTTTTTTATTTATTTAGCCAATCATTAAAATAAATTAACAGCTTATCTTCTTATATTTATTGTTCTTGCGATGTTATAAATACTATTAAACAAAAGGATTAGATTGAAAGCCAAAAAGAAAAAAAACAAAAAAAAGAAAAAGTCAAAAACAATTTTAAACCCTCACTAATAATGACGCTTTTTTTTTAGAAAATGTGATATTTTTTTTTGCAAAATTT
>CAXYYS010000133.1:0-2752 GCA_964293585.1 uncultured Acidaminococcales bacterium
CCGGCAGCTCTTCTCAGGGCGGGATGCCCTTTATAGGTTTGCCAGAGGAAAAGAATGCCGATACCAATGTATTGATTCCGGCCGGCGCCCGTACTTTTGTTCAGGTGACCAAAGATACCGGAAGTAACGGTATCGTCTACGTACCGGCCGGGAAATAAAATTGCGGACCGGCGCTGATCCGTAAGTTGGGCAAAACAGGTTGGTCAGCAGCGTTAGTCATTTAGTTTGGCAAAATTTAAATCCAAAACCTGCTCTCAGTTGCGAGAAACCAACTGGGAGTAGGTTTTTTTTAGCTTTTATGGTATAATGGTAAACGGATAATTTTCAGTTTTAAGGCGTTCGACAAGGAGTAAATTTATGAAAAAGAAAGCACTGGCAGCTTTATGTTTGGCAGGCCTGACCGTCACGCAGATTTGCGTGGCCGGTGGCAACAGCAACTGGTCCGGCTCTGAAAAATATCAGCCGCCTAAGGAAGATACAACGGTGACGGATGCTCACGCTGCTACGACAGACACCGCGCAGACGGAAGCTCAGACCAGCGTGATCACAGACACCGAACCGGCTACGCCGGCGGACCTGGCGGCGAATAAAAAAGCGACGCAGAAAAAAGATAAGAAGGCGGCCAAGAAGACGGCAGCCGCGGCCAAGCAAACCCTGCCGGTTACTTTGACCTGCGACAAGGCGGACTACGATCCTGAAACCGGCGACTTTGAAGCCCAGGGCCATGTAAAGATGGTGCAGGGTATTGAGACTTTGCTTTCTACCCGGGCGGTGGGCAACGTGCGCACGGGCGACGTATGGTTAAAAGAAGGCGGTACCCTGATCGAGCCGACCAACACCATGAACGGCAAATGGGTACACTATAACTTTAACAGCAAGACCGGCGAGATCCGCAAGATTGATGGCAAGAGTAAGACGGATTTTTATACCTCGGAACATGCCACCATCTATCCGGACCGCATCGTCATGGACCAGGGCGGCACCAGTACGCGCTGCCCAGCGGTGAAACATACGCCCTGCTTGTCTTATTCCGCGCAGAATATTGTGATTTATCCCGGCGAAAAGTTAGTAGCCCGGGATGTAAAAGTTTATATTAAGGGTAAGCATGTGTATTCCCGTGATTACTACGAGAATAAATTTACGGAAAGCACGGAACGCATGATGCCGCGTATTGGTTATTCCAGCAGTGCCAACGGCTGGTACGCAGAGTTGACGGTGGAAAAACATATTGGCGGCGACGGCAAGACTACGGCGTACATGGACCAGAACTATTATACCAAGGCCGGTTACAAACCGTCGTACGGTATCCGCCATGATGAGAGAAACTTTTATGTGCGCCTGAGCCTGCTGGACTGGGATCAGGATGATGATGATATCTGGCTGAAGAAACAGATGGACTGGGGCTTGTACTACAAGAACCATCATATCATGAAAGGCCTGCCTGTCAGTTACAGCGCTTACATCACCCATGGCTTATGGAAATATGATTATCAGGACCAGCCCAGCTGGCATACGGAAAAAGCGTTTTTCCTGAACCATGACCGCATTTATTTATTCGACAGCAAAAAAACTTCGTTAGACCTGACCATGGGCCGCAAGTGGGTACACGAAAGTCTGAGCGATGAGAACACGGCTTCCAATTTGTACTATGCTACTTTGGGCCAGAAGATTTCTCCTAAATTTAATATCTGGGCCGGTTATTACCGCGAAGATAAGACCAGCAGCCTGTTCAACTACGGGCAGCCGGATATGGCCAAGGAAATGCGCACCGGTTTCCGCTGGACACCGGATGACCGCAACTGGGTGACACTGGTCAACCGGTACGATATTGGCAAGAGTCAGACCTATGATACTTCCCTGCGCTGGGACCACCGGTTCTGTTGCTGGGTACTGGGTTTGGAATATCGCAAGAAGAACTATGACGATAGCAACACTTTCTATATAACTTATAATTTCCTATATTGGTAAACTAAAGGCGGCGTGAAGCCTGCCTGCTAAAAAAGATTAAGGCTGGGATCCCAACCGGGTGCATTTTGACCGGGGCAGGAATCCGGCCGATGGAGATACGATTTATGGAAAATATTATTGCACAGCGTTTTGAGGAACATTTGGAGCTGGTGGCTGCTGTCCAAAAGGACCAGGCGCTGCTGGCAAAACTGGCTGCAGCGGCGGAGCTGATCCGTACGGCTCTGGCTACGGGACATAAACTTTTGGTTTGCGGTAACGGCGGGAGTGCCGCTGATGCCCAGCACTGGGCGGCCGAATTTGTGGGCCGGTTCCAGAAAGAGCGCCGGGGCCTGCCGGCTATCGCTTTGACCGTGGACACATCCATCCTCACAGCCGTGGCTAATGATTATGGATACGAGCGGGTCTTTTCCCGCCAGGTGGAAGCTTTGGGCCAGCCGGGCGACGTGCTTATCGGCGTTTCGACCAGCGGTAACAGCGGCAATGTGGTAGCAGCGGTGGAACTTGCAAAAACCAGGGGCCTGAAAACCGTGAGCCTGACCGGTTGTGGCGGCGGCAAACTGGCGCAGCTGACGGATGTGTGTCTGGCTATTCCCTGCAAGGTGACGGCCCGGGTCCAGGAAGTACATTCCCTGATGGGCCATATTTTGTGTGAACTGGCTGACGAAGATTTTAAACGGGCTTAGCGGTTGGCGGGTAAAGTAAAAATAAGGCCGGTGTTTCCTCCGGCTAAAAACTAAGATGGTAAGGTGGGCGTATGGAACAGATGCGATGCGCTAATTTTGTT
>CAXYYS010000134.1:0-2602 GCA_964293585.1 uncultured Acidaminococcales bacterium
CTGAGTCCTTGAAGGCTCAGTATACTAAGCACGTGGGGGATGCCCGTGAAGAAGCTACGGCCATCGTGGACAAGGCCAATAAAGTTGGCCAGAAGTTACATGATGATCTGGTAGCCCAGGCACAAGCTGAAAAAGAACAAATGTTGAAGAATGCCACTGAGCATATCGAGCAGGAAAAACAACAAGCTCTGCTGGATGTACGTACTCAGGTTGTTACTTTGGCAACGCAGATTGCCGGTAAGATCGTAGATCAGAAGTTAAACGGACCTGAAGACCAGGCTTTGATTACCAAGACTGCCGATGCAGTTCTGGGCGCTAATAAGTAAGACGGTCAGGTCTGGTAAAGAGTGTAATGAAAAGCCGCTTTGGCGGCTTAGGTTGATAATTCCCGCTCAAACAAAAAAACGGGGGATACGGAGGTGATGGATACAGTATGGCTAGTGATGAGAAAATATCATTAATCAGCAAGAGCTTGGAAGAGTTCAAGCTTACTGCAGAGCAGACCCAGGGTTTAGTAAAAGACGGTACTGCTAAGGTGGCTGTGACCACGGCTGCAGAATTATCTGTATCTGAAAAAGAATCTATTGCCAAAATCCTGAGCGATAAACTGGGTTGCAAGGTAGAAACAGAAACCTTGGTTGATCCTACTATCATCGGTGGCATTATTGTTAAGGCCGGCGATCAGGTATTTGATGCCAGCACGAAGCGCAAGCTGGAAAAGGTGCGCGGCGAGCTGGGTAAGGTAGATGTGAACGGTCAATCTCTGGAAAAGGCTACCGGTATTGCCGATGTTTTATCCAAGAAGATTGAAGATTATAAGCTGGCTACGGACACCGAAGAAGTTGGTGTCGTAGATAAGGTCGGCGACGGCATTGCTACTGGTGAAGGTATGCGTGGTGCCATGGCCGGCGAGCTGGTAGAGCTGCCCCACGGTGTCCGTGGCATGGTGCAGACGCTGCGTCCTGGCGACATCGGCGTTGTGCTCATGGGCGGCGATACCAAGATTAAACAAGGCGATATCGTTCGCCGTACCGGTCGTATCATGGAAGTTCCCGTAGGGGAAGGCATGTTAGGCCGTATTGTTAACGCCCTGGGCCAGCCTTTGGATGGCAAGGGTGATATTATCACCAAAGAGTCTCGTCCTGTAGAATCTCCGGCACCCGGCATTGCCGATCGTAAACCGGTAGATGTACCTTTACAGACGGGCTTAAAAGCTATTGATGCCCTGGTTCCTATCGGACGCGGTCAGCGTGAATTAATCATTGGCGACCGTGGTACCGGCAAGAGCGCCATCGCTATCGATACCATCATAAATCAGAAAGGCCAGAACGTAATTTGTATTTACGTTGCCATCGGCCAGAAGGCTTCCCGTGTTGCCAGCCTGGCTCGTACTTTGGAAAAGTACGGCGCCATGGACTACAGCATCATCGTAGCCGCAACTGCAGCTGATAGTGCGCCTTTGCAATATCTGGCTCCGTACGCCGGCGTTACCATTGGCGAGTACTTCATGGATCAGGGCAAAGATGTGCTCTGCATTTATGATGACTTGTCCAAGCACGCCGTAGCTTATCGTGCCATGTCCCTGTTGCTCCGTCGTCCTCCCGGACGTGAAGCATATCCCGGCGATGTATTCTATCTGCACTCCCGTCTGCTGGAGCGTGCAGCCCGTCGTAATGATGGTGCTGGCGGCGGTTCCATCACGGCTCTGCCGATTATTGAAACTCTGGCCGGCGATGTCGGCGGTTTCATTCCGACCAACGTAATTTCTATTACTGATGGTCAGATTTATCTGGAGTC
Organism: uncultured Acidaminococcales bacterium; assembly: GCA_964293585.1. GTDB lineage: Bacteria > Bacillota > Negativicutes > Acidaminococcales > Acidaminococcaceae > JAKVKY01. The sequence continues at coordinate 1,798 of CAXYYS010000134.1, forward strand.
TGAACTGTTCTACTCCGGTATCCGTCCTGCCATTAACGTCGGCTTGTCCGTATCCCGTGTAGGCGGCGCGGCTCAGATTAAGGCTATGAAATCCGTAGCCGGCACTTTGCGTCTGGACCTGGCTCAGTACCGTGAACTGGCAGCTTTCGCTCAGTTCGGCAGTGACTTGGATAAGGCTACCAAGGCCCAGCTGGACCGTGGTGCCCGTATGACCGAAGTCCTGAAACAGGGCCAGTACTCTCCTTTGACTGTCGACAAACAGGTTATTTCCCTGTATGCAGCTACCAAGGGTTATGTAGACGACATTCCTACCGGGGATGTTACCCGTTTCGAAAAAGAATTACTGTCCTTCGTGGCTTCCAGCGCTCCTGAAATTAGTGAGTCTATCACTAAGGAGAAGAAGATCACCAAGGAAAATGAAGAAGCTCTGGTTAAGACCATCCAGGCTTTCAAACAGACCTTCAAAAGCAGCGAAACGAGGTGAGTGACTGATGCCTAATCCACGTGAGATACACATGCACATGCGGAGTATTAAGAATATCCAGCAGATTACCAAGGCTATGAAGATGGTAGCTGCTGCCCGCTTGCGTCGTGCCCAGGAAAAGGCAGCTTCCAGTCGTCCCTTTGCGGAGAAAATTCAGTCTATGCTGCTTACTGCCGTAGGCGATAAGTTTACCCTGGGAAATATCAGCGCTGCTGATGTTCCCCTGTTGGTACAGCGTCCTATCCGTAAGCTGGGTTATATTGTCATTACCTCTGATAAAGGTTTGGCGGGTCCTTATAATTCCAACGTGCTGAAACATGC
>CAXYYS010000135.1:0-2539 GCA_964293585.1 uncultured Acidaminococcales bacterium
GCCATTTCATAACGGGTCATCAGGCGGTCGCCACGATAGGTGCCATCACCGTAACCATCCACAACGCCGGCAGCGGCTAACTTGGCAATACTGCCATAAGCCCAGTGACCTGCAGGTACATCAGAAAACGGATTAGCAGCAGCGCAGCTGGCGCTGATGCCCATAGCCAAAGCCATGGCTACAACTAAAGATTTTTGCATGTAAATCTCCTCCTGTGAAAATTATTAGGCGGCCAGAAACAAAAGCTCGCATTTCTCCAGGTAAGAGTTGCCTAGTTTCCTCTACTTGTCCGTGCGTTTTTCGTTCTTAACCACCAAACCTACAAACAAATTATAACACTAATAATAATTATTCGCAAGAAGAAAAATATATTTTTAAAGTTAAATTTCTATTATAAAACAAAAAATCTTTTGGCTGCGTCCTGACAAAAAGTACCGACAGACTTCGCCCTTAATACAAGCATTTTGAAAATTTTATGCATCTTTTTTAAAAAAATAATAAAAGATGCATAAAATGTTGCCTACAACTTGTATTACTATATAGAAGACCTCTGAGAAAAGTTTACTTTTTCTTTTTTTAATTTTTTTCTTTTTGGGCCGCAGGCCAAGCTTTCAGTTCTTCTTTAAATCAAGGGCCGCAGGCCCACTCCTCTAAGTAGCTTGTAAGATTTTAAAATCTTATAAATGCACGGGCAGGCAGGCCCTCCCGCAAAGTATCTTGTAAGGTTTTAAGATCTTATAAATGCAAGGTCCGGCGGGCCCTACCGCTAAGTATCTTGCAAATAAAAACGGAACAGAAATTTTATTTTCTGCTCCGTTTTACTATAGCATTTAAAGTTTTACTTCGCCCAGTTGAAAATCAAAATACCAATACCCTCAGCTTATTTCAACTTCAGCGCCCGCTCCATATACCGTTTTGCAAGTTTCGTAAAATACTCGCCTCTCCAATCGCCGCGTACCAACAAAACTTCTTCTACTTCATCCTGCTCATAAATCTTTTTATGCATATACTTTCCCGAGATACGATTGTAAGAAGCAAAATCACCTTTCATATTTATAGCATCTGTTTGTTCACGACGTGCCATCAAACCCTTGCTGGTAAGTTCATCCAAACGCATAGCTACAACAAGATCCGCTTCTGTCTTATCTGCAAAAGTCTTTAATGTAGCTTCGCTAAAATCCTTCAGTCCTTCGGCCGGCAAAGCCTTTTGAATCTCATCGTCACCTAAAAGATCAAAAGATGGAAATTTATACAAATCTGTTGCCACATCCCAATATAAAGTATTGTAGTCATGCGTATCTTCTTCATCCTTCACCAGATTATCCTGCTGTAAGGGTAATACTGCCACCCTGGCTGCTTCTGCCGTAGGCACAGTGGTGATACCTGTAGTCAAAACAAAAGCCAGGACTGCAAACACCAGACCCAGTAATTTTTTCATAGCCTTAGCCTCCTCATCTCTTATAACTATCAAGTATTTTACCATAGTTCTGTCTAAAAAGACAGTGAAATCTTAGTGACATGAGCACATATAAAAAACAGGACCACCCTAAGGTGATCCTGTCCATACTAAAGCTATTAACAGCTAAACGTTTTATTAGAATGTTACAACCAATTGGCTCCACAGAGTCTTATCGGAAGCATCTGCACCCTTTTGGTCCAGGTTATAATATTCAAAGCTGCCAACCATGTTCTTAGCCAGAGTATAATCTACGCCAGCGCCCCAACCTTTGAAGCCGTTGTCGCTATAAATACCATCCATCGTATGAGCTATAACAGTACCGTACCCCTGATCATAGAACTTGCCCCACAGGCCCCAAGAACCAGGTTTTGCAGCATCTGCACCCATAACGGTACCAGTTACAATAATACCCTTATTGGTATTATCATCCTTAGCGTCCAGGCTGGACTTCATGTAAATGGCGCCCAGGGATGCTTTGCCAAAGTCATATTTCGCACCAATATTCCACACACCGTTGTCATCTAACTTCATAGCATCAGAATTGGTAAACTTATCATAACCGGCAGTCAGGTTAAAACCACCCAAATCAGCGGCAGCATTTACGCCCCAAACCTTGTTATAGTCGAAACCTGTTGCATCTGCAGCCACAATACCTTTAGTAGGATCTGCTTTAACTGCGGCAGTGTAATCTTCGTTCGTCGGTTTGCCATAGTAAGCGCCTAACTTAACTTTCTTGCCGTACACAACCTTGACAGCATCCATACGATGATCGTACAGGTTACCATCAACGATGGTGTTGTTGAAACGGCCAGCAGTTACATGTGCGCCGCCTAAACGGCCATCTAAATATGCACGTTGGAAATTGGTGGTTTCATCACCAGCATTGTTGCTAAAGTTTTGGTTATTTTCTAACATACCCACATAGTTCCAAGTGTCATTTACAGCGCCAGTAAACCAGAGACGGCTACGCAGCTTGGCAGCATAGTCACCGTCTTTACGTGCATCAGCGGCATCCTTGTTATTTACATTGTGATCCATGTAAGAGTAACGAGCATAGCCGGTAACCTTTACGTTGTCGCT
>CAXYYS010000136.1:0-2485 GCA_964293585.1 uncultured Acidaminococcales bacterium
ACGGGTCCGTCTGATCGTGGGCTGCGGTGAAGAAACCGGCAGCGAGTGCATGCAACATTACACCAAGGTGGAAGAGCTGCCACAGTATGCCATCACCCCGGATGCGGATTATCCCGGCATCATCGGGGAAAAGGGCGTGCTGCGGTTACGTTTCCATAAAAAGTTAAGCGGCAGGGAACCGGTCATCATCATGAACGTAGGTACCGTCATTAACGCCGTGCCCGGCCATGCTGAAGCTACCGTTAACGGTAAAAAGTACGAGGCCCTGGGCCGTGCTGCCCACGGCGCCATGCCGGAAAAAGGTGATAACGCCCTTTTAAAGCTGTGCCGTAACCTCAGCCGAGAATATCGCCACGACTTTTTAACTTTGATGCAGCTTATGACCAAGGAAGGTCTCAACATTGACGTTCAAGATGCTTCTTCCGTACTTACCCTGGCGCCGTCCTTAGCCACGGTGACTGCCACCGATGCGGAAGCCAAATGCGACATCCGTTTCCCGGTGACCATGCATTATGCAGAAATCCTGGAGCGGGTACAAAAGGCCGTAGCTCCCACCGGGTTTGAGATAGAAGTACTGCGGGCCAACGACCCGCTCAATATTCCGCCTGACAGTGCTTTTGCCCAAGGTCTGCTGGCCACATACCAGAAATGCACCGGCGATACCCAGGCCAAACAGAGCATCATCGGCGGCGGCACCTACGCCAAGTTCCTGCCCCACACCATGGCTTTCGGCATCCTCTTCCCCGGCGAAGAAGCCACTGAGCACATGGCTAACGAACGCTGGAGTCTCAAGAGCGTACGCAAGAACTTCCCCATCCTGGTAGAAGCGGTGAAGACGCTGGATACGCTGTAAAAATAAACCGGATTCACGGTAAAATAATAGAGAAAGCCCGTTGTTACACGCAGAGCGCCAGGCAAAACCCCTGGCTGCCACGCGATACCCGGTTCGGCATAGCCTGCCGGGTCTACCGCTGAGGTATCGATTCCCTGCTTAGTAACAACGGGCCTTTTTCTATTTTAGTGCCTATTTCTTTTCTTCTGCAGTTTCCGGTTTTACTTCCGGCTTTACTTCCGGCTTGGCAGCCGCTTTTGTTTCTGTTTGCTCGTCCGCATCCTTTACCGGCTGCGCATACAGCTTGCTATAATCCGGCAGCGGCGCAATGCCTAAATCGGCCCGCACCCGGTCAATGGTCCGGCATACATGCTCCGGCGTAATAAAACGGGTACATTCGTATTCCCGTTCCGTCCCCCTAAATTTAGGGCAGGAACCGAAATCGCCGTACTTATGTTCCAGACGCATATCGTTGCAGCAACTGTTGCACACATGGAAATGCTGTACCCGGTACGGAGTATAGAACTCAATGTTGGGGGCCGTGTACCCGGTAATCAGGATCACCGGCACACCGGTGCCCCAGGCCAGCCAGCTTAAACCGCTGGTCAGACCGATAAAGAAATCCGCATGGGCAATTAAATCCACCCGTTCCTGCAGGGGACGGTCGCCGGTAAAATCTTCGGTGCCGTAAGGAATATTGTTGCCCTGATTCCCTACCACAGAGATGCGGTCCCGGTCCACACACAGCACCCGGTAACCTAATTTTTTCAAATATTCCACCGTGCCCAGCCAGCCGAAGGCATTATTCCAGTATTTACACTGTGCCGTAGACTGAGAGGCGATGCACACATAGGGTTCTTTGATAGGCCTTTCCTGACACGGGGTGAGACGGGGCCGCCGCTCCACCGGGTCCACGCCCAGCAGATAAGCAGCATGGCGCTGCAGTCCCACAATACGCCAGTCCACCGGCTGCAGGTCCCGGTTATCCCAGGGTGCGAACAGGCCTACATAATAGCTGGCATATAAATCCGGCGGCACGGTCTCCGTATCCACAAAATTAATCTCCGGATAACCGGCCTTCAGGATGGAAGAAAACTTGGGATTGAGGGCGCAGTACAAATTACAGCCATGTTGCTTACGGAACTCTTCGGCGTAAGGGAACCAGGCCAGCACATCGCCCATAGCGGTATCCGGAAACTTCAGGAGCACGTTCTTGCCCCTGGCATCATAGTTATGAGCAAAAATCAATTTATCCGGTTCTTTTTTCTGCTCGTCGCCGCGTTTATAAACTTCAATCCGGAAATTGACATAGTATACCTTGGTGCTGGTACAAATCACGCCATCTGCCTTGGCATCGTACAAAACCAGGCAGGCATCCCGGTCGATAAAGCGTACCCGGTAATTGCCTTTGGGTACGGCCACCCGGGCACCCTTATTAAAATCGTACACGATACCTTCCACTTCACTCTTCATGGAGATTCGCGGCGGATTAAAAGTCATATAAGGCCTTACCGTGGGACGCTGGCCCTGTACGGGCTGACCCTGTACCGGTTGTCCCTGGGGCTGGCCCGGCGCCTGGATATTATTCTGGGCCGCATTGGTAGCTTCGGCCGGTACCTGGGTATTATTAGCATTCACCGGCATGTTGGGCTG
>CAXYYS010000137.1:0-2274 GCA_964293585.1 uncultured Acidaminococcales bacterium
GTCATAATACAGCAGGCCGCCGGCTTCATGCACGATATTGGCAATAGCTTCAATCTGGCTTTCAAAAAGGCCCAGGGTATTGGGATTGGTCAGCATGAAGGCCGCTGTGTCTTTACCTACGGCTGCTTTTAAAGCTTCCAGGTCAATGGCTCCGTCCGGTTTGGAAACAATCTGTACCACTTCCATACCGCACATGGCGGTAGAAGCCGGGTTGGTACCGTGAGCAGAGTCCGGCACGATTACTTTCGTGCGGGCCAGGTCGCCCCGGTCCCGATGGTAAGCCCGGATCAGTTTTAAACCGGTCAGTTCACCGTGAGCGCCGGCAGCCGGTTCCAGGGTGAAACCATCCATGCCGCTGATTTCTTTCAAAGCCTGTTCGAGTTCGTATAAAATTTCCAGGGCGCCCTGCACCGTATCCTCATCTTGCAGAGGGTGGAGCTGGGACAGTCCGGGATAACGGGCAATCTGCTCGTTGATCTTAGGGTCGTATTTCATGGTGCAGGAACCCAGAGGGTAGAAACCGTTATCCACGCCAAAGTTGCGCTGGCTTAACTGCACATAGTGACGCACCAGTTCAATCTGGCTCAGTTCCGGCAGCGCCGCCGGTATCTGACGTCTGTAGGCTGCGGGAATAAGATTTTCCTGTGCCGGTACGTCCAGGGACGGCAGGTCAACGCCTCTGCGTCCCGGTTTTCCCAGTTCAAATAACAAAGGTTGCTTATCCATCACATTACCTCCAGTGCTTTCACGAAGCGGTCAATTTCTTCCCGGGTGCGGTTTTCCGTAACGCAGACCAGCATCTGGCCGGCCAGTTCCGGATAATATTTGCCCAGGTCCAGGCCGCCGATCATCTTTAAGCCTAACAGTTTCTTGTTCAAGGCGGCGATATCTGCGCCGGCCTTGGGCTGGATGACAAATTCCTGGAAGAATGGCACACTGAAAGCTGGTTTAGCCCCGCTCTTAACCAGGGCGTCATAAGCATAATGAGCTTTTTGCAGGCACTGTTCGGCAATTTCCACATAGCCGGTCTTGCCTACGGTAGCCAGATACACAGCTGCCGCCAGGGCACACAAAGCTTCGTTGGAACAAATGTTGGAGGTAGCTTTTTCCCGGCGGATATGCTGCTCCCTGGCCTGCAGGGTCAGCACAAAGCCGCGCTTGCCATCTACATCTACCGTTTCACCGATGATGCGGCCGGGCATCTTGCGCATCAGTTTAGCCGTTACCGCCATAAAACCTAAATAAGGACCGCCGAAAGCGGTGGGTAAACCCAGGGACTGACCTTCGCCAACTACGATATCTGCCCCCAGTTTGCCGGGAGCTTCCAGGATGGCCAGCGCAATAGGATCAGCTACCGCCACATAGTAAGCGCCTGCTGCATGAGTAGCGTCTGCCAGGGCTTTAACGTCCTCCAGGCTGCCAAAGAAGTTGGGGTTCTGGATGATGACGCAGGCGGTGTTCTTACTGATTAATTTGTTTATAGCTGCCACAGGTGTGACTCCGTTTTCAAAGGCAACCTCTTTTACCGTAAAGTCAAAATCCTTGGCATAAGTATTTAAGACGGTGCGGTAATTAGGATGCACGCTGCGGGCTACCAGGATTTCTTTCCTGCGTAAGGTATGGCAGCTCATCACGGCCGCTTCGGCAATAGCTGTGCCACCGTCATACATGGAAGCGTTGGCTACGGGCAGACCTGTGATTTCGCAAATCAGGCTCTGGTATTCCCACAGGGCCTGCAGATAACCCTGGGAAATTTCAGGCTGATATTGAGTATAAGCCGTATAAAATTCACTGCGGCTCAGAACAAAATCCACGGTACTGGGAATAAAATGGTCATAGGCACCGGCGCCTAAGAAGCAGGCATATTCCTGCAGATTGGCGTTAGCTGCCGCCAGTTTGGCAAACTTTCTGGCTACTTCTGCCTCGCTTAAAGGTGCAGGCAGGTTTAAATCTCTGTGGAGACGGATACTGGCCGGCAGGTCTGCATATAAATCTTCGGCGCTTTTCACGCCGATGGCCGCCAGCATCTCCGCTCTGTCTTCTGCCGTATGGGGCAAATAACTCCAGGTCATGTTAAGCCTCCTCAGCTAACAATTTGGTGTAACCGGCAGCGTCCAGCAAAGCTTTTAAATCTTCGGCGCTGTTGGTCATTTCCATCACAGCAATCCAGCCCTTGCCATAAGGATCTTCATTTATGGACTGGGGCGCGTTGGCCAGTTCTTCGTTTACATCTACCACCATGCCGCTCACGGGGGAGTACACATCGGAAACAGC
>CAXYYS010000138.1:0-2271 GCA_964293585.1 uncultured Acidaminococcales bacterium
TTTCTTTCATGGAAGTATCCACGCCCGGTTTTTTCCCGCCGGCAGGGGGTCCTCCCGCTTTCTTGCCCCCGCCACCGCCGCCGCAAGCTGCCAGCATCATGGTGCTCAGGGCCAGAACTACTGCCAGGACTAGACTCGATTTTCTCATTTGTTTCCACACTCCCTTTTCCTATTTTATACTGCTCTACTAACGCCAAACAGGTGTCGGTCTGTCAGGTGGCAACCAAAAACGCAATTGTCTAAATTGTCACACACTTCAAACTACACCTAACCTGGTTTTAATTATACCATACCTGACCGCATAGTCAACCCAAAAGTCCGCCGCTGGTGGTACCTGCGTTTAATTTTGCGGCGGCATAACAAGTAGTAGTACGAACTCTCGGCACGCTGACGACTAAACGTACATCGTCGCTGCCAGCCGCCTTTACGACCGGGCCTGCACCGGCCAGTAATCTTCCAGTTTTTTAAATTCATACCCGGCCGCCCGCAAATTTTTCACCACTTCCGGCACGCCGGCGCTGGTAGCGCTGCGGGGCTGGTTCATATGGTAGATGATGATGGTGCCGGGCCGTGCAGCCCGTGCCACCTTGATAATCTGCGCCTTGGAATAAGTAGCGCCCGCATCTCCCAGAATGTCAAAGCCGGTAATGGTGTAACCTAAATCCCGGGCCACCTTCACCGCCACCTCGTCGTAATAAGCGGTACCGGAACGGAAAAAGCGGGGCCGTTTGCCGGTCAGTTGCTTCAACCGGGCATCCGTCCCCATGATCTCCTCGTATACTTCCGCCACGCTGCGGGTACCCTGGATCTTGTAGACACTGCGGCCGTTCACGCACAAAGGCCGGTGCTGCGTGCCGTGGTTCTGCAGGGAAAACAAAGGATTGGCCGCCAGCTGCCTGGCCAGTTCCGGATTAGCCTCCAGCCAGCGGCTGTTTAAAAGCAGGGTAGCCTCAACCTTTTCCTTGTTCAAAAAGTCCAGCAGCTTTTGGTCGTAGCCGCTGCCGTAGGGACCGCCGCAGGCGTCAAACGTTAAAAAGATAACCTTCTCCTGGGTGGGCACCCGGGTTAAAACTCCGTCCACCTGCTCGCCCCACTGTTTCGGCTTCTGACCTTTATATTTGGCTACTTCCTCCGCCAGAGTGGGTATAGGCGCCTCCACCGGAGCCGCAGCCTTGGTTACCTCAGCCTTGGGAGCCGGCGCCGGCCGGGAACCGCAGCCCCATACCGCACCGCACAGTCCTGCTGCCACAACCAGCAGCGCCGCCACTTGTTTACATGTCATGCTAAACTTCACACCTTCTCACGCCGGCCGATCAGTTCGGCCAGGGTCTGATACAGTTCCTGGGGATTCAGGGGTTTGGCCAGATGAGCGTTCATCCCTGCCTCCAGGCTGCGCCGGATATCTTCGTCAAAAGCGTTGGCCGTCAGGGCCACGATGGGCACCTGGACCACATCTTTCCGGTTCATGGCCCGCAGATACCGGGCCGTGCTCAAGCCATCCATTTTAGGCATCAGGATATCCAGCAGCACCGCGTCGTAATAATTTTCCGGGGCGCTTTCAAATTTCTGTAGCACCAGGGTGCCGTCCTCCACCCAGTCCACCGTCATGCCCTGCTTCTGCAGCAGCTTGGTGGCAATCTCCGCGTTAATCTTATTATCTTCTGCCAAAAGCAGGCGGCGTCCCCGCAAATCTGCCTGTACCGCCGTACCGGTTGCAGACGTGGCGGTAAGCTTGGCCACCTTGGCTGGCAGGACTACAGAAAACGTCGTGCCCTGTCCCAGCTTGCTCGTCACGGCAACCGTACCGCCGAACAGCTCCACCAGGTTCTTGACAATGGCCAGGCCCAGACCGCTGCCGATACGGCCTTTATCCCGGGCCGTCTGGGGGTCCTGGCTGAAACTTTCAAAAATATGGGGCAAAAATTCCGGCTTGATGCCGATGCCGTTATCCTGCACCTTGAACTTGGCTATGAGCGAACCGTCCGGCTGCCACTCCCCGTCCATATAAAAATCCACCCGGCCGCCGGCCGAGGTAAACTTTACCGCGTTGGACAGCAGGTTAAAGAAAATCTGGTTCAGGCGCAGCTTATCCAGCAGCAGCGGGGCATCCACATGTCCCGGCCATATTTTAAACTGTACGCCTTTGGCCCGGGCCAGGGGTTCGATGATGCCGGTGATGCTCTTGATAAACTCCGTCTGGCTATAGGGTTCCGGATACAGTTCCAGCTTGCCGCTTTCCACCTTGGACAAATCCAGGATATCGTTCACCAG
>CAXYYS010000139.1:0-2248 GCA_964293585.1 uncultured Acidaminococcales bacterium
TACTGTAAATTATTATTAGCCGCCCATTCCTTAAACTTGGCCGCATCCACCGTGCCCCGGCGTACACCGATACGTTTGCCCTGCAGCGTGCTTAAATCGCCATAGGTACTACGGGTATCTTTTTTAGGCACGATCAAAGCCACATAGATATTGCCCATACGGCGGGTGCTGAAAAACATCTGCTGTTCCCGTTCGGGAGTCTTCAGCATGGTAGGCAGCAGGTCCACCTTGTCCTGTTTCAGGCTTTCCACCGCTTCGCCCCAATTTTTAAAAGGCACAAACTTATACTGCCAGTCTGTATATTTGGCCAGCTCGTACAAAAATTCCACGGTCAGACCCCGAAACTCGCCGTCCTCATTTTTATACATATAGCTGCCGGAGACATCGTAACCTACGGTAATCTGCTGGTGTGCCGGCGCTACTGTCAACGCTGCCGCCTCTTCCGCCGGATTAGCTGCCGCTGCTGCCAGCGGGGTCAGCGCTGCCAGCGCATAAAAAAGACACGCCAGCACAGTCAGACAGTACCACCTTTTACAGAAGATGCGTACTGAATGCCGCTGTCGTGCCATTTTCTCAGATCCTTTTTTCTGTATTTACTACTATTAAATATGAATTATTAAGCTACTATAATATTAGTATACCAGAAAGGACCTAAAATATAAAGTTAAAACAAAGTTGCGGCGCAATTAAAAGGCAGGGTAGCCATATAAGCCGCAACCGCCAGCATTACTGCGAAAATTTGTACATGCATGATATCTACCTCCTTGAACTATCTTTATGATAGCAGAGGGAGATTGCAAAAAAAGGGCGGACACATGACATTTTTATGGCAGAATCATTAAGGAATCATTAAGGAACTGCCAGGAAGAACTTACTTTAGCGCCGGGCCCATTTTTTGAGGACCGGGGCCGCATATTTGCCCAGCAAGTCGTAAGTCGCCGCCGTGGGATGTACCCCGTCCAGGAAAAACGGCGTGCGGGCTGCAGCACCGGCAGTCCCGGCAGCGCTGTCAGCTGCACCGGCATCCTTACCGCCTGCAGTCCCGGTAACGTCAGCGCCAGCCGCTGCGGTAACGGCAGGGCCAGCGGCGCTCTTGGCAAAAGCTCTTTCCAGATCCAACAGGGTCATGTGTTTGAAAGTTGCCTGCATCCCGGTCCGCAGCTTCTGTACTTTTCCGTTCAGCGCGGCATCGGCGCACAGCCAGGGCAGCACCAGACAGAACTTATAGTGTTTAGCCATACACCAGCTGGCTGCCTGCTGCATATCTTCCATGATCATGTCCACGGAACGGCTCTGCAACAGATCGTTCATGCCGCCCATGAAAAGTACGAACTGCACCGCTCCCGGCACCGGCGTTTCCCGCAGGCGGTATAAAATTTCGTCGCAGCATTCGCCGCACTGACCGTAGTTTAATAAATGCATGCCGGTAAGCTTTTCCACCGTGGCCAGCCAGCTGCTTTCCGGACCAAAAGGAAAGCCCTGGACCAAAGAATCGCCAAAGCAGGCGATAGTCGCCAGTTTTTCTTTCTTGGGAGCTTTCTTATTATATTTTTGCATGGCAGTTTCCAGGTCGCCCTGCAGCCACAGCTCCACCGCGCTGGCCATATCCTGCACCGCCTGGTCGATCAGTTTTTTCTGCTCGCCCACAAAGGGATGGAGCACGTGGCCGATGACGGCTTCCTGATTATGTTCCGGATGACCGATACCCACCTTGAAACGCAAAAAGTCTTCGGTACCCAAGGCCGCAATGGTCGATTTAATACCGTTATGACCGCCGCTGCTGCCGCCCTTGCGGATACGGGTCTGGCCCACAGCCATGTCCATGTCGTCCTGGATCACTACCACATCTTCCGGGCTGATGTTATAGAAATGCGCCCAGGCCCCTACGGCCCGGCCGCTGGCGTTCATATACGTTGTCGGTTTAATCAGGAACACCTTTTCCGGCGCCCGGTGTTCCACGTATAAAGCTTCACGACTTTCTTTCCACTCCCCAGCCTGCCAGCGGCGGGCCAGTTCGTCCGCCACGGCAAAACCGATATTGTGCCGGGTGTGGTCATATTGTTTACCCAGGTTGCCTAAACCCACGATCAATTTCATAATTAGGTTACTCCTCACTTGCCGGTCTGCCAGCTACCGGCGTAAAAATTTGCCGCGATCTGCCGGCGCTAAAATTTCCGGCGCCAGCTTTACCGGAATAAAAATTCCTGGCGTTATCTTTCCAAGCGCTAAAATTCCTGGCGCTTACAAA
>CAXYYS010000140.1:0-2084 GCA_964293585.1 uncultured Acidaminococcales bacterium
TTATTACTTTGGAAGATCCTATCGAATATAAGCACAATCATATTAATTCCGTCATTGACCAGCGGGAAGTTGGCAGCGATACCAAAAGCTTTGCCAGCGGCCTCAGGGCCAGCCTCCGTGAAGACCCGGACGTCATCCTGGTAGGCGAAATGCGTGACCCGGAGACTATCGCTACTGCCATCACGGCCGCTGAAACCGGTCACTTGGTTCTGGCAACTTTGCATACCCAGGATGCGGCCAGCACCGTCAACCGTATTATCGACGTGTTCCCGGACCACCAGCAGCAACAGGTACGGGTACAGCTGTCCGGCAACCTGCAGGGCATTATCGCTCAGCAGCTTTTGATGACTCACGACAAGACCGGTCGGGTGGCGGCTTTTGAAATCCTGGTAGCAACCCCGGCTTTGCGTAACCTGATTAGGGAAGGCAAGACCCACCAGATTCCCAGCTATATCCAGACCGGTCACCGCTTCGGCATGGTGGCCATGGATTCTTACCTGGCAGAGTTGGTCAACAAAAAGATCGTGGACAAAGATGTGGCCGAAGAACACTGCTACGATCCCCTGACTTTTGAAAGATATCTGCAGGGCGTGTAAGCTAGTCTTAATTTTACTTTACCAAGTTTTATTATATAAGGAGGAAACTCCGTGGAAGAATTTAAATACAAAGCCCCCCGCCGGGACGGCAGCATGGTTACCGGTATCGTTACCGCACCTAACGAGGCGGCGGTGGCGGCCTATATTCAGCGCCAGAACATGTACGTGGCCGGTATCAGTAAATCGACCATGTGGACCAAGCAGTTCTCCGCCATGTTCGAAAAGGGTATTAACACCTACGACATCGCTTTGTTCTGCCGCCAGTTTGCCACGCTTTTAAGCGCCGGCGTACCCCTGCTGAACGGTGTGGAAATTTTGTCCCAGCAGATGGAAAAGAACAGCTTTAAACTGGTACTGTTGGACCTAGCCGCCAAGATTAAGGCCGGCCGTTCCTTAAGCAGCGTCATGGAAGAATATCCCAAGGTCTTTCCGGAACTGCTCACTAACATGGTGACGGCAGGCGAGACCGGCGGTATCCTGGAAGTGGTCATGGAACGTATGGCTACACAGCTGGAAAAAGATTACCGTATGAACCAGAAGTTTAAGAGCGCCATGGTCTATCCGGCCATCGTCTTAGGTGTTGCTGCTATCGTGGTGGCAATTATCATGACATTTGTGATGCCGGTGTTTGTTGGGTTGTTTGAAAGTTTAAAGATTCCACTGCCAATTATCACACGGGCAATAATTGCTGTAAGTATTTTTGTCCGTAATTTCTGGTACTTGATTTTAGCAGCCATCATCGGTGGTGGGTTTGCTTATAGACAGGCACTAAGAAGTGAAAATTTCCGCTTGTGGCAGGATGGCATCTTTTTGAGAATTCCGGTTTTTGGCCTGCTCTATAATAAAATTATTATCACCCGCTTTGCCCGTACTTTTGCTAGTCTGTCTCGTAGTGGTGTGCCTATTTTGCAAGGACTGGCTATTGTTAGCCGGGCTACCGGCAGTTTGCAGGCGGCCAAAGTTTTAAACGAAGCCCGCATCAGCCTGACGGAAGGCAACAGTCTTTCCGAACCTATGGAAAAAAGTGGCTTGTTTCCACCTATGGTTATCAGTTTAACCAAGATTGGCGAGGATACCGGTAGTCTGGATGCTATGTTGGATAAGGTGGCCGAATTCTACGGTAATGAAGTGGATGACATGGTGGCCCGTATGCAGACTATTTTGGATCCTATCCTGATTGTTATTTTGGGTATTGTTATTGGTACACTGGCTGTAGGCCTGCTCCTGCCTATGTTCGAGATTGTTACCAAGGTTGGTAACCTGTAATAAAGAACGATTTTTAAAACGGTCTAAATTGTGCAAAATCAGTCAAATTATAATTTAACTACTTGTCAAAATAAAAAAGCCGCTGTACAATGAGTACAACAAAGGTTGTGAGATACACAACAACGTCGTGCCTGGTGCACGACCTTAAAAAGAAAGGATGTGTTTTCATATGAAATCACTGAAGAGTAACAAAGGTTTTACCCTGATTGAATTAGTAGTTGT
>CAXYYS010000141.1:0-2068 GCA_964293585.1 uncultured Acidaminococcales bacterium
CTGCTGGAGACTATCATCACTTTCCGTGATCAATTGCAGGGCAGCCTCTTTCTTGCCCTCCCGGAGCAAAGTGGATAAAAGCTGGTTATAATGGCGGGTATCGTGCCGGATTACCTCCATCTTGCGGCTGGCCTGTGCCATCAGATGGGCATTGTTCTGCAGGGAATTCAGTTGTACCCGTAAAAACTTATTATTGGCGTCCAGTTCTGCCCCTTGTTCTATCTGCTGCACGTCATAGGTAAAAGCAAACATGAGCGAAACAAAGACAGGCAGCATGAGCAACCTGGGCACCACCAGGGTCGTAGCCATAATCTTGTCGCTATAAGAAAGATAAATAATATCCGCCACGATGAGCAAAGGCAGCAGACAGATGGTGCGCCAGTATTTCTGATCATTAATGGCATGGTTAGCCATGAAAACCCGTTGGAAAAAGTTTTTGATGAGCGGATAAGAAAATACAAACAGCAGCAGATATAAACAGGTTTGCTGAAAATAATAAGACACCAGGCTGCCGGACGGTTCCAGGATGGTGAGGACCAGGATGCCGAAGCCGTGAAGCAGCATCACATAGATACACTGCATCCCGGCCACAAAGATATGGTGCGCCAGATGATGAGGGATGCACACGATATTAATAGCCAGGTAGGGCAGCCAGCCCAGCATGATATTCAGCTTATACAATTGGACCGTAGGCCCCCTGGTCAGCAGTTGCTGCAGTTCTATGCCAAACAGGACCAGGAACCAGACGCCATACCAAAAAGCCAAGCGTTTATTCTGTTGTGGTGTTAAAAATGGTTTGAAAGGCAGGTACCTGAGCAGCAGGCTTGGTAACAACGAGATGGACAGGCACAAGGCCAGGAGAAAAATCTGCATAGCACTCCTTTATTTTTTCTCGGTCACATAAATCATGGTCTTAAACCAGCCGTCCTGCTGGCTGCACAACACGGTGGCGCCATACTTATCCCTAAAGGCGGCCAGGGAGCGCATGCCCAGACCATGACCTTGTTTATAAGTTATCGGCAGCCCGTCATCACCCAGAACCACCAGATCCTGAAAACGATTGGCTACCATAAATAATAGATGACTATGATCCGTCTTCGCGGTCACTTTAATCCCGCGGTCCGCCGCCGGTTGTTTATAGCTGGCCCGGAAAGCATTTTCCAGAAGATTGCACAGCAGTACGGCCAGTTCATTCTCATCCAGATGCAGGACCGCCGGCAGTTCAATCTTATGTGCCAGAGGGATCTGTTCTTTTTCTGCTTTATTGACATAGATAGCCACGGCGGCATTGATGATGGGACTGTTACAATAGGGTTTTATCGCCGTCTGCATGATGTTGTCATCGCAATCCGTGATAAAACTCAAAGCCGCCTCCGTCTTATCTTCCTTAATCAGAGAATACAGGAGCCGGTTGTAATGGCGGATATCGTGACGGAATACGGCCAGTTTACGGTTATTTTCTTCCATCAGGCTGGTATGTTCTTTTAAAGAGTTCAGCTGCATACTGAGAAATTTATTGTTGGCATCTGCGGAGGCCTGGTCTTCCAGCCGGGTCACGCCATAAGCGAAAGCACGCATCAGGATCACAAAGGTCGGTAACAAGATCAAACGCGGTACCAAAAGCTCCAGGGCCAGCACCTTTTCTGAATAGGAAAGATAGACCAGATCGCCCACGATAAGTATGGGCAGCAGGCACACGCTGCGCCAGTATTTACGATCATTAATGGCATGCCGGGCCAGGAAAACACGGTCAAAGAAGTGCTTGATCAAGGGGAATGTGGCTGCAAACAGCAGCAGGTACAAGCTGGTCTGCATGTAGCAGAACTGGATGATATCATAATTCGGTACCAGCGCTGACAAAATTACGACGCCGGCTCCGTGTAGCAGCATCACGTACATGGTCTGCATACCTGCCACAAAGAGATGGTGCTCCAGATGACGGGGTATACAGAAAATATTGATGAACAGGTAGGGCAGCCAGCCCAGCATCACAGAAAGTTTGTAAAATTTTAAAGAAACACCACATGTTTGCAGCAGATACACTTCGAGGGCATACAATAATATAAAC
>CAXYYS010000142.1:0-2032 GCA_964293585.1 uncultured Acidaminococcales bacterium
CCATGAGTAATAGTGGTTCACAAGGAGAAGCGTTAGAAACTCCACCGTGCGCCAACATTCACCTGCACGTCGTTGGTCAGCTGTCCCGCAAATTTGGACAGTTCGCCGTAGATATTGCAGTTCTTGCCCGCCTTCACCGTGCCGCCTAGGGTGAAGACCAGCCAGTTCTTAGCACTGTCTTCGCCGTAGCTGTACGGATTGGTAGAGTTGTCAGATGCGGTCAGGTTCAGGCCGCCGCCAAAATCATGGTAGTAGCTGGCTTTGGCAAAGTAACTGCCTTTAGCCGTCTCGCGACCGGCGCTGATGCCCAGCCTTGCCAAGGCGGTGTTCTGGCTGCTTACGTTCACATCCATGCCGGTGCTGGTGGTATAATCCGCGCCGTTGATCCGGCCCAGGGTAAATTCAAACTGCGGCTCCACGTAGAAGCCGTTAGCCTTGTTAAAGCGCTTGCCAATTTCGCCGCTCAGGCTGTAAGCCCAACTGTGGTAATCGGCGCTGCTGGGATTGGCGGTGTCGTTTAAATCGTAGCTGCTCATGATCTTGCCGCCCTTTAAGATCACATCGTAGTAACGGCCGTCTTTGCCCGCCCAAGTCTGGTACAGGGACAAAGTGCCTTCTTTCAAATCGCCGTTGGATACTTCGTAGCTGCCGGTGCCTTTGGCATAGCTAAAAGCAGCGCCACGGTAGAAGGTGCCAGTCTCACCCTGGTAATCTTTGTCGTAACCCAGCTGGAACATGTTGTACTTTAAGGAAGCGTCGCTGCCTTTTTCCAGCTTGTTATATTCATAACGAGCCCAAATGCCGCTGTCCGCCGGCTTAACTGCCCGCAAATCGCCCAGGCGTTTTTGTAAATTGTTCAGCTCGCCGTTCACCCACAGGTTATGCATGGCCATGCGGTTGTGCCGGGCCTCGCGCATGGGTTTGGACTGGCTATTGGCATTAACATTGGTAATAGTCAGTTGGGTCAGGGAATAAGTGCCGTCGCCGTTGGCCGTAATGGTGGGCGTGTAGTCGTACAAGTTGTAGCTATCCGCCACGCCCTTGACGCTGGCCAGGTTGCCGGACTTATCCGTCAGCACCAGGGCTTTGCCCGTGATGCTGCTGGCCGTGGTTAAATTATCAGCCGCCAGCGCCGGATCGTAGGCTACGTCGATGCCCACGCTGGTACTGGTGCTGTTCTCGCCTAAAGTAATTTGGTCGGCTTGGTTCTTGGCCAAATCGCTGTTGATCTTAAACACACCGCCCTCGCCGGTAAGTGCACCGATGGAGAGGGTACGGAACTCGCTGCTTCTCGTTGCATTGTCCCAGGTTAAATCTACAATACCGCCGTTGCTCAAGGTCAGCGTATCGATGCTGTTGTCGGTAGTGGTAGCCGTCTGAGCCGGAGTATTGTAGGTATAGATAGTGTCAAGATAATGGCCATCTTCTTCATCATATGTATTCGTCATATCTACCGTATTCTGGCTGCCGTAGCGGTTATCGTATACCGGCCTCCAAGTCGCACCGTTGGTCACCGTCAGGTTCACTGTACCTTCATCCCCATCAGGCGACCCGTCAGAAGTTTTATGCGTCATGGTCTGTACATTGCCCTGCAAATACGAAGCGGCCGTGGCCAAAGTCAGATTTACCGTACCGCCACTGGTGGCCTGCACATCGCCTTCCAGCTGCACGGTAGCGCCTGTGGCCTGGCTGCCGTCCGTACCTACGTTAATAGTGCCGTTACCCTCAGCATAAAGGGAATCGGCAGCAAAATATTCCTTATCCCCGCCGCCGGGAGTAACGCTGGTTTTAACCGTCACCGCGCCTGTAGCCGAAACCGTGCCATTACTACTATAGATGCCATAAGCATCCGTTTCCCTGGTTTGCGTAACATCGGCAATTTGAGCCCCGCCCGTAGCCGTGGCCGTCAGGTTCAGGTTCCGAGCTGTCACGTTGCCGTAGTTACGAATAGCTGATGCGGTGGTAGTAGCACCACTTCCGGTTTCGATATTCCCGCCCGTAGCCGTGGCCGTTACGGTGGCGTCCTGCAAAG
>CAXYYS010000143.1:0-1987 GCA_964293585.1 uncultured Acidaminococcales bacterium
TCAGATTCTCTGTTCCTGTCGGGATTAGAGTTTTCATTTTTATAATCGCGGCCCAGTAAGAACTTACCGGCGTTTACGTCCCAGAGTTTTTGCAGGTCGCCGCCGATGACACTGTTCTTTTCCTTCTTGTAGGCCCAAGTCGTCGTCTTTTTGATACCCGTCATGGCATTACCAAAAGAATCATAGCCGATGTCAGCATAATTGTAGTACAAAGACCCCTTGACGGACCGGTCGTTGTAGAGTAACTGCGCATAATCTTCACGGGTATTATAAGCTGATCTTAAGAGCAGCACATCTTTGGCACTAAAATACTCTGAACTTTGCCGGCCGCTGTTGTGGCTCAAATTTACCGCCCATTTATCATCAAACTTGTAGTTGGCATTAAAAGAGTTATTTTCGGAATTACCGGTATTGTTATATTTACCGTTGTAATCCGAAGTGCGGTCTAAAGAACCCCACTTGGTATAGTCATAACCCACACCCAGTTTGCCCGCCTGTACGGTAACGCCGCTGTTTTTGACGGCCTTGGTTGGCAAACCCTACTTTCAGCTTGTTTTCTCTTTTTTCTTTCGTAATAATTTTGATGACACCGCCGATAGCTTCGCTGCCATAGAGAACCGCACCGCCGCCTTTGACGACTTCGATCTTCTTAATATTTTCTGCGGGAATATCATTCAGCTGATAACGGTTGCCCAGATTTAACGGCATCCCGTTGATCAGGACCAGCGTCCCGGAAGTCCCGCGAATCTCTACTTCACTGTTGCTAAAAGGATTGACTGCTCCGCCGCCGGCACGGGAAGAGTCCGAGATCATACCGGAAACTTTAGACAAAGCTTCCTGGGCGTTAGTAGCGCCGCTATCCTTAATCTTTTTCTCCGTCACAATTTCGGTGGAAGCCGCCGTAGCCACATCCGGTTTTTCGTAGCGGTTAGCTGTAACCACCACCGTATCCAGCGTGTAAGTATCCAGATTGTTATCTTCTGCCGCCCACACGGCTTGTACTCCCAGCACCGCCTGCACTACTGCCAAACCTAACACCATAGTTTTCCTCATCATATACCCCTTCTTCATCCAGAATGTATATCTAACGTTATTTTATATTATTTCTAATTAGAGTGCAAGTAAAAATTAAGAAGCTGTACATAGTGATAATACATGCTATTTATTTATTGGCCAAAGCAGTTTTCTTATGGTATAATTTATATATATTTTACTCCGGTTGGAAAAAGTACCTTTCTACATCTCCCTAATACAAGAGTTTTGAAAATTTTATGCATGTTTTCGTGAAAATTTTTAAAAGATGCATAAAATGTTCGCTCTTACTTGTATTACTATATAGAGAACCTGGTGAGAAAGTTTAACTTTTTCTTTTTTTTTGGTTTTTTTCTTTTTGGGCCGCAGGCCAAGAGGTTTCGTTCTTCTTTAAATAAAGGCCGCAGGCCTAATCCTCTAAGTATCTTGTAAAGCTTTTATAAAGAGGGCCGCAGGCCCAACCTCTAAGTATCTTGCAAAGCTTTTATAAAAAGGGCCGCAGGCCCAACCTCTAAGTATCTTGAAAATCTTTACTGGAAAGGAAGCGATGAAGTGAATTGCAGGCTACCCCGTCGTAAGTTCGGTCCGCCCCGTCCCGGCCTGCCGGAGGTGGAACAGTTTATCCGCAAGCAATATCCGGCAACCGGCCGGAAAGAAAGCGCAGCGGAAATCCAGGAACGGGAAGTGCGTTTCAGTGACCGCCTTAACTATGTCAGCTGGTTCCTTTGTTTTTATGGCGGCCGGAATTTCCGTAATATCTGGTCCAAGGAAGAACAATGGGCCTACATGGTACAGGGCATCAAGGAACACCGGGATGACTGGGAAGGTTATTTTCTGGAAGAATTCAACGAGCTCATCACCGGCCACGCCCGCTTGCATGGCAACTACGAAGGTATCAGTCAGGAAGATGTGTACCAGGAAGCCCGTCTGGAAGCCTTAACCCTGATCCGCAAAG
>CAXYYS010000144.1:0-1957 GCA_964293585.1 uncultured Acidaminococcales bacterium
ATGACGGAATTAATATGATTGTGCTTATATTCGATAGGATCTTCCAAAGTAATAATATGGGCTTTACGGTAATGATTAATGCGGTTGATGACCGCCGCCAAAGTGGTAGACTTGCCGCTGCCGGTAGGTCCGGTCACCAGGATCAGCCCCCGGGGCAACATAGCTAAATCGCCAATCACATCCGGCAGGTGCAGCTGTTCAAAAGTGGGAATCGCACTGCTGATAAGACGCAGGGCTCCGGACACGCAGCCGCTCTGCTTGTAAATGTTCACACGGAAGCGGCTGAACCCGGGCAGTTCGTAGGAAAAGTCCGTCTCGCCGTCGTCAAAAAACTGAGTACGGCGTTTGGTATCCATGATGGTATTCAGCATAGTGAACGTGTCTTTTTCTTCGCAGACGGCCTGACCCGCAATGGGGTTCAGCACACCGTTAACGCGGAGCATGGGCGGCCGGCCTACGGTGATGTGGATATCGCTGGCGCCCTTTTCTACGGCAAATTTCATAATATTAATCAATGCTTGCGGATCGTACATGATGCGTCCCTTTCTCTACCTGCACTAAGCAATTCTAAAAAAAACAACTGGCTAACCTACAGCAACAACTTGACATATTACTGGGAAAAATCAAGTATACGCTACCCGCAGCAATTCGCTGACGGTAGTCTTGCCCTGCAACACTTTCTGGATGCCGTCTTCCTTCATGCTGGTAGTGCCGGCCTTACGTGCTTCCTCAAACAATTCCGCATCGGTGGCGCCGTGCATCACCAGGGTCTGCATCCTATCGTTAAAGGTAATAACCTCGTGGATAGCCATACGGCCGGTATAGCCGGTAAAGCTGCAGCGACTGCAGCCCTTACCCTTGTAAAGTTTCACGGGCGCATCGGGACTAATACCCAAATAGGACCGCTCCGGATCTTCTGGACCCGGGGTGTATTCTTCCTTGCAGTTAGGACAGATGCAGCGCACCAGACGCTGAGCCAGCACGCCTCTCAGACTGCTGACAATCAGGAAAGGTTCCACGCCCATATCTACCAGACGGGTAATGGCGCCGGCGGCATCGTTAGTATGCAGGGTACTGAACACCAAGTGGCCGGTCAGAGCCGCATTAATGGCAATCTGGGCTGTTTCCACATCGCGGATTTCGCCTACCATGATGACGTTGGGGTCCTGGCGCAAAATGCTGCGCAGGCCGTTGGCAAAAGTCAGGCCCGCCTTCACATTGACCGCTACCTGGTTCACGCCGGTCATAGTATATTCTACCGGGTCTTCCACGGTGATAATATTCTTGCTGGGTTCATTAATCTCACTTAAGACGGAGTACAAGGTGGTAGACTTGCCGCTGCCGGTAGGTCCGGTTACCAGCACGATGCCGTAGCTGGCATTATACATGTGCTGGAAGAGTTTCATATTGGTTTCGCTAAAGCCCAGACTGGAGAGCTTAATCATGGCCGCTCCCTTATCCAGGATACGCATAACGATCTTTTCGCCTAAAATCGTGGGCAACGTACAGATACGCAGGTCAATCTCGGCGCCGTTATGACTGAGCTTGATCCGGCCGTCCTGAGGCACCCGTTTTTCGGCAATGTCCAGGTTAGACATAATCTTGACGCGGCTCACCAGGGCGTTATGGCTGGAAAGGGGGAAGCTGGCCGCCTTGTGCAGCACGCCGTCAATACGGTAGCGTACCCGGGTCTCATTAGCCATCGGTTCGATATGGATATCGCTGGCCTTGTCCCGGATGCCCTGCTCGATGATGCTGTTGATAATCTTGATGACCGGCGCATCGTCGTTCTGACTGTCGATCATCGTCGTGGTAGTCTGGGTCTGGGCGGCAGTTTCCTCGGCCAGTTTGCCCATGGCATCGCCTAACCGGCCGCTGACGCCGTAGTAGGTGTTAATGGCGTTTAAAATTTCCTGCTTTTCGGCGATGACCACGGCTACATCGGCGCCGGTAACCA
>CAXYYS010000145.1:0-1892 GCA_964293585.1 uncultured Acidaminococcales bacterium
CCAATGCCTGCTCCGGATCTTCGTGATTCAGGATGGCCATGAACTCGGCGCCGGTAATGGTTTCTTTCTTCAGCAGATATTCCGCCAGCCGGTCCATATCTTCCCGGTGCTCTGTCAAAATCCTTACGGCTTCGGCGTGTGCTTTTTTAATCAGCGCCAGCACCATGCCGTCAATCTTGGCCGAGGTCTGTTCGCTGCAGGTCATGGAAGCGTCGCCGCCCAGATAAGCGTTCTGGATGGTTTCGCAGCCCATCATGTCCAGTTCTTCCGTCATGCCCAGCCGTGCTACCATGGCCCGGGCAGTCTTGGTGGCCTGTTCGATATCGTTAGACGCACCGCCGGTAATGGAACCAAAGACCACTTCTTCGGCACTGCGTCCGCCGGTGATGGTGACAATCTTGTTGAACAATTCTTCCTTGCTCAGCAGTACTTTCTCCTGCTCGTCCACCTGCATGGTGTAACCCAGGGCGCCGCTGGTACGGGGAATAATGGTAATCTTGTGTACCGGCGCCGATTTTTTCTGGCTGGCTGCCACCAGGGCGTGGCCGATTTCGTGGTAAGCGATAATCTTTTTATCTTCGGGGCTGATGACGGCGCTCTTGCGCTGATAGCCCGCGATAACCACTTCTACGGATTCTTCCAGGTCTTGCTGGCTCACCAGTTCCCGTCCCATACGTACGGCCCGGAGAGCGCCTTCGTTCACGATGTTGGCCAGGTCGGCGCCGCTGGCGCCTGCCGTAGCTAAAGCCACCGTCTTGTAATCAATATTGGGTTCCGTCTTCACGGTAGCTGCATGGACGCGCAGGATCGCCTCGCGGCCTTTCATGCCCGGCAACTCCACAGGAATACGGCGGTCAAACCGGCCCGGACGCAGCAAAGCTTTATCCAGGGAATCCGGTCTGTTGGTCGCAGCCAGGATGAGCACGCCCTTGCTGCCATCAAAACCATCCATCTCGCTGAGCAGCTGGTTCAGGGTCTGTTCCCGTCCGTCGTTCCTACCAAAGGCGCCGTTATCACGCTTTTTGCCCATGGCATCGATTTCATCGATGAAGACGATACAGGGAGCTTTTTCCTGAGCCTGCTTAAACAAATCGCGCACACGGGCAGCGCCCATGCCCACGAACATTTCGATAAACTCACTGCCGCTGATGCTGAAGAACGGCACATGGGCCTCGCCGGCAATCGCTTTGGCCAGCAAAGTCTTACCGGTACCCGGAGGTCCTACCAGCAGGGCGCCCTTCGGCATGGTGGCACCAATCTCTTTATACTTCTTGGGATCATGCAAAAAGTCTACCAGTTCCACCAGGGCTTCCTTGGCTTCGTCCTGGCCGGCCACGTCTTTAAATGTTACGCCGGTCTGGGCCTGGATATAGACCTTGGCATTGCTCTTGCCAAAACTCATGGCGTTGCCGCCCATATGGTTGCCCATATATTTCATGATCAGCTGTCCTACCACAAAGAAGAAGAGGATGGGCAGCACCCAGGTCATGAAAAAGTTTTCCAGCGGGGAACTTTCCCGGGGAATAACCTGGGAGAAAGTAATCTTGCTCTTCACCAGACGGTCAACCAGCTGGGGATCTTCCACCCGGCCGGTAACGTAAATCTGTTTGTCGCTGGTATCCGAGGCCAGAGCGGCAATCTTCTTGTCCGTAATTTCTACCTTAGCCAGCTTGCCCTCGGTAACCATCTCCAGGAAGGTACCGTAGGGAATCTCTTTCACCTGGGGCTTGAACACGGACGGAAAGACGTACGCGTTCAGGAAAAAAATCACCAGGATCGCCGCTATATAGTAATAATATAATTTTCTTTTGGGTTCCTTGGGTTTCATACTGAGCCTCCTTGCCAAATATTTATCTATCTTGCTACATCTTTTCTACATTCTAATCTACATT
>CAXYYS010000146.1:0-1834 GCA_964293585.1 uncultured Acidaminococcales bacterium
TTCCAATGGCTTTTCCATTACTTTTTAACTTTTGCGAACTTAATTATACTCTATCCAATTTAGACAAATGTGTCACCCTGTGGGTGACAATCGGGGTACAAATTTAAATTCGCAACTTGGCGATTTTGGGTAAATTGTCAGAAAATAAAAAACACCGCAGGAAAGATACTTCTCGCTCCTGTGGTGTTTGTTTTTGTAAGTTACGGCGGCGGCGCTGTTTCTCTACCGGAAACTATGACGGCCGCGGCCCCAAAATCCTTCTTTAGCAGTAGTGATTTACTACTGGTTGTACAGCTGTCCCGGTTCGTCTTTACACTTCCAACCGGTGCAGTTGTAGTTGTTATTGCATCTTTTCCTTCAGCATCTTGTTCACCATGCCCGGGTTGGCCTTGCCGTGGCTGGCTTTCATGACCTGGCCTACCAGGAAACCGATGGCCCTGTCCTTGCCTGCCTTAAAGTCGGCTACGGACTGGGGATTCTTGGCCAGGACTTCGTCCACGATCTTGCCAATGGCGCCGGCATCGCTGACCTGCTCCAGGCCTAATTTCTTTACCAGGGCCTGGGGAGCTTCGTCGTCCTTCACCATTTCGGTAAAGACTTTCTTGGCCAGCTTGCTGGAAAGCACGCCCTTGCCGATTAAATCTACCAGGCCTGCCAGATGTTCCGGGCTGACCTTGAACTTGTCGATGGTAATGGCGTTGTTGTTCAGATAAGCGCTCACGTCGCCCAAAATCCAGTTAGCCAGACCTTTCACATCCTTGGTCTGTTTGGCGCCGGCATCGTAGTAATCCGCCATCTCTTTGGTGGTGACGATGAGGGTGGCGCTTTCTTCCGGGATTCCGGCTGCTACTAAACGTTCCTTGCGGGCCGCCGGCAGTTCCGGCAGTTCGCTCTTAACCCTGTCAATCCAGGCGTCGTCCAAAACTACGGGCACCAGGTCCGGTTCGGGGAAGTAGCGGTAATCCTGGGCTTCTTCCTTGGAACGCATGGACAAAGTTACGCCGTTAATGTCGTCCCAGGTTCTGGTTTCCTGCACGATATGGCCCCCGTCGTCCAGGATTTCGGCCTGACGGGCCACTTCGTAATCAATAGCGCGCACCAGGGCGCGGAAAGAGTTCAGGTTCTTGATCTCGGCGCGGGTACCAAATTCCTTGGCCCCTTCCGGCATGATGGAAATGTTGGCGTCGCAGCGGATGCTGCCTTCTTCCATCTTGCAGTCGCACACGTCCGTGTATTCCAGGATGGCTTTCAGCTGTTCCATATAGGCCCGGGCTTCTTCGGCGCTGCGCATATCCGGCTCGCTGACGATTTCAATCAGGGGTACGCCGGCGCGGTTGTAATCTACGTCGCTGGAATCGGAGGTGCTGATGGTGGCGCCGCTGTGCACTAATTTGCCGGCGTCTTCTTCCATGTGGATACGGGTGATGCCGATGGCTTTTTTCTTGCCGTCCACCAGCACGTCTACCCGGCCGTGTTCACAAATGGGCTGGTCAAACTGGGAAATCTGGTAGTTCTTGGCTAAGTCCGGGTAAAAATAATTTTTACGGTCGAACTTGCTGAACTTGTTAATGGTGCAGTTGAGGGCTAAACCGGCACGGATGGCAAATTCCACCACCTGTTTGTTCAGCACCGGCAAAGCTCCGGGCATGCCCAGGCATACCGGGCATACATGGGTGTTAGGCTCGCCGCCAAAAGCTGTGGAGCAGGAGCAGAAAGCCTTGGATTTAGTTTTTAATTCCGCATGGACTTCCAGTCCCACCACGGTAATATAGTTCTGTCTCATTATTTCTTACCTCCTAAAGGCGCCAGCTGTCTGAAGTTTGTAGCCTGTTCA
>CAXYYS010000147.1:0-1830 GCA_964293585.1 uncultured Acidaminococcales bacterium
TTGTTATTAAAAAGCGCAGCATTCGCTAGTAGCTTGTACTTGCATTTTCAGGTCCGCTGCCATATGTACGGCGGCCGGCGCCGGTTGGACGATACCATTGAGACCGCAGGCCAGAGCCAGCTTATCCAAAGTCTGACGGTAGGTGCCACCGGGGCGCATACAACCCAGGGTGAGCGGGGTATGGGGCAGGGAAAGCCGTGCGGTACAGAACAAACGGGCCACCTGTTCCAAATCCGGGGGATTAACGTGAGCATATTCTGTGCCGGGAGTTGGCCGCAGCACGATAAAAATCAACTGGTCCAGTCCCAGTTCTTTTAGCAGCGCCAGGGCCTTTTCTTCGCCACCCAGCTTGCCGCCGTGCAGTCCGATACAGATATGGGGTACCACCTGGCGGCAGAAACGGCGCAGCTCTTGATAACAGCGCACATAATCCGCCACCTGCTTGTCTATTTTCAGGGTTTCCCGGATGGTGGCGTCGTCTCCCACAAAATCAAAAGAAACCACGTCGGCCAGAGGGGCCAGGGCTTTAATTTCTTCTGCACTGATCAGGCCCACATGAAAGTTATAACGGTGCCGGCCTTTGAGGGCAGCCAGTTTGGCCAGGGCCGGTAAGACCGGCACTTTGCCGGCCGTTGTGCAGCCGCCGCTGATGAGGCAGCTGGTACCTTTAAGATCGGTAGGCTCAGAGAGAGAAGCCAGGGGCGTCATGGCCCCCAGGTAATGACCGTTGCAGTGGGCGCAGTGTAAAGCGCAGCTGGCACCGGTGACGCTGATACTTTCCGTGTCCGTAGGCCGGGCGACGGTTAAAACGGGAGCAAAATTCTCTCTCCGAACCTGCCAGGCCTGGAGCATCAGTTGCTGCAGGTCCGGGGGCAGGGAAATATTTATTTGTGTTAATACTTCTGCATAAGTTTTCAACATGTTTATCCTTGTAGCCAAACAGTTGAGCCTTACCGCGTGAGCGGTGAAGGCTCAACCAATGTGGCAGCTATTTACTTTTCCGGAGCCGTCCATCTAACTACCGGTTTACGTGCGGCCAAAGGTTCATCCAGTCTGCGTACCACTGTGTTATGAGGCGCGGTGTGTACAAGTTCCGGGGTTGCCGCAGCTTCGGCGGCAATCTTTTCCATGGCGGCGGCAAAGCCGTCCAGGGTAGCTTTGGTTTCCGTTTCCGTAGGTTCAATCATGATGGCTTCATTAACGATGAGCGGGAAATAAATTGTGGGTGGATGATAGCCGTAATCCAACAGGCGTTTGGCGATGTCCAGGGTGTGGATGCCGTACTGCTGCTGCTTCTTGGAAGTGAGTACACATTCGTGCATGCAGTAACGGTCAAAAGGAGAATCATAAGCCTGGGACAAGATAGCCTTCAGATAGTTGGCGTTCAGCACTGCATCCATGCTGGCCTGTTTTAAGCCGGTGCCGCCCATGCTGAGAATATAGGCATAGGCCCGGACGATGATACCAAAGTTGCCGTTAAAGGATTGCACCTTGCCGATACTCTTGTCAGAGTAAATCCAGCTGTAATGTCCGTCCTTGCAGGTAACCCGGGGATTAGGCAGGAAAGGCAGCAAAGCTTTTTTGACACCGATGGGGCCGGAACCGGGACCGCCGCCGCCGTGAGGGGTGGCAAAAGTCTTGTGCAGGTTCAGGTGGCACACATCGTAACCCATGTCGCCGGGACGGGCCATGCCCATGATGGCATTAGAGTTGGCGCCGTCATAATACAGCAGACCGCCGGCTTCGTGCACAATCTTGGCAATAGCTTCAATCTGGCTTTCAAAGAGGCCCAGGGTATTGGGATTGGTCAGCATAAAGGCCGCAGTGTCT
>CAXYYS010000148.1:0-1725 GCA_964293585.1 uncultured Acidaminococcales bacterium
GGTACGGCCACCTTCCAGGCGGGGAGTGTGGAGAGTACCGTGACGGCTACGGGCGGTAGTTCGTCTGCCGCTAACGGGATAGGTAATGTTAACGCTTTTGGTGTAACTAATTACGGCTATGATGAAAATAAGGCAACCCTGACCGTGACCGGACCCAGCACCGTGGCAGCCACCGCTACGGCGAATGCGGCTACGCCAAGTTATGTAGAAGCCATTGGCTTAGGTAATAATGGCGACACAAGCGCCGTCATGTCTTTGCAGGACGCCACCGTAACGGCCACGGCTACGGGCGGGAATACCGGTTTTGAAGGGAATATTACTAACACAGCTCAAGCTATTCAGAATTACTTCGGCGTGGTGACGGCCCGGAACCTGAACCTGACGGCCACGGCTACGGGCGGGGCTAAGCCTGCCGGTTCTGATAAAGTCCGGCAGACGGAAGCTCATGGCATCTATAACTATGCTGGCACGGTTTCGGCCACAGGCGCGGTGACGGTTAAAACCAGCGTTACTCCCGGCGGCGGGGCTAACGAATATTTTGCTGCCGACTCTCTTTATGCAGGTGACGGCGGCACTATTAACGTAGGTACGGACGGCGCCAAGGCTACAGGTGCTACCGTGCAGCTGGAAGGCGATGTACAGGCTATCAATGACGGTACGATAAACCTGACCCTGGCCACGGCTGACTCGTACTTGCAGGGCAATGTACAGACCATGACGCATAAAAATTCTAACGGATCGCCTGATGGGGATGCAGGCACAGTGAACCTGACGGTGACCAACGGTGCGACTTGGAGGCCTGTGTACGACAACCGCTACGGCAGTCGAAACACGGCAGACGAGACGTATAACTATGATGAAGATGGAAATTATCTTAACACTACTTATAACTACAATATTCCGGCCCAGACGGCTACCACTACCGACAACAGCATTGGCACTTTGACCTTGAGTGACGGCGGCATCGTAGATTTAACCTGGGATAACGCCACCCGGGACGCGGCTACGGCAGGGCGCACTCTGACCATTGGCGTTTTAAGCGGCGAGGGCGGTATCTTTAAGATCAACAGCAACCTGACGCAAAATAAAGCGGATGAAATTACTTTAGGCGAGAACAGCACCAGTACCAGCGTGGGCATTGATGTGGCTTACGATCCGGCGCTGACCGCGTCCACCCTGACCAAGGGCAGCAGCGTCACGGGCAAAGCCCTGGTGCTGACGGATAAGTCCGGCAAGGCTGCGGTTACGGGCGTGGCGGATTTCTATAACATTTACAATTACACGCCTACCATTACCATGGGCACGGATGGCCAGTGGTATCTGACCGGCCTGACCATTGACAAGGTTACCCCCCAGGGACCGGCCAGCGGTGCAGTCAGGAGCGCCGGGCAGGATCGTCTGGCGTTGAATGATTTGTTCTTAGTAGAAAGCAACAGCTTATCCAAACGTATGGGCGAGCTGCGGGATTATGCTGCGGATGTGCTGACGGATGCTAAAATGGCTGGCGCTGATGTCAGTGCTGACCGAGCCGCCGGCGTGTGGGCCCGCTACCAGAACGGCAAGCTGGAACAGGGCAACGCCAACTTGAAATCTAATTTGTTCCAGGCCGGTTACGATGTGGCTAAGACCGGCAAGAGCGAAAAAACTTACCGGGGCCTGGCCTTAAGCTACGCCAAAGGCGACGGCAGTTACGAACTGGGCAGCGGCGATGTGAAAGAGACCACG
>CAXYYS010000149.1:0-1540 GCA_964293585.1 uncultured Acidaminococcales bacterium
CATCATCCACGCCTAACAGATAGCGGCACCAGCCTGCCACCGCCAGGGGCAGATAGTGCAGCTCGCCCGCCTTAGCGCCAAAAGCTTTGATGGTCCCGCCAAAACGCGGTCCCACTTTTTGCGAAGTATCGCAGGCAATACGCTGTGGCGTGTCGGGAATCGCCGGGTTGGGAAAACGTTTCGTCAAACATTCTTCCAAAAAATCCTGGGGCGACAACACGTCCGGGTTCACTACCACCTGCATGCCTTCCCGGCCCACGCCCCTGATCAGCTTAACCAGTTCCGCATCCCGCATCTCGTCTGCGACCAGCTTGTAGCCTAACAGGCAGCCGTACACAGCCAGGGTAGTATGCAAAGGATTCAGGCAGGTGGAAACTTTCATCTGCTCCACCTTGCGCACCGTCTCCCGGTCTGTAAAAATTACACCGGCCTGTTCCAGGGGCGGCCGGCCGTTAGCAAAATGGTCTTCCACTACCAGATACTGGGTAGCTTCGGCATTGACGAAAGCGGCATAATAGCCGCCCCGTTTGCTGCTGACCACGTCCAGGTCCGTAAAACCGTCCTGCCGGAGCGCCGCCTGCACGGAAGGTGCCGGCCGGGGCGTAATCTTATCAATCATGGACCAGGGATAGGTCACCTGTTGGTCCAGATACGTTAAAAATTCCCGGGGCAGCACCCCGCCCTGTACCCAGGCAGCAGCTACCGCCTGCACGGCCTTTTTCAGCACGTCGCCGTTATGGGCGCAGTTGTCCAGGCTTAGCAGTGTCAGGGGTAGTTGTCCCGCCTGGAACCTGGTCCAGAGCAGTGCTGTCAGTTTGCCGGGGAAACTGGCTGGTGCCGCCGGTCCGTCCGTAATATCCGCCGCCACCGCCGGTAAAAAGCTGCCGTCCGCATTTTGCACGGCGTAACCTTTTTCCGTGATGGTAAACGTAAGCAACTGCAGCGTAGGCGCCCGCAAAATCGCCTGCAGGCGTTCCCAATCCTGGCTGCCCGGTACGCAGGCCACAGCTTCCGTGACGCTGCCCACCACTTTTTTCTCCATGCTGCCGTCCACCTGCATGGTTACCACCAGGCTCAGATTAGCATGGGGCGCATACACGGCGTCAATAATCTCGCGGCTATTGGGCGCCGCCGTGATAATACCGTAATCCACTGCGCCGGTGTCCAGCAATTTTTGCTGCAGCACGGCGATAAAGGCCCGGAAAATATTGCCG
Organism: uncultured Acidaminococcales bacterium; assembly: GCA_964293585.1. Taxonomy (GTDB): domain Bacteria; phylum Bacillota; class Negativicutes; order Acidaminococcales; family Acidaminococcaceae; genus JAKVKY01. The sequence goes on from CAXYYS010000149.1 coordinate 1,215, forward strand.
GGTCCAAAATGCAGCCAGCGCGGCGCCGCTGTAGTTTTAGCAATTACCGCCTGCCGGTCAAAAAGGGGAAGCGCTATCTTATGCCCCGCCCAGAATTTTTTATCCTGTAAACCCGTTGCATTTAACTGCATGTACCTGCACCAGCCTTTCCCGTCTCATGGTCCCGGCAGATCGCATCCCAAAGGCCCAGCAGATAGTTGGCGCCCAGGGCCCGGTCATACAGACCGTACCCCGGCATGCCCTGCTCGCCCCAGATCATACGCCCGTGGTCCGGACGCAGCGGTCCCTGGTAGTGGGTATCGTACAGCGCCTCCATCACGGCATAC
>CAXYYS010000150.1:0-1514 GCA_964293585.1 uncultured Acidaminococcales bacterium
TTCCTCGGCCCGGATCATGGTGATATCCTTGCGGGCAATCAAAACTTTAGAGCTGCAACCTTTAAGATAACTGATACGCCAGCCTTCTTCCCGGCCATCGTTCGTCGGGAAGAACAGACTATAAACATGTTTCTCTTTCAGGGCTGCTGTGATAGCGTCAATGCTGTGCGCCTTGATAGCTTCTTCAATCTTGTCTTTCCGGATAAAATTATTAACGGCATCTACCATCGCCGTCATATAGTCAGCGTTAGAAATATTGGTACCGGAAAAATAACTTCTGCCTTTATTACTATACTCCGTAACCTTCTTGGTCCGTAAATCCAGCAGGGATACAAAATCATAATCAACGCCTACAAGTTCATCGACGATTAGTTCCCAATTCTTGTCCCGGTCAATATTTTCGGTGTAGCCGATACCTTCAATATCTTGCGTGACCGGGTTCTGGAACAGGTTTCCATAAGTCCGGACCCAGATATAGTTACCTTCTTCATCCTTCCATTGACAATCAAAGGACGATCTGGTTAAGCCTTTCTTAAAATTAGCGAGCATTTGTTTCCGGCCCAGGATGTTGCTTACCATTTTTTGTTGCGCAGCATGCGGTATATTCCTGATAAATTTGGCAACCAGCCCATCCAGTGTCGGATCTGTTAAGAGCTTAATAATATAGGACGACCTGCCCAGTTCCGGAGTAACTGTATTCCTGGTAAGGTTAAAATAAAACGAACTCAGGGAGTTAGGATTGGCCGCCAGCAGGTCTTGTACCGACTGGCGGTATTTATTAATCTCATTTTCTTTTTCCTGCAGACGGTATTCCCGTAGCTTTGCTTCTGCCTCTTTCTGCGCATCCAGATTAACATAAGAAGCATAATAGTAACAGATTCCGTTTTCCTCGTAAGCACTGCGATAGTTGATCTCAATCCAGTGCAGCTTCTGATCTTCGCCATAAATCCGGTAGACGGAATGGCCTTCCTGCTTAGTGCCCGTATTAACCTGGATAAACTCTTTTTTCACATTCTCCAAGTCCGGAGGATAGATAAAATCCTGCGTGTTTTTTTGCAGCAGCTCGTGAGCATAGGCAGGACTAAAATGGTGGGCACGGCACCAGGCTTCGTTAAAGAAATCCAATATAAACCGGCCTTGTTCTTCGTGCTGAATACCCAGCCCGTCCGGGACCTTATCAATGAGAGCCTGATAGTGGTTTGCCACGAGAAGTTGTTTGTCAGGAGGAGGCAGCGTAGTCATGATCAGCAGGCATCCTTTCCTTAAAATTTAGCGTAACTAGGGGATTACCGGAGTCCGGAACCAGATTTTTTAAAAATTTATTAGAAATATTATACACTTTTTTCTTTATAAAAACAATTTTTTACTGCTGACTTAAATCCATTAGCAAGGGCAACCGCGATCATTATAATTTCTGTAGACCGGCTCTCTTCCCACCAAACCCCGGAATTTTAAAGTATGCGTTTCAGGCATGGAACTTGATTCAATATGGGTATTAGACCTGGTGGGTTTTT